>CAYJUC010000251.1:0-6279 GCA_964372605.1 uncultured bacterium | reverse complement strand
TGGCCAGCTCGCCCAGCTCGTGGGAGAGCATGGGGTCGTAGTCCCAGCCCTTGGGGCAGGGGTCGAGCGAATGGATGAAGGTGGGGCCGCCGATGGAGAGCGCCTTGCGCACCTTGTTCATCATCTCCACGGCGTATGACGCGCAGACTGTGGCCACGTACCGGCACTCCGGGTGCCCCGCTGCCAGCATCCCAGCGGTGTTCTTCTTCCAGCGGTTGTGCATGATCCGCTTCACCGAGCCCGGGGGGCTGAACGTGGTGTGGGCGCCGTACGGCGTCGAGCCGGAGGCCTGGATATCGGTGTTCGCGTACGATTCGTTGTCGTAGAGCAGGATCAAGCAGTTGTACTCTTTGTGGGTCAGCGTCGCCGAGATGGCGCCGAGCCCCATGTCGGCGCCGCCGCCGTCGCCGCAGAACGCGATGACGTTGATCGGCTCGGTCTTCATCTTCCCCTTCTTCATCAGCGACTTGAGCCCGGCCGCCGTCCCGAGGGCCGCCGAGCCGGAAGAGCCGAGCTGGGTGTGCATCCAGGGGACTACCCACGGCGTCGAGTAGTAGGTCGTGTTGGCCACGTACATGCACCCGGTGGAGCCGAGCACGATGGTCCGGGGCCCTGCCGCTTTGACCATCAGCTTCATGACCAGGGCCGACTCGCACCCCTGGCAGGTCCTGTGCCCCGAGGAGAAGTACTCCTCGAGGGTGACCTTTTTGACGCCCTTGAAGGGCTCGAGCAGCTGGGTCGCGTTTGCGAAAGTGGTCGCTTCAGCCATGAGTAAGCCTCCTGGTGTTATTCGCGCACGCCGAGCCAGTAGGTGCCCTGCTCGGCCTTGCCGGCCTTGGCCGCGGCGTAGCAGATGTCGGTGATCTTGTAGACGTCCTCCAGCGTGACCTCCCGGCCGCCGAGCCCGCAGATGAATCCGATGAGTGGCGGCCGGTGATCGGCGTTATAGAGCGCCGCTCTCACCTCCGTGGCCACGACACCGGAGCCGAATGGGGATCCGAAGGAATAGTCGCGGTCGATGACCCCGATGGCCTTGGCCTTCCGGAGGGCCCGGGCGAGCTGCTCATACGGGAACGGCCGGAACCAGCGGAGGCGGATCAGCCCCACCTTTTTCCCGTCCGCGCGCATCTTCCGGATCGCCACTTTCACGGGCAAGGAGAGCGTCCCCATTCCCATCAGGACGACCTCCGCATCCTCGGTCATGTACTCCTCGAACCACGGGTTCTCGGGCCCCCGGCCGAAAATGCGACGAAAATCGGCGTAGACCTCTTCGATGACCGTGTACGCCCGCTCCGTGGCCGCGTTGTTCTGGCGCCGGATCTCGATCACCCAGTCCTCGTTCACCTGGGGGGCGACGGTGATGGGATTGTCGGGATGCAGGAGAAGGTCCCCCCGGTTGTAGCGCGGCAGGAACTTGTCGGCAAGGGATTGGGACGGCACCCGGGTGATGGCCTGGGAGTGGGTCAGGAAGGCGCCGTCGGCCGAGATCGCGATGGGAAGGAAGATCCGCCGGTCTTCGGCGACCCGGTAGGCGATCAGGGTGGTATCCAGCGCCTCCTGGGAGCTGTCGATCCAGCACATCAGCCACCCGAGGTCCCGGACGGAGAGGGCATCGTTGTGCTCAACTCCGAAGGCGCCTGGGTCGTCGAGGGCGCGATTGCCGACCATGGCCACCATCGGCACCCTGAGAGCCGGGGTCACGGTGATGGCCTCCATCGCGTACATCCAGCCTACCCCCGAGGAGCCGCAGAAGACCCGGGCCCCCACGGTGGAGGCGTGCTTGACGATCTCGAACTGGCTGTGCTCGCCTTCCGCCACGATATACTCGGCCACCAACTTGCCGTTGGCGATCTTCTTGGCGATGGCTTGCATCACTGTGTCGTAGGGCCGGATCGGGTACGCGGTGACGACGTCGATGTCGGCGAGTGTGAGGGCCTCGGCGATGGCCTCGCTCCCGGAGATGAGCATCTCCTTCTCTTCGAGAACTGCCGGAGCTGCTTTGGCTGCCACTGCCATGTTACGCCGCCCCTTTCTGCTTGGCGTTCTCGCCGGGAATACCGGTGGCCAGTGAAGCACCACCCAGCTCCAGCTCGCCCAACTTCAGCTCCTCCTCGTACTGGCCCCGGTAGCGAAAGCCGTGGGAGCGCCCGACGTGAACCTTGTCTTGGATCTTGCCCTCCAGCCAGACCTGATAGGCTCCCTTGTCTTTCCGCCACATCTCCCACTGGCTGGCGTTATCCTCGAAGGCGGCCTCGTTCACCATCGTGATGCAGTTCTCGACCGGGCACACCGCCTCGCACACGCCACAGCCACAGCAGGACTCCATGTTGGCGTCGTAGAGGCCCTCGGGCGTGACGTCAAAGCAGGAGTCCGGGCACTGGAGCCAGCAGAGGGTGCACTTCACGCACGTATCGAAGTTGACCACCGGCCGCATCGTGCGGCTGGAGAACTTCTTGAAGACCTGGCTTCGCTCGGGCCGATAGCCCTTCCCACCCTCGATGGGCTTGCCGATCGGGAGGGAGGGAATCGTCACGCCCTCGCGCATCTCCCACCATCGGGGCATCTCGAAGGAGTAAGGGGTCTCCGGGTTCCCCTCCGTGATCGTCACCGGACGGCCCTCGATCCGCTCGTAGGCTTTGCGGGCGGACTCCGCCTTGAGCGCGGAGCCCCACTCGGCCTCCCTGATCGCCTCCTGGACCGCGTCGATGGTGAGGAACTGGGGCGCGATCTTGGCCAGCGCCCCGAGGACCCGCACCTCGGTGTGGTCCTCCTTGTAGACCCAGAGCCCGGAGAAGGAGGCCTTCCCGGGCACGATCCAGACGGAGTACGGAGTGTCCTTCTTATGGGCGTCCTTCAGAAGATCGTCGGCCAACTGTGTGGAGGTGACGAGGAGGTGGCCGTTGGGGAGGATGAGCCGGTTGATCGGCTGAAGCCCGTACCAGGCCCAGGACTCCACGCCTTTACAGAGGGTGTCGTCCACGCAGATGGTGACGTGAAGCTCCTTGGGCTCGTAGCGGGCCATGTGCTGCTCCAGCTCCTCCTTGGTGTCCGCCACGATGGCGAAGTCCTTGGCAGGGACGCCGTTTCGCTGCGGGCTGTCACCATAGCGGCCAAAGGCGATCCCCCACCTGCCAGACTTTCGAGCCGAGAGGACGATCCCGCGTGTAATTCGGGAAGCCAGGTTCTTCTGGAAGATGCCGCGGTAGACGACCTCACAGGTCAGATGCGCCATGCCCTCCTCCTGAGCTGGGGGTACCGGTCGGGTGGTCTGACCATTATAATGCGAAACAGCTCCCGGGGCTGTCAAGGAGATATTTCCAGCAAGCAATTCAGTAAGATGGACTGAGTCTGAGGCTGGGTTCGGGGGCCGGGACCTTCCCGGTGCGGTACCGGGAGACCTAGACCAGCAGCCACACCGTGGCCACTCCGGTGATCCAGTCGCGCACCGGCTCGTAACTGAGCACTTCCCCCTTGCACCCCGGAACGGCGCCCAGGACGGCGATCCAGTTCCGAAGCTCCTGGCCCCCGTTGCCGCCGCCTTTTTCGATCTCCTCGTAGCTCAACCCGGCCAGCGCTTCGCCCCTGCCCTGCCGCACCCAATCCAGAACCTGGTGGTCAAAGTCCGGATTGATCCTCCCCGTCTCGGGGGTCCCGACCCAGTGGGAGATCCCTCCCGAACCCAGGAGGGCGACGCGCTCATCCCCGGGGCATTCCTTCTCGATGAACTCGCGGACGAACGCCCCCAGCTGGTAGCTCCGCTTCGGAGGCGGAAGCGGCGGCGCGGCGCAGTTCGTCATGACCGGAACGATCGGAACGGTTGCCTCGGGCAGCAGAAAATGCAACGGCACCGACGCGTCGTCCCAGAACTCCAGATCCTGCGAGAACGCGAAGTCGAACCCGGCGTCCCACCCGGACTTCAGGAGTCGCCTGGCCCACGCCCCGTCGCCGGGAACGCGACGCTCGGGAATCCTGAGAAACGCGGAGCTGCCGCTGGAAGGGGCTTCGTAGGAATCGGCGAGCCCGATGCAGTAGGCCGGCATGTTGTCATAGAAGAAGTTCTGGAGATGGTCGTTCGCGAAAATCACCAGCCGGTCGGGGCGGGCGCGTTCCAGCCGCTGCCGCAGCAGTTCGAAGCTGGATAGGAAGCGCGTCCGCTGAGCTGGGTCGGAAACCTCGGGTTTGGCCGTAATGTTCGGCGCGTGAGAGGTGAGCAGAGCGGCCACGATCCGGGCCATGCCGACCTCCTTACACTTTGAAGCGCGGGCGGAACACGCGACGGATCAGATACGGGTTGGCTCCCAGCTCGTACAACCGGGCGATGTCGCCCGTTTTGAGCGCGTCTTTCTCCGCCTGGCTGAGCTCGTACGATGCGAGCTCCGTCTCTTCCGACACGGACTCGACCATCTTGTGCTCACCCGCCATCGCGAACAGCAGTTTGTTCAGCTGATAATCGCTCATCTATGAACCTCCTCTGGCGTCTGTGCCGGGTTGCTCAAAGTATCCCCGGGGGAGCGGGAGAGTCAAGTTTCCAGTCCCCGCAGCTGCTCAACCAGAAAATCCGCCATGGCCGGCCTGACGATGTGCGATCGGTCGTGAGCGCAGTGCATGCTGTCTTCGTAAAAGAGGAGCTCTGTCGGCCCACCCGCGTGCTGCACCGTCAATGTCGCGTTCTCGGTGGGGGTGATCACGTCTTTCCCGCCGTGGACGACGAGAAGCGGACACTTGATATTCTGGGCGACGCCGTCGAGGTTGATGCTCTCGAAGAACTTGCTGGCCTCTTCGACGGTGGACGAGCCGCTGACGAACATAAACCCCTCGCGGATGACCGCCGGCATCGTCGGAAGATTGCGCACATGATACATGGCCCCCCAGGCGACGCACGCCTTGATCCGGCGGTCCATGGCGGCGGCCTTGCACACGTAGTGCGCGCCCGTGCTGCGTCCGATGACCCCGATCCGGGAGGCGTCGATATCGGCCCGAGCTTCGAGGTAGTCGAGCACCCGAAAGATGGCCTTTTCGAAATCCGCGCGCCACTTCATGCGATACAACATCTCGCCCTGGCCCGGACCATCGAACGCGAGCGTCGCCAGCCCGCGCTGGCTGCACAGATTGTTGAACTGGAGATAGTCCTCCTTCGTGGTGTCCAGTCCCCCGACGAGAACGGCGCAGGGGTGCCGCCGAGCGCCGGTCGCCGGCACCCGCAGGTACGCGGGGAGGCTCACCTGCTCGAACGGGATTTCGAGGCGTTGAAGCGGCGGGGCGAGCAGGGGGGCGGCGCGTTTGAACAGATCTTCCTTGCGCTTCTGGATGACCTTCCGTTGCTCGGGGTCGAAATACAGGGGTCCCAGAGCGTAGTGACAATAGAGCGAGGCTCGCGCGAGCGCCTCTCCCGCCGTGAGCGTCCGGCCTCGAGCCAACGCCTTCTCCGCGATCTCTTCGTGCCTGGCGGCGGCATCCGTCCACGCGGGACCCCATTGCGACCAGTCCTGAATGGCAGCCTGGATATCCTTGAGGTCGCGATAGTGGACGCCGTCGGCCAGCATCCGATGAATCCCGGGGTCGAACGCGTCGCCTACGGACTGTTTCGTCATCCCGGACACCCCCCTGAAGTGCATTTCCCTCACCCTGGCTTCCTCCCCGGCCTGGGGCGAGGGAACCGAAAAGGCTCCCTCTCCCTCCTGAGGGAGAGGGCCGGGGTGAGGGTACCGAGTGCGGACGCGAACCGGGTTCAGGCGGTTTTCGGGCGGACAACGTCGCCGACGCGGATCACCCCTTCGCTCAGGATTTGGGCGCGAAGGCCCCCGCGGTGGATGAGCCCGGGGAGGACGCCCTTCTGGGTGAGGTCCTCCAGGTGCTTGCACGGCTCGCAGAGCCGGGTGCCTCGCATCCGAACCTCGCCCACCCAGAATTCCCGATCAACCAGGTGATTCAACGGAACACCCGACGTGGCGATGTTGCGTCTGGTCGCCGCCGGCGCCAGCTTGATGCCGAGCGTCTCCCCTTCCGCGTTCTCGATCCCCCGGAACAACGCTTCCACGGCCTCCACCTCGATCAGCGTGACCTCGCGCCCGCCCACGCTCGGTCGCGGCGAGTAGAAGCCGCGCCGGTTGAAGTACCGGTCGCCCTCGAGCCCCCGTCCGGGAACGGCCCGCACCTCGGGAACGGACTCCATCGGCGCGGAGGCTTCCTTCGCGATCTGAATCGAGACGACGCTTCCTTGCCACATGCCCGCAATGTTAGATTAGGCCACCGCCTGAGTCAACTGATGCCGTTGACCCG
>CAYJUC010000250.1:0-6280 GCA_964372605.1 uncultured bacterium | reverse complement strand
TCGTGACGCGCGCCCGCAGATCCTCCCCCGGGTAGTACATGGCCAGATGGGCCCTCGTCATGATGTCGTCCGCCGGCGGCTGGGCGGCCACCGGCCGGGTCGGCGCCAGCACGGCGAGGCCCGCGCCCAGTGCAACCCAGCCAGCCCGCCGTAGGCCCGGAACCATCATTGCAATCCCCCCTTAAACAGCCAGCCCCGCAGCAATACGATCAGCGCCGGCAGATAGATGATTGTCATGAGAGCGCTCAGCATCATCATGCTCACGATAAACGCGCCGACGGTAATGTACGGGGTAAGCGGGGCGAATATCATCACCGCGAACGATGCCGCGAAGAGCACCGCGTTTCGCATGATCCCCTTGCCGGGCCTCGCGGCGGTCCACAGTAATGACTCCGTTATGAGTTCGGACCCGAGAGTCCTGACCGGACCCTCCGCCAACCGTTGTCGAAACCTGCTTACGAAATGAATCGCAAAATCCACCGCCATGCCCAAAGAGAGACACGAAAGCACGGAGATGGGCATATCAAACCTCTTGCCGCTGAATCCCACCACCCCGTAAATGAGGAGAATCGTGAAGAGGAGCGGGACATAGCTGACAAGCGCCCACTTAAAAGAACGGAAGTTGAAGATGAGGATGACAAATACCACGATAAGAGCGGCGATGAACCCCTTGACCATATCCCACAGGACCGCGTCATTCCAGACGAGATTGAAGTACGCGATTCCCGCGGGCTTGAGCTCCAGGGGGAACGGGTGCGCCTTCCTGTAGCCATCGACCGCCCTTATAACCTCCTCCATTGCCTGCGCGTCCCAGGTCTTGAGCTGAATCCAGATGTTGGCTTTACTGAAAGGGTAATCAACCACATTGTTCAGGTCTGATGCTTTCGCGGACATGCTGAAGAGGAACAGGGATTGGCCAACAGCCTCCTTTGTCTCGGGGATGACATCAAACCCGGGGTCGTCCTCATGGAGGACACGATTGATCCTTTTCACGTAGTCCGCGACAGAGAAGGTCTTTCCCACGACGGCCAGTTTTTCCAGATGCCTTTGGAGGTTCTCTATGTATCTCATCGTCTCGGGATTCTTGATGAAGTCCTCCTCCCTTGAGGTCGCCACCACATAGCCCGTGGAGGTGCCGCCGAGCGCCCTGTTGATCTCGGTGTCCGCCACCCGTATGTCGCTCTGTTTCTTGAACCACTCCACCATGTTATTGTTCACCACGATCTTCGTGATCCCGACGATCGCCGCCGCAAACAGTACGAGTCCGACGAGGACAGTCACTTTGGGTCTATGCGCGCCAAATCCGGCGAGCCCTTTCAGGAACCGCGATGCCCGGCTCAACGAGATATCTTCTCCCCGCGCTGCCCTCTCTATATGTGTGTCTCTGACGAAGGTAAACATCGCGGGGATGAAGCTGAAGCTCAAGATCCTCAGGGCGACTGTCCCGAATGCCACCAGGCCCCCAAAGATCCTGACCGGAATGATGTTCATAAACATCAGCACCGCAAAGCCCGCGGCCGTTGCCAGGGCGGTGTAGCGCACGGGGCGGCCTACCGCGCGCATCGTCTCGATGATCGCGGCCTCCTTGTCTTTGCTTTCCCTGTAGCGGAAGTAGAACTCGTTGAAGATGTGAATGCTGTCTGTTGCGATGGCCATCAAGAAGACGGGAGCCATCGAGCTCATGATATGGACGGGAAATCCGAGTCCGATCAACAGCCCCATGCTCCAGACGATGCTGATCATGGCATCCATCATCAGCGTGATGGAGAGGAAAAGGTCCCTGAACATGAGATACCGGACCGCCAGCATCACCATGCCCGCTATCGGCGCAAAGATCGCCATAAGCTTGAACATCTCGGCGCCGAATGTATCCCTCGCCACAGGGTCGCCCGCGATGTAGTACTTCTCGTCGCCCTTCTCTTTTTTCACTATCCCCCGTATCTGTTCCGCCACGTCCCTCCCGTTAGACCCCTTCTCAAGAGGAACATAGATGGCCGTGGTCTTTCCATCGGTGGAGATGACGCGGTTAATGAAGAGAGGGTTTTCGAAAAGCATCTTGCGAAGGCTCTCGATCTCTTTATCTGTCTTCGGGATTTCCGTCATGAGGGGTGCGACCTTCAGAAGCCCCGACTCGGATGTGACGTTGGTGATGGTGGGGAAGCTGTTTACGTCCCTTGCGGCGACCCCCTTGATCCTGAGGACGCCATCCGTAATCCGGCTAACCTTTTTGAGCGTCTCACTGTTGAGGACGCCTTTTTCATTTGCGATCCCGAGGACGATCATGTCCTCGTAAAGGGCGAATGTCCTGTCCACCTCGTCGTTCCACACTCTGACATCGGATGTTGCCGGAAGCATATTTTTCGGATTCGTATCTGTCTTCATCCGCGGGAACTGCGTCATAAAGGCGAGGGTGGAGAGTATCGTCAGCGCGACGATGAGCTTCGGATGTCTGACAGAGAATTCAACGAGTGAAAACTTCGGCATATTTCAGAAGGCGCCGATCACCCGGTCGTGCTCGGCAGCCAGGAGCGTAACGAGGCCGGCGTAGTCCACCACCGAGACGCCTCGCGCCGCCCGAAGACCTCGCAGCTCCAGGTCGGCCCCGAGCGCCACACAGCGGACCCCGGCCGCTTCAAGACGATGGACAAATGACCGTGTGGGGTCATCAGCGCGACCCGCCCCCCAGGCCGCCGCGTCCTGCCGGCAACAGAGTGTCAGGGCGTGGCCCTCCGCGGTCATGGACTGGGCGAAGGCGAGCGCCTGTTTTCCCGATGGCGAGTCGGGAGCGCTGGCGAGGAGCACCAGGATTTCCATGGCACCTCCACAAAGATGAAAAGCGACCTGCCCATCGCCTCTCCTATCCGCTGAACACCAACACCACGCGGCTCTCGTCGACGAGCGCAAGTCACCTCCAGGCCTCACCCTACGAGCGCTGGTCAGGATAGGTCCAATACAAAATTCTTCTCGGAGTGATAAGAAACAGGACTGATGCAAATGCGTCAGCGGGAGGCGGGGTGGGGCGCTGGCCCCGGGGGTGCGGGGCGTCAGCCCTGAAGCTTGTACTTGTTGATCAGGCGATGGAAGGTTTTCCGGTCGATCCCCGCGGCGCGGGCGGCGTGGGAGACATTTCCGCCGTGCCGCGTCAGCAACTCGGTCAGATACGCCGATTCCAGATCGGTCATCCAGCGCGCCTTGGCGTCCTTGAGGGGAAGGGTCGTGGCAGGCGCGGCGAGGGCAGGGCCCGAAACAGGTTGGGGAGATCGAACGTGCTCCGGAAGATCACGGGCGGCGATCGTGTCCCCGTCAGCCAGGGCGCACGCCCGTTCGACCACGTTCTGAAGCTCGCGCACGTTGCCCGGCCAGGGGTAGGCTTCCAGCAGATGAACCACCTCGGGCTCGAAACCCCTAAGCGGGCGCTCCCGGCCCTGCCCGTATTTCTTGAGAAACGTGTGGGCCAGAAGCGTGACATCGCCCTTTCGCTCCCGGAGCGGCGGGAGCGGGATCGCGATGACGTTGACGCGGTAGTAGAGCTCCTCCCTGAACTGCCCGTTCGCCACCTCCTCCCTGAGGTTCCGGTTCGTGGCGGAGACCAGCCGCACATCCACTTCGATCTGGCGCGTTCCCCCCACGCGGCGGATCTCCCGCTCTTGAAGCGCGCGAAGCAGCTTGACCTGAAGGCTCGCCGGCAGCTCGGCGATCTCGTCCAGGAACAGGGTCCCCCGGTGGGCCACCTCGACCAGCCCCGGCTTGGTCTTCACCGCGCCGGTGAAGGCGCCCTTCTCGTGGCCGAAGAGCTCGGACTCCAGGAGGTTCTCGGGGAGCGAGGCGCAGTCCACGGGAACGAAAGCTTCGGCCGCCCGGGGGCTGTTGACATGGATGGCGCGGGCCATCAGCTCCTTGCCGGTCCCGGACTCGCCGACGATGAGGATGTTCGCCTCCGAGCGCGCGGCCTTCCGCACCAGCTCGAAGACCTGCGCCATGGCCGGGCTCCGTCCCACGATCGACTCAAAGCCGTAGGTGCCCTGGAGCTGCTCCCGGAGGCGGAGGTTTTCCAGCGCGAGTCGCCGCTGTTTGAGGGCCCGATCCACGGCCAGCGCGAGCTGATCCGCCGAGAACGGCTTGGAAAGGTAGTCGAAGGCGCCCGCCCTCACCGCCGCCACCGCGGATTCGATCGTGGCGAAGGCCGTGAGGATGATGACCGGCATCTCGTGATCCACCTGGCGGGCGTGCCGGAGCAGCTCCATGCCGTCCACGCCGGGCATCTTGAGGTCGGTCAGGAGGAGGTCCGGGCGCTCGGACTCCAGGAGCGCCAGCGCCCCGCGCGGGTCCGTGGCGGTCAGGCACCGGTAGCCGGCGCGGCCCAAAATGCGCTGGCAGTTCTCCACCATGTCGGGCTCGTCGGCCACGATGAGGATCCGCTCGCGCGTCACGCCGCGCCTCCGGGAAGCGTCGGGAAGGTGAGGATGAAGGTGGTCCCCTTCCCGGGCTCCGACTGCACGTCCACCGTCCCCTGGTGCTCCCGAACGATGCCGTAGCTCACGGAGAGCCCGAGCCCGGTCCCCTCCGCCTTGGTGGTGTAGAAGGGGTCGAAGATCTTCGGGAGCAAGTCGGGCGGGATCCCCGGCCCGGTGTCCGTGACGACCAGCCGGATAGAGCCCGGCCGTCCGGGCGCGATCCCCGTCTCGATACGGATCTCGCCGCCGTCCATCATCGCCTCGCGCGCGTTGGTGAGGAGATTCAGCACCACCTGCTGGAGGGCATTGGCGTCCCCCAGGAGCGGCGGCAGCGCCGGCTCCAGCCGGGTGCTCACCCGGATCCCTTCCTTGCTCATCTGCTGATCCACCAGCAGCAGGGTCTCCTCGACCACGCGATTCACGTCCACAGGCGCGCGCGCGCCCGGCGACTGACGGGCGAACGAGAGCAGGCTCTGGGCGATCCGCGCCACGCGCTGCGCGTTTCGGTGGAGCACGTTGAGGTCCGCGCGGACC
This sequence comes from uncultured bacterium, assembly GCA_964372605.1. Classification (GTDB taxonomy): domain Bacteria; phylum Methylomirabilota; class Methylomirabilia; order Rokubacteriales; family CSP1-6; genus CAYJUC01. The sequence goes on along the minus strand of CAYJUC010000250.1, from coordinate 1,292 downwards.
TCCTCGGGAAGGTTCTGGCTCTCGGCCTCCATGAGCATCACCTCGATCCGCGAGGAGATGATGCCGATGGGATTGTTCAGCTCGTGGGCCAGGCCGGCCGACAGCGTGCCCAGCGCCGCGAGTTTCTCGGACTGGCGCGCGGCCCGCTCGAGCGCCACCCGCTCGGTGATGTCCTCGACGAGCAGCACGGCCCCGGATGGGACGGCGTTCTCCCGGAGGAGACTCCCCTTGATATTGAGCAGCACGCGCCCCTTCCGGAGCGTCTCGTGCTCGACCGCCTCCAGGGTGAACTCGTCGATCTCGCCTCGAAGGACGCGTTCCACGGGGCCGGACAGCCCCTCGCGTTTCAGGTTGGGAAACAGGTCGAGAAACCCCCTGCCGAGCACTTCCTCCGCTTTGATACCATAGCGTGTCTCCAGGGCGCGGTTCCACCCGACCACGCGTCCCTCCAGGTCCAGGACCACGACTCCGTCGCGGAGGCTTTCCACCACGTTCCGGATGAACTCCTCGCGGGCCCGGACCTCCTGGCCGAGGCGCGCGATCTCCAGCCGCTCCTGCGTCTCCACCTCGGCGAGCACCCCCACGGCGATCGCCGTGCCAAGGAGCACCGCGATGCGGATGGCCACATTCGACACCTCGATCTCGGCCAGCGTGGGCCACACCACGGCCAGGTACGCCACCGAGGCTCCGACAGCCGCGACCACCCCGCGGATCATCCCGTAGTAATACGATTGCAGGCCGGCAATCAGGAGGAGGGCCAGGAAGAGCGTGCTCCGGGCGCCACCCGAGAAGGCGATCAGGAGGAGGGCGAAGGCCAGGTCGATCAGCAGGACCGGAAGGCGGAGGCGGAAGGTGAAGCGTGGACGGCTCCAGAGGAGAACGTAGAGAACCGCGCTGTAGGCGGCAAAGACGCCCACCGCCACCGCCACGGCTCCCCGGTTGGAGAAGCCGGAGGGAGCCAGCACCACCCAGACCGCTCCCGCGACGATCGCGAGCGCGCGGAGGAGCGGGAGCACCAGAAAACGGACGCCGCCCAGGTGGGCGGCGATCCGATCCGCCCAAAAAACGAAACCCCGGAATGGCGTCCGGGGCCCCTCGACCGGGGCATTCATGGACGTCGACCTATCCGGGCGCTTTCGGCGCGAACTCCGATACGACGTTCGTCACAACAGGAAGCGCCTCCCCTTTCCCCTTTCTTCGCCGCGTATTCACGTTGAGCCCACGAAGCGCCTAAGACTTCCGCTCGCCCATTATGTGCTCCTCCGTGACGACGCGCACCGGCTTTTCAGACA
>CAYJUC010000249.1:0-6282 GCA_964372605.1 uncultured bacterium | reverse complement strand
GATTATCGGGAAGGCGGCGTGAAGCGGGTGGAACGCTGGAGCAGGCGGGCCAGTGTCGAGGAGAGGTCAGTCAGGATCGAGCGCTTGACCCTTACGGGAATGGTCTCCACGGGCTCCGGGCTCCCGATCCGGTGGATCAGGAGGGTTCCGGTAAACTCCTCGGCGGTCTCGTCGGTGGCCGCCAGGCGGACCCCAAGGAGTTCCCACATGTCCCTGTCCATCCCCATTGTCTCGCCGACCGCCGATTGCCGAGGGCTCCACGCTTACCCGTATCCTCAGCATTTGCCCGCCCCGCTGTCAAGGAGTATACTTGCTCAGATTCGGTGGTTGCCGCCCATGCGGGTTATCTTGGGATTTCTAGGGTTCCTGGTGCTCCTCCTCGGCCCCCTTGCCTTTTGGGCCGAAGGCCAGCGCGCGCCCGACGCCAGCCGATATCCGTTCCGGGTCGCCCACCAGGGCAACAGTCTCTCCGTCGTCGAACGCTACCCGGTCCATTTTCACGACTCGGCCAGCCTGCTGGAAGGCGCGCGGGATCGCCCCTCGAGCAACCCCTATCTCGCGGTCCTCATACGGGATCACCCCCGCCAGCTGATCCAGTACATCACGGCCGTGACTCTGGAGGGGACGCTGGTCGTGGCCCGTCAGGTGAAGGATTGGGACTTCGGGAGTCAACGCTTCGAGTTCAGCGAGATCGTGATCGACCGGGCGTACCCCCCGCTGGAGGGTCGCCCGGAGTGGACCTGGTTCGTTTCTATTCCTGTCTCTCGCGAGTGCCTCGCCAGTTTCGAGCTCACGGCGGACCAGGCGCGGGCGCCTGTCAGAGCCCTTCGCGTCAAGCCAGTGAGCACCTGCGCAGCTCCCTGAACGCGAGCCTGCCTCCCCGAGAAACAAAAAAGCCCTCGCCGTTCCAGCGAGGGCCCACTGCCGTCCGAAAGCGCTCGCCTGACAGCGATTAGCCCCGGTCTTGCCGAACGCTGACCACGGGACGCTTCCGCTCGTTCGAAGCGTACTGGCAGGCGACCCATCCGCTCCGTCCCGGTACCCGTCCCGGCACCACCGGAACCCTGGGGATGGCCTCGGGATCACGGAGGCACTCGAGGGCCGCCTCTCGAAGAGAGATCACCCTCACTCCGGCCCGGGCCAGCCGGTGAAGGAGCTCCTCGAAGAGCGAAAGGGCGCGCCGCCCCTCCACCTCGGCGTGGACGGTGTGGACGTCCAGGCCCGAGAGCAGGCCCAGCAGCCGGTCGTTGATCCCCCGCACGCGCCCCATCAGCTCGTCGACAGTCGGAAGGGTGGTGGGGAGCTGAAGCGTGGCAAGCGCCGCGCCCTCCACGAGCGGAAAAAACGGTGAGGTCCCCCGGGTGTCGCTGGCGTAGCCGAAGCCGAACCGCTCCTGGGCCAGGAGCGCACGGTCCGTCGCGCGCCATCCGGGCGCCGCGCTGGAGAGTGGGGAGGCCCCGACGACTTCTCGGTGGACTCCGACGGCGCGCTCCAGTGTTTGCCCCACCGCGTTTTCCTCCATGCCTCGGACCCTGTCCATCCAGCCGAAGTGGTCCCAGCCGTGGAGGCCCGCCTCGTGCCCCTCCTCCGAGATCGCCCGGAGGATTCCGCTGGCGCCCGCGCCGACCTCCCGGGGCGGAAGAAGAGTACCCCTCAGGAGGGTCCGAAGGCCGTAACTCCCGAGCGCGCGGGTGCGCAAGAGCTTGAACACGAAGGTTGGCTGCCAGAGCCGTCGGACGGCTCTGCCGCCTGTCTCAGGGCCGAGGGTGACAAAGAAGCTGGCGCGGAAGCCAGTTCGCCGGAAGAGATCGAGCAGACGCGGCACCCCCTCCAGGAGCCCGATCCGGGTGCACACATCCACCCTGAGCGCCAGCGTTCGGCCCGGGGTCATGCGCCCAGCCTCGACGCCTTGAACCATTCGATGGTCCGCCGGAGCCCCTCCTCCAGGGGGACCTCGGCCGTGACTCCGAGGAGGCGCTTCATCCGCCGGGTGTCGGGCACGCGCCGGGGAATGTCCTCGTACCCCGGCCCGTAGACCGCCTCCTGCGGCATCTCCTGGATCGTGGAAGAGGAGCCGGAGAGGCGGATCAGCTGTTCGGCCAGGGTCCGGATCGAGACCTCCTCGTCACAGCCAACGTTGATCACCTGCCCCACCGCCTCGGGGCGGAGCCCGGCGGCCACGGTCGCCCGGATCGCATCGTCCACATAGGTGAAGCAGCGGGTCTGCCGCCCATCACCGATCACCGTGAGCGGATCCCCCCGCAGGAGCTGCCCCATGAAGATCGTGATCACCCGCCCCCGATCCATGGCGTCCAGCCGGGCGCCGTAGACGTTGAAGTACCGGAGCACGACCACCGGTAGGCCGAGCTTCCCGTAGGCGAAACAGAAGTGCTCTCCCGCAGCCTTTGAGGTGGCGTAGCACCACCGGTCGATGCGGGTGGAGCCCAGGAGGCGCTCGCCGTCCTCCTCGAAGGGGATCTTTGCGCTCCGCCCGTACACCTCGGAGCTGGAGCTGAACACAACCTTCTTGCCGTGCTTGAAGGCCAGGATGAGGAGGGTCTGTGTGCCGTTGATGTTGATGTTGAGCACCTGATAAGGATCCCCCACGTAGTGTTCCACCCCGACCACGGCGGCCAAATGGTAGATCAGATCGCTCCAGGCCACGAGCCCTTCCAGAATCTCCCGGTTCAGAACGGAGTCGCGCACGTACCGAAAGCGCGGGTGTGCCAGGCAGTGCCGGACTTTTAAGTCCGGCGCGATGTCGAGAATCGACACCTCGTGCCCCTGCCCAAGCAAGGCATCGGTGAGGTGAGAACCCAGAAAGCCGGCGCCGCCCGTGATCAGAACCCGCATCGGTCAGTCTCCGAGCTGTTCCCCAGGGAGGACTACATGCCGGCTGGCGAACTCGTCCCCGGTCAGCTCCTCCTCACCCTCGAGCTGGACCCGGGTCAGCAACAGTTGCCCGGCTCCTGCGCTCACGACCAGACCCTGGCTCTCTCTGACTTCCGCCAGAGAACCCGGGGGGAGCCCGCCGTTTCCGCTTCCCGGCAGCGGGCGGACGGCCCAGATGAAGAGCCGCTTGCCGCGAAAGATCGTGAATGCCCCGGGGTACGGGTGAGTGACGGCGCGGATCAGGTTGTAGATCGTCCCGGCAGGCGATCGCCACTGGACCAGACCGTCCTCGGGAGTGCGGCGGCTGAAAATGGTGGCCTGGCTTGCATCCTGAGGGATCCGCGGCGCCTTCCCGGCCCTGATGGCAGGATAGGTGGCGCGGAACAGGTCCAGCGCGACATCGGTCATTTTCCGGTAAAGGGTCAGGGCGGTGTCGTCGGGGTCGATGGGGAACGCCCGCTGGGCGATGATGTCACCGGCGTCCGCCTCCTCGGTCATGTAGTGGAGGGTCGCGCCGGTCTCAGCCTCGCCGTGGACCAGCACCCAGTTCACCGGGGTTCGCCCCCGGTATCTGGGGAGCAGCGAGCCGTGGAGGTTCACCGCCCCCAGCCGGGGGATCTCCAGCAGATCCCGGCAGAGGAGCCGGCGGTACCAGAAGGAGAGGAACAGGTCCGGCGAGAGGGCCCGGATCATCGAGACGAACTCGGGGCGGTTGGGGTTGCCGGGCGTGTGGACCGGAATCCCATGGCTCCGGGCCAGGTCGCCGAACGACTCGAACCACCGAGCTTCGGCCGGGTCGTCTCGGTGGGTGACGACTAGGACGATCTCTTCAGCGAGGTCGATGAGGTGCCGGAGGCAGTGGAACCCGATGGTGTGGTAGCCGAACACCACCACCCTGGGCCGGCCCGATCGCTTATCCACCGAACTTCCGGCAACTCGGGCCAAGCCGAGATGCGAGCATTACTTTTCGGGGTTCGGGGTTCGGGGCTCGGGGTTCAGATCCCTAACCCCGGACCCCGAGCCCCGATTCCCGGAGCCATTCAATTCAGGGCGATGCATATCGGCGCGGCCCGGTTACTCCCAGATCTCCCGCACCACATAGCGGGGCCGGCGGCGCACCTCCTGGTAGATCCGGCCCACATACTCCCCGATGAGACCCAGGGCCAGGATCTGGAGCCCCACGAAGAAGAACAGGATCGCGAAGAGGGTGAAGACTCCCTCCACCTCCGGGCCGACGACGAGCCGGCGGATCCCGAGGAAGAGGGAAAACGCCAATCCCGCAACGGCGATCGCGACCCCGGAGAGGCTGACCATCTGGATCGGGAGGAGCGAGAATCCGGTGAGGAGATCAAAACAGAGCCGGAGGAGACGAAAGAACCCGTAGCGGGATCGACCAGCCTGGCGGGGATGGTGGGCCACTGGCACCTCGGCCACGCTCCCGGCAAAGCAGTTGGCCAGGGCGGGAATGAAGCTGGAGATCTCCTGGCACTTCAAGAGCTGCTCCACCACGGACCGCCGATATGCCCTGAGCATGCATCCGTAATCGCGCATGGAAACCCCGACGATCCGCGAGGTCAGCCGGTTGATCAAGCGCGAGCCCACGCGCCGGAGCAGCGGGTCGTGCCGGGACTCCCGCCGTCCCCCAACCACATCGTACCCCTCGTCGATCTTCAGGAGGAGCGCCGGAATCTCCTCCGGCGGATTTTGCAGATCCCCGTCCATGGTGATCACGACCGCTCCCCGGGCCCGCTCCAGGCCGGCGAACACCGCGGCGTGTTGCCCGTAGTTCCGGAGGAGCCTCACGACGCGGAGATCCCGGTCGCGCTCGCGGAGGAGCCGGAGGATCTCGGCGGAGGCGTCGGTGCTCCCGTCGTCAACGACGATGATCTCGTAAGACCGTCCCAGCGTCTTGAGCGTCTGGCTCAGGCGGTGGTGGAGATCCTCCAGGGTGGAGGCCTCATTATGAACGGGGATCACCACCGAGAGGTCCGGATTCGGGCTCACGCGAGGTCTCCGGCGGTTACCTGTCGCACCAACAGACAGTCGTTGTGACCGCCGAACGCGAACGAGTTGGAGAGGACGGTCTCCACCCGCGCGGGACGCGCTCGGTTCGGCACATAATCCAGGTCGCAGTCCGGGTCCGGAACCTCGTAGTTGATGGTGGGAGGGAGCATCTGCTCCTGGATCGCCAGCACCCCCGTGATCAGCTCGATGGCCCCGGCCGCCGAGATCGCGTGGCCGACCATCGACTTGGTCGAGCTGACAGGGATCGCGTAGGCCCGCTCGCCGAACACCGCCTTGATGGCCGCCGTCTCCACCCGGTCGTTCATCGGGGTGGCGGTGCCGTGGGCGTTGATGTAGTCAACCATCCGGGAGGTCACCCCCGCGTCCTCGAGGGCCCGGGTCATGGCCAGAACCGCTCCCCGGCCGTCCGGAGCCTCGTCGGTCAGCCGGTAGGCGTCGCAGGAGGTCCCGTAGCCGGCCAGCTCGGCAAGGATCGGGGCGCGCCGGGCCAGCGCGTGGTCCGCCCGCTCCAGGATCAGCACGCCGGCCCCCTCGCCCATCACGAAGCCGTCGCGCCGAGCGTCAAAGGGACGGCTCGCCTCCGCCGGCCGGTCGTTCCGCCGGGAAAGCACGCCGAGCAGGCCGAAGACCTGAAGCTCCAGGGGGGTGACGATACACTCCACTCCCCCAGCCAGCGCCACGTCCACTTCCCCGCGCCGAATGGCGCGGAGGGCCTCGCCGATGGCCTGGGTCGATGAGGTGCAAGCGGTCTGAACCGTGGTGCACGGCCCCAGGATGCCGAAGGCTCCGGCCAGGCGAGCGGTGACGAACTGAGGGAGAAGGCGGATCACCGCCTCACCGCGCTCACGAACGCAAAATTCGCGGACGTACGCAGCCATCTCCACGGAAACGCGGCCGTCTCTGGAGCGATAGACGATCTCCCCCACCTCGCGGAGGTCCTGCCGCTCCCCGCTGGTGCCGAAGTAGACCCCGGCCCGACCCCCGCTGAGCCGGTTCGTAGCACCGGCAGTCTCGGCGGCCATGCGGGCGGCGGCCAGGGCAAAGAGCGTACTCCGGCGTTCCTCGGCGCCCAGGCCCAGCCAGGTCCGCAGGCGCGCGAGGGCATCATTGTCCCGAACGTAGGCCGCCACGTGGCTGGGAAGACCTGCGGGGTCGAAGTGGGAGATCAGAGCGGTCCCCGACACTCCGGCGAAGAGCGATTTCCGGTATTCTTCGAGACCGATCCCGATGGGGGTGACCACACCCATCCCAGTAATGACCACCCGGGGCTGTCCCATGGTGCCTACTCTACGCGCTTGTCCAAGAATTCATGCTGAGTTCCTGTTCGAGCGCGGGCTTTGCCCGCGCAATCAACTCGGGCCTCGC
>CAYJUC010000248.1:0-6310 GCA_964372605.1 uncultured bacterium | reverse complement strand
CCCGCATACCACGTCACGTGCCCGAGGACCTCGACGATCTCCTCCTTGGTGAGCCCGACGTTCAGCCCGTTCAGGATGTGCGTCTTGAGCTGGGGCAGCCGCTGGAGCGCCATCAGCGTGGAGATGGTCGCCACGCTCCGGAGCTTGAGCTCGAGCCCGGGGCGGGTCCACACGCGCCCGAAGAGGACTTCGGTCACCAGCTCCGCGATTTCGGGCGCCAGCTCCTGCATGGCCGAGAGCCCGCCGCTTACCGGCCGACCCCCCGAGAGCTTCTTGCGCAGCGCGACGCCCTTGTCGTAGTCCACCTGGTTCTTCGGCATTGTTGTTTCCCCTCTCCGGTTAGTCATGCCTATTTACATTTCATGCCGAGCCCTCCGGCACGGGCAGGGAGAAGGTGAACGTCGAGCCCTGCCCCGGAGCGCTGGACACCGTGATCTGCCCGCCGTGCAGCTCGACGAGCAAGCGGGTGATCACCAGCCCCAGCCCGGTGCCGCCGGCGGCTTGGGGCGAGGGATCGCGGGCCCTGAAGAATCTGGTGAAGAGCTGCGCCTGATCCTCGGGGGACAGGCCGATGCCGGTGTCGCTGACGTCCACGCGCAAGAACCCATCCTCTCGCCGGGCGACCACCGTGATGCTGCCCTCCGCCGGCGTGTATTTGTTGGCGTTGGAGATGAGGTTCGTGAGGATCTGCGTCACGCGGTCGCCGTCGGCCCACACGGCGGGCAGCGCGTCGCCAAGGTCGAGCCTGAGCCGCTGGCGCTTCGCTTCGATCAGCGGGCGCAGCGAGCCGGCGACCTCCCGGATCAGACGGGCGAGGTCCAGGCTCGTGCGGTGAAGATCGATCCTGCCCGCCTCCATGCGCGAGAGATCGAGAAGATCGTTGATGAGCCCCAGCAACCGGTCCGCATTCTTCTTCACAATGGCCAGGCTCTCGCGCGGCTCTCCGGCGATCCCCTCGCCGTCGAGCAGCAGCTCGGCGTACCCCTGGATCGACGTGAGGGGAGTCCGTAGCTCGTGAGAGACCATCGAGACGAACTCGCTCTTCAACCGGTTCGCCTCCTGGATGGCGCGGTTCTGCTGCTCGAGCTCGTAGTTTTTCCGGCGGAGCTCCTCCTCCAGGAGTCTCAGCTCGTGCCCCCGCTGGAGCGACTCGGCCATCTGGTCGAACGCGCTCGCGAGCTGGCTCAGCTCCCCCTGCCCGGGAGAAAGCCCGGTGCGCGCGCCCAGCTCCCCGGCGCTCAGCCGCTCCGTCGCGCCGACGAGCGCCCGGACCTGTCGCACGATGAACACGTGTCCACCCACCCAGGCGGCGACGAGCGCGAGGATCGCCACGCCCCCCAGCGTGACCAGGTTACGGGCGAGAATGCGGTTGGCGCCGGCGAAGGCGACAGCCGCGGGGATGCCAACGCTCACGTATGCGTCCGCGCTTTGCGGAGCGCCGCCGAACGGCGCGAACGAGAAGAGGCGCGGGATGCCGTCCGCGCCCGGAGCCTCGGTCGTGCCGCTCCCTTGTTGAGCCAGGATGGCCTTGAAGACCAGCGACTCCGGCACGGGTCTGCCAACCCATTCCTGGTCCGGGTAGCGAGAAAGGATCGTGCCCTGGCGGTCGATCACGGTGAGCAACGACCCCGGCGGCAGTCCCGCCTGGCCGGCAAGCTCGTTGAGCCAGGCCAGGTCGAGCGCGGCGAAAACCACGGCCGGGACATGGCCCGCGTCGTCGAGGACAGGATGACCGAAGTTGACGGTGGCCTTGCCGGTGATGCGGCCAACCTGATACTCGCCGATGGCGAAGTCGCGCGTCTCCCGGGCGCGCCGGAAATAGGCGCGGTCGCCCGCGTAGACCCGACCGGTCATCGGGAGAGCGCTGCAGAAGAGGTTGCCATCGGCGTCTATGACACCCAGGTTGGCGTAGGACGAATGCTGAGTGAGCAGATCGGCGAAGAGCGCGTTGCAGGCGGCGCGGTTTCGCTCACGCACGGCAGGAAGTCGCGCCAGGGTCACGAGGAGCTGGCGCGCATCCTCGATCAGTCGCTCGTGGTCGGCCGAAACGAGGCGGGACAGCCGCAGGGCCTGCTCCTGGACGCGCGCCTTTCTGAGCTGTCGGTCTTCGAGGTTTGTGTAGAGCGTCAGCCCCAGCGCCGGGATGACGGCGAGAAGGACGAGCAGCAACAGCCGTACCCGCAGGCTCGCGAAAGAAAGCCGCGCCATGATTCACGCGCCCTCCGTGCCGGAGCGGCTCCGCAAGAGCCAGGTGTGCACGCGCGAGCGGATGTGCGTCGGCTTGAATGGCTTGGTCACGTAATCCGTCACCCCGGCCGCAAATCCCGCCGCGGTGTCCTCTGCCCCCACCTGCGCGGTCAGGAGCACCACCGGCACGTTGCGGAGGTGTGGGTCTGACTCGGCGCGGAGGGCGCGGCACACCTCCAGCCCATCGCGCCCGGGCATGTTCCAGTCCAGGATGAGAAGGTCCGGCCGCTCGGCGCGGGCGATCTCCAGTGCTTCGTTCCCGTCGCTCGCCGACAACAGGCGGAAGCCCTCCGGCCGGAGCGTCATGTGCAGAAGTCGGAGAATGTCCGGGTCGTCATCAACGAGCAAGATGGTCGCTGACGCGGTTCCAACCACGCTGGAAATGGCGGCTTCCGGTTGCCTCGCAGCGCGCGGCGCGAGGGCCTCCCGCTGCGCCAGCTCGATCATCTGCCCCTCGGCGGCGGCGAAGACGTCGAGCCCCCCGGCAGCGGCGCGCTGGCGACAGGCTTCCACCAGCGTCTCCAGCGCCGCATCTTCGCGGAGGGGGTCATGGTGAAAGAGCGCCAGCCGCTTCACGCCCGCGGCGAGGGCAAAGTCCACGGCCAGCTCGGCCGGGGTATGGCCCCACGTCAGCTTGCTCGGGTACTCCTCCAGCGTGTACTGCGCGTCGTGGATCACCAGGTCCGCATCGGCCAGGAACTCGACGTGCCGCTGGTCCTCGCGGTGGACGGGGAGGGCCTGAGCCGGGTCCGCCGCCTCGGGTTGATGGCGCGAGTGCGGCTCGTGATCGGTGGCGTAGACCACTGCCAATCCGCCGGCTTCCAAGCGGTACCCTAGCGCGAGCCCCGGGTGGTTCAGGTAACGGGCGGTGACCCGAACGGCGCCGAGGTTGAAGGTCCCCTCGGTCAGCTCGTGGTAGCGGATCGTGGCGCCAAGCTGGCCAAGCGTCACCGGGAAATACGCGTACTCCATCTGCCCGGCGAGGGTATCCTCCAGGCGCTGCCCCAGACCCTGCGGCGCGTAGACGTCCCATTCGTTCCCCGGCACGAAGAGCGGCGCGAAGAAGGGGAACCCCTGGATATGGTCCCAGTGCGTGTGCGTGATCAGGAGATGCCCGCGGACGGGACGCTCTCCCGACGTCACCAAGCTCCGGCCCAGATCATGGGCGCCCGTGCCGCAGTCCAGGACGATCAGCGTCCCGTCCGCCGCGCGGACTTCGACGCAGGAGGTATTGCCCCCGTAGCGGACCGTGGTGGGCCCTGGCCTGGCCAGCGATCCGCGCGTCCCCCAGAACCGAATGCGCATCGCCGCCCCTTTTAACCCAACGCCTTCCGCTCCGCAGTCGCCTGCTCCAGCCAGAACCCCATCTCCATCTCGCGGAACATCGTCGTCGCGGTGCCGAGATTCTCACGTGCCTCCTCGTGCTTCCCAGTACGCCGGTACAGCCTGCCGACGCCGAGGTGGCAGTGGGCGAGGAGCGGGCGCATCCCCAACGCGTCGGCCACGGCCATGGCCTCACGGTAGTGACCCTCGGCCGTTTCGATGTCAGGGGAATCGGGGTGGGAAGCAATGTCGCCGAGGAGCCGGAGCGTCCACGCCTCGTGTCCCCGTTCCTTGTGCTCACGGCAGAGCTCAAGGGCTCGGCGAGCCAGGCGAACCGCCGCCTCGCTGCGGCCGGCCAGCAGATACGCCTCGCCCACCGATGGGGCATTGGCTGTGTAGATGACCAGCGCCTTGAGGGACGCGAACTGTTCCACGGTCTGCTCCGCGAGCCTCAGCGCCTCTGCATGCCGCCCGGCGAGCGCGTACGCGTTGCCGAGAGGGGCCGCGAACCTCAGCACGGCGAGCGGGAGTTCCGCTACGCGGCAGACCTCAAGGCCCCGCTCCAGGACCGGGATGGCCTGCTGGAGGCTCCCTCTCCGGAGGTAGAGCATGCCGAGACCGAGATGCGCGGTAATGCGGGTCGGGTGGTGATCCACCGCCTCGGCGATGCGGACCGCCTCCTCTCCGAGGATCATCCCCTCCGCGAACTCACCCAGCTCGGCCAGGCACCGGACCAGCCAGTCGCGCGAGGCGACGGATGGATGCGCCCACTGTCCGAGGCGCTCGTGGAGCAGATCGCCCGTGAGGATCGCCGCGGTCCGCCGGAGGAAATCGACCGCGCGGCGATAGTCCCCCAGCGCGTGGTGCGCCTGGCCGAGGTAGTAGCCCGCCACCGCTTCGAGGGGCAGGTCGCCTTGGGCGACGGCCAGATCGAGGTCGCGCTGCCCGGACTCGAGCGCTCGCTCGTGGTCGCCGCGCGCGAAGTAATAGTTGGTGATGAAGGACGAGACGCGACCGAGCCGATGCCGGTCGCCCAGGGTCTCGGCGATGGCGGCGGCCTCTTGAAGGTAGTCGAGCATCCGCTCCAGGTCGCCGACGGCGAGGAGCGCGCTGCGAATGTGCAGGCGGAGGTCGATGGCCTGCTCGAGTGTCTCGCGACTCTCCGGCAAATGCTGGAGCGCGCTGAACGCCTGCTCCAGGCAGTGGAGCGCCTCGCGGTAGGCCCCGCGCGCCGCGGCCTTGCTCGCGGCCTGGCTGAGGTAGAGCAACGCCTTGTCCCACACTTCGCCCCTGAGCGCGTGCTGGGCGAGCCGCTCGACGTGGTCGGCGAGGCGGTCGGGGTAGAGGCGCTCGATGGCCGCGACGATCCGCGCGTTGAGGGCGAGCCTTCGCTCGTGGAGGAGACCGGCGTACGTGACCTCGTGGGTGAGCGCGTGCTTGAAGGTGTACTCCACCTCGGGGAACAGGCTCGCCTCGTAGAGAAACTCCGCGCCTTGAAGCCGCGCCAGCCCTTGGTGGAGCGCGTCGTCGGGAAGCTCGGCGATGGCGTGCAGTAGCGGGAGCGGCACATCCTTGCCGATGGCGGAAGCGGACTGGAGGAGCCGCTTGTCCTCGGCCGGAAGCCTGTCGATCCGGGCGGCCAGGATCGCCTGGACCGTGGCCGGCACCTGAATGCTCGGCAGGGCCTTGCCCAGCCGGTACGCCCCCGCTTCGCCGACCAGCGCCTGGGTCTCGACCAGGGCCCGGACGCTCTCCTCCAGGAAGAACGGGTTCCCTTCGGTTCGATCGATCAGGAGCCGCTTGAGCGGCGCCAGTCCCGGGTCGTCGCCGAGCAGGCCCAGCAGCAGCTCCTCGGCGCTCTCGGGCGGCAGGGGATCGATCCTGAGCTGACGGTAGTAGCTCTTGCCCCCCCAGCCGTGCTGGTACTCGGGACGGTAGTTCACGAGCAGGAGGAGCCGCGCCGTCGGCAGGCTCTCGACCAGGCTATCGAGCAGCGCCTGGGTCTCGGCGTCGATCCAGTGGAGGTCCTCGAACAGGACCAGGAGTGGCTGCACCTGGCTCTCCCTGAGCAGCAGCCGCTTGACCGCGTCCAGCGTCCGCTGGCGGCGCTGCGGCGGCGCGAGTCGCTCCCACTCCGCGCTCTCCGGGGGCACGTCGAGGAGCGAGAGGAGCGGGGGCAGGGCGGGCTCGAGCGCCCGGTCCAGCGAGAGGAGCTTTCCCGTCACCTTTTCGCGGATCTTCCTCGGCTCGTCGCGCGCTTCGATCTGGAAGTAGGCCTTGAGCAGGTCGATCGTCGGCAGGTACGCGCTCGCCTTGCCGTAGGAGACCGACGAGGACTGTAGAATGAGCCAGTCCCGGGTGCGGTGCGAACGGGTGAACTCCCAGTAGAGGCGAGACTTGCCGACCCCGGCTTCCCCCACGACCGCCACGACCTGCCCGTGCCCGGCCCGGGCGCGCTCGAGCCCCTGCGCGAGCTGCTCCAGCTCCTGGGTGCGGCCCACGAACTTCGTAAGCCCCCGCGCGGCCGCAGCGTGGAGCCGAGACCGTACCGGGCCAGCTCCCGTCAACTCATACACGTCCACCGGTTCCGTGAGCCCCTTCACCGGCACGGGGCCGAGTGACTTGACCTCGACGTATCCCTCGGCGAGCCCGAGCGTGGCGGGGGTCATGAGGATGCTGCCCGGGCTGGCGAGCTGCTCCATCCGCGCCGCCAGGTGCGTGGTCTGCCCCACCGCCGTGT
>CAYJUC010000247.1:0-6323 GCA_964372605.1 uncultured bacterium | reverse complement strand
CTTGCCTCCACGATGGCCATTATCCGTATCCTGGCCCTTGTCGAAGGGCAGTGTAAAGGATCGGCGGGACGCTCCGCAAGCCTGGATTTCCGGGCTCTTGACGGAGGACTGGTTCTTTGTTAGGGTCACGCTGCCTCAGGTTCTGGAGTTTCTAAAAGAGGAGGGGTGCTGATGGATCTCGGCTTGAAGGGCAAAGTCGCGCTGGTGACCGGCGGGAGCAAGGGGATCGGGAAGGCCATCGCGCGGGGCCTGGCGCGGGAAGGCGCGAAGGTCGCCATCTGCGCGCGAAACAAAGCTCCGCTGGAAGCGGCGGCGAAGGAGATTGCCAAGGAAACCGGGAGCGAGCTGTTTGCGGTGGCCGGGGACCTCACGCAGCCTGAGGACGTGCAGCGGATCGTGGATGCGACGGTGCGCCACTTCGGGCGGATCGACATCCTGGTCAACAACGCCGGGGCGGCTCCGGGAGGCGAGATCCTGAACCTCACCGAGGAGGACTGGCAGCAGGCGCTCCAGCTCAAGTTGATGGGGCACGTGCGCTGCTCGAAGGCGGTGATCCCCCAGATGCTGAAGCAGGGCGGCGGCCGGATCGTGAACATCGTCGGCAACGACGGCGTCAAGCCGGTGGGGTTCGAGATCACGCCCAGCGCGGCCAACGCCGCCGATCTCGCCGTCACCATTGCCCTGGCCGACCAGTACGGCAAGCACAACATCCTCGTGTACGCGATCAACCCCGGGCCGGTCGCGACCGAGCGCTGGGATTATCTCATCGGCGGGATCGCGAAGATGAAGGGGATCAGCGTCGAGGCGGCTCAGAAGAAGGCCGAGCAGTCGATCCCGCTGGGACGTATCTGCACGCCGGAGGAGGTTGCCAACGTCGCGGTCTTCGTGGCCTCCGAGCGCGCGAGCTTCATGAACGGCGCCATTATCACGCTGGACGGCGGGCAGCGGAAAGTTCTCATGGAGTAAGGAGGCCTACGCATGCGGCTTGTCGATCTGTCGCACCCGTGGAACATGCACACGCCGGGGTGGGTCGGCTACCCCGGCTCGAAGATCTACTATACCCAGACGCTCCAGACTAACCGAATAGCGGCTCAGCGGATCGAGACCTCGCTGCACGTGGGCACGCATCTGGACGGGCCCATGCACGCGGCCGATGGCGCCGGGGATATCGCCTCGCTGCCGTTGACCAAGCTGGTGCACGAAGGGGTCATCGTGGACGTCTCCGGTTCGGTCGGGGATTGGGACATCATTCAGCCGAAGCACATCACCGACAAGATGCAGATCAAGAAGGGCGACATCATCATCATCCACACCGGGTACCACCGGTATTACCAGGGGATGTCGCAGCAGGACCTGGTCAGATACTTCTGCATGCATCCGGGCGGGGGACGGGAGCTGGCGGAGTGGATGCTGGACATGCAGATCGCCTGGTGGGGGATCGACGCGGGCTCCGGCGACCACCCGATGAACACGACGATCCGCTACATGCGGCCCGATCTCACGAAGCAGTTCGAGCAGAAGGTGGGGAGGTCGGTGGACGCGTTCTTCGGCGAATACGAGTACCGGCACAAGCTGAGCGGGCGGCTGGTGAAGGAAAATATCTTCCCGATGCACTACCTCGCGTTTCCGGAGGGGTGCATCCACGCCGAAAACGTCGGCGGCGACATCGAGAAGGTGCTCAACCAGCGCTGCATCATCGGCGCGTTTCCCTGGAAGTTCGAGGGGGGCGAGGCCTGCCCGTGCCGGATCGTCGCCTTCTTCGACGCGGGGGGTCTTACGGTCGAGGAGGGACCGCCGGCGTAGTCCCTGAGCGTTAAGCTGGAGTGGGAGCCACGCTCGACGCCACGGCGTCCAGTCGCTCCAGCACGAAGGGGCGGCTGGCGTGGGCCAGATACCAGGCCGGCTGCTGGCCGGACGGCTTGCCGAAGAATGTGAGCATGAGGGCGTAGACGGCGTCGCGCCGGCCGAGCCCCATCTTCTCGCGCTTCGCTTCGATGGCGTAGTGGAGATCCACTTGGTCCCAGCTTTCGCGCTGGCGCACCAGGTCGGCGACTGACCCCAGAAACTCGCGCTGCTCTCGACTGAGGCGCCTGGCGGCCGGCGGCAGTTCCGCCTTCCACGCCGCGACGCTGCGATTCTCCCGCGTGTCAACCAGGTCCATCTGGGCGTCGTACCAGACGCCGGCCTTCAAGCAGCCCAGAGGAACTACCCGCTGACTGCCCGGGAAATGGTTCCGGTGCGAGTCCATCCAGTCGTATGCGCCTGTTTGAATCTCGAAGACGGTGACGTCGGCGGAGAACCCTCGCCGCAGGCTCCCGGCGCGGTCGGTGACCTTGAAGAAATGCGCCGGGTTGGCGGTGACCATGCGGACCACTGAGGGCAGATCAATCCCCAGCGCCAGCATCTTGGACATCACGTCGGCCAGGGATCGCATGACCGGACTCACGCTGGAGACGTGGAGATCGGTTCCCAGCGTGTGCGGCCTGATGCCGTGGCTCAGGGCGAGGCGGGCCACGTCGACGCTGAAGCCGTGGCTACTGTGTCCCAGATCCAGCAACACCCCGCGCTCCAGCGCCGCCCGCACCCGCGGCAGGAGGGCCCCGTTCTCTTCGAAGATCCGGCCGGGCTCCGGCGTGTAGCAGTGGGTGATGATATCGCCTTCCTCCAGCATGTCCAGCACCCGCCCGCTGATCTCCTTGTAGTCGCCCGGACGGTAGTCCACCCAGTCGTCAAACTCGCCGAGGTGAAGGACGAAGGGCAACCCGGCCGAGGACGCGAGCGACTTGGCCAGCATGAAGAAGTGCTCGCCGAGAACGATCGAGACCGCCGATTTCAGTCCTTTGATGACATCGCGATTCTCTTCGACCATCGTGAAGAATCGACGCATGTCCAGGCGTCCGATCGGCAGCAGGTCGCTCACGCCGAACCCGTACGCGCCCACGCCGCCGTCGGTGATGTTGACGACCGAATAGACGGTTGTCTTCGCCCGTGGCAGGACCAGCTCCTTGAAGTCGGGGAACGTTGCGGTCCCGGCGCCGCCGAAGTCGCCGATCGCTGTCACTCCCTGATGCACGCCGACCGTATCCGGGTCGGCCAGACCGATCCCGCCGTAGACGTGGACGTGGGGATCGATGAAGCCGGGAGAAACACACTTGCCTCCGGCCTCGATGATCCGAGCCCCGGCGGCGCTCAGGTTGGGCGCGACCGCCTCTATCCTGCCGTCCTTGACGCCGACATCCAGGGCGGCGTCGATCCCCGCCAGGGGGTCGATCACCCTCCCCTCCCTGATCACGATGTCAAATGCCATCTATTCTCGTCCTCTGTTTCTTCCTCGGGCGCTTGCATTTTTTGTACGGCGGGGGGCGGACCTTGTCAAGCGCTTTGGTTTTGTTCTAGGCTGGGAGGAATTATGGCAATTCGCGAGAAAAATACGCGTTTTTTAAACGAATGAGACTTTCAGGTCGGTGAGTGGAAATTTTTCCAACAGGGCAATGTGCGTTTTTTGATCGGGGTCTTGCTACTCTACCTTGTAAGCACCTCTACAGCAGTGGACGTCGAGTGGTAAGCGTGAACCTGAAACCGCTCCCCGTACCCGAATGTGGCCTATCCCACCTCGGATGGCTCGCCGTGACCGGGCAATTTGATCTGCTAAGCCGTCGACCGCCCCCGACCGGCGAGCTGGCCTTGTCCCGCCAGGGCGTGCCGTGCAATAGACCAGGGGGGTATGGGAGCGGAGCCGTAAGACATCCGCGTCAGTTGGAAGAAACGTGCCGCCAGTCGCGAACGGGGTGAGCATCGCACAGGGGTTAGGTGAGAGCATGTTGCTCCACACGTCAGCGTTGTACGCGTCACGGGAACCGTGGTGTGGCACTTTAAACACGCATGCAGCGCCTTCGGGCTTTATTGCGGAATTCACTATGGCCCGCCACCCAAGCGTAGGACTCTTGCTCTCCTCGAGGTCAGCGCCGAGAAGAATCTGCACGTCTCCGACCAGAACCCAGAGCACTACAGCAACTTGATTCGGAGTCAACGCAACTGCCCGACGCTTTATTTGCCCTAGTTGAGGGATTGACTGCGCAACTTGATGCCAGGAGAGCTTGAGCGCCCCATCTGATGGGCTCAGAGCGTGGACCTCAGCGCGACGGGCCCCCCGGTCCGGCCGCCTGAACACGCATACGCCGGACTTGGCTAGGATAGGTGCTATTGAATCTGGTCGCGTCGACTCACGTTTTCGCTCCTCCAAGATTTCAAAGATCTCACAAAATTCGGATACGCCCGATGAGGTCATCATGGCGCTTTTTGCGCCGGCAACCATTGAGAAAAGCTCGTCGTTGGTCAACGCAGCAGAACAAACAAACAGCGCACGCTCTGCGGCTCTCAATATGGTAGAGATGCCCTCACAGTGATCGTCATGCCAGTGGCTTGCCACCACGATCTTGACCGCCGTTGCGACGTCAACACCAAGGTCATCGAGATAGCTCAGAGCAGCGGGGCGCCTTGTGTCCCGGCCGATGCACGAATCAACGATCATCCACTCCCCCCAACCGAGGTGGATGACAACGCACTCGCCGATACCAGGGCCGAAGAGGGATACCTCGACCTGGTCGTGTTGCGGCGGCGTGTGATTATCGCTCGCGCCGGACACCAAAGAGGCGCTGGAACCTCTCGACCTCACGCGCGATTCGACGCATGTCTCCGTGTGTCCAAGCCGGCAGACGTCGAAAACGCAGCACGGAGATCGTCCGGCGGGTTCCTGTTGGGGTGTCTTCGTACCCTATTGACCAATAAAAGACGGCACCGGGGACAACGAGTTTCCGGTCTGGAGGCGGAACGTGCTCGAGGGAAAGCATTGCCTGTTCCTCGGAGTATGTGGGATTGGTTAAGTCTCTCACGACGGCCACGAACTCACCCTCCCTTGGCTCTGTCGACACCACACCCTCCCATTGTTGAAGCAGGGTGAAAGGGTGCCTCAGTGGAGCCGAAAGAGGGAGAAGCAGTTGAGCAGTTCGAGGTTCGCTCTCCGGTTGTCCCGCGGTCAGGCTTGCGATCAGGCTTGTCGAAGGCGAAGCTACTCGGCGCGGCCGACTGCCGCCCCGAGGCACGCTAGGCTGGTCGAGGGCAGTCGATCTGTCTTCCTGACCACGTTCGAGCGTGTCATGTGCGGCTGCGTGTACAGGCAATCTAATACTCCAGACTGAGAAGGCCCTCGGCTACCATCCGTGCGTAATTCTGCGCCCCGTCCCAGCCTTTGGCAAGTGCCTCGATCAACGCTCGACGTTGATCTGCTTGTGTCATCTCCTCATCCGGTGCCGCTCCTTCCTTGTGGCTTATGTCGCGGTGTTCGTTGAAAGAGCAGTAAACGCCTGGATGGACTCTGGATGAGGGCTCTACTTGGAATTGAATCTTCGCCTCTGGCGCTTCATCGCGCGAACCCCAAATGGTCAGCACTCGCATGCCAGGGTTCTTCATCCATCGTGACCAGGCTTCCTTCGGGACCAACATGTGCCCGAAACGGTGCCACTGGTCCTCGGACTCCACCTTGTAGTGAAGGTGGCGGTTCATCCCGAGAGCCCAGAACGGTGTGTGCTCAAGCAAGGTGAAGACAGAGACCACCAAGTCCCGTAGCGGCGCTGAATGGGAGGCGTCGTCGGTGTGTGCTTGAAATCTATCGGGGGTAACCTGAACAGAGAGCCAGTCAACCTGGAACTGAGCGATGTTCTCGACGATGATGAGGTCTTTCACCTGTTTGGCCTCCTCATCTCTAATCAGAGAGTGCCGAGCGAACCAAACAGGGTGAAAGATTGCAGGATTGAACTTTCCAAGCAAGACGACGCTGGCCCGGTCAAGAATAAGTGAATAGCTAGGCATCGTAGCACACGCTCGCGTCCCTGGGGACGATTATAGCACCGGGCGGCAGGATGATTGGCCGTCCAGGCGTCCTGGCCGCATTGGTGGAATAATACCGCGAAGGACCTGCGCGCTCAAGAGGCCTCCCGTATCTGGACCAAGCTGCCCAATTATTTGCCGCCTCTTTGGGGACTGTTAAGGTGATCTGGTGTGTTTGAAAAGAGCTAGCGCAACGTACCAGCGGTGGAGGCGCTCCAGGAGGGGGTTCCCCGGCCTTGACTCGCGCGGCTGGCCCATGATAGTGTCCGTTCGAGTTCCCACCTTGGAGGGAGATCGAGTATGCCTTACGACGTTTTGCGGCATTACTGGCATCCGGTCGCAGCCGTTGACGAGCTCGAGGACAAACCGCTTGGCGTGCAGTTGCTCGACGAGCGGGTCGTCGTCTATCGGGCGAAAGACCGGATCGCCGCGTTCAA
>CAYJUC010000246.1:2216-6327 GCA_964372605.1 uncultured bacterium | reverse complement strand
AGGTCTGGACCGCCTACACCCTCCGGACGTTCTCCCAGTTCATCGAGCCCTGGGAGCTGCCGCCGGTGGTCACCGATGGCTCGCGCCGCGCGACGCTCGTGGAGGGGGTGACGCGCGAACCCGACATGGCGACCTTCGCGCTGATCGAGCTGCGCGGGGCGGGGCGACTGGCGTTCGGGGGCTTCTTCGAGGGAGGCGCCACGCTCGCGCTGCTGAAGACGGCGGACTCCGCCGAGGCGATCGGCTGGCTCGCCGACACCGGCTTCTGGATGAACGAGACCCTGAGGGCCCGCCCGCTCCTCTACGCCCTATGAGGCAGTTGGTTGACCTGGATATACTGCGGGCTGATATCCGGATAGACTGCGAGTTTGGCAGTACTTGTCGGAGACCAGAGGCTTGACAACGTCGTGCAAGTGGCGGATATTGCTTCTGATTTTGTTTTCGGCCCGGGAGCGCTTGGCGAGATAGGCTGCAGGCCGAGCCTGCAAGAGACTCAATAGTTGGGCCGACGAAGGGAGGGTGCCACAGTCCTTGTGCAGACGCGTGTTTATGAAGATCTTAGGTGGCCATTCTCGAAGGAGGTTGACATGCGTTATATCGTGCGGTTCCACGTTCCCGTTGAGTCCGGTAACGTAGCTTTGCGTGACCCAAAGTTTGGTGAGAAGCTCCAGCAGGTCTTGTCGGAGATGAAGGCCGAAACGGCGTATTTCACCACTGTCGATGGTCAGCGTGGTGGCTATATCGTGGTGAACTTTGATGACGCCTCGAAGATCCCAGCGATCGCGGAACCT
Organism: uncultured bacterium; assembly: GCA_964372605.1. Classification (GTDB taxonomy): domain Bacteria; phylum Methylomirabilota; class Methylomirabilia; order Rokubacteriales; family CSP1-6; genus CAYJUC01. The sequence continues at coordinate 5,536 of CAYJUC010000246.1, read as the reverse complement.
CTGTTTCTTTGGCTGAAGGCCGATGTTGAGTTCATTCCGGTAATGCTGGCCGACGACTTGGCCAAGGCAGGTCCAGCCATTGCGGCGGCTGTGCAAAAGTGGGGTTAGCTCTTCGAGAAGAGTTGCAATTCACCAAGCAGTAGAGAACAAATGCTCACAGCTACGAGGCGGCCCAACAAGGCGCTGCACCCGTCGGCCGCGTGAAGCCTGAGCGGGCGCGGGTGAGCGCCGATCGTTAGCCGCAAAAGGAGACGCTATGGTCAGAGGTGTTCAGTTCGTGGTTGACAATTCTGGACGCAAGACAGCCGTCCAGATCGATCTCAAGAAGCAAGGCCGTTTATGGGAGGACTTCTACGACCGTGCGCTCGCAAAGCAGCGCGCATCTGAGCCCCGGGAATCGCTGGAGAGCGTAAAGAAGCGCGTATTGGGCCCTCGCCGCCGACATCGGCGTGCCTGAGTACTCCGTTGTCTTTGCGCGGTCGGCTCGTCGAGAGCTTGAAGGTCTCGAAACTGAAGTGGCGCGGCGGATCATCAAGCGAATCGAAGGTCTGGCATCGAATCCCAGGCCGCCCGGATGCGTGAAGCTTCAAGGGGCCGATACCCTATGGCGAATCCGCGTCGGGGAATATCGCGTGATCTATTCGATCGACGACCGGGCGCGAATCATAGACATCAGCACAATACGACATCGCAGCGATGCTTATAGGTAGTAGCCATGGTGAAGACACTAAGAGCGATCGTCCGTGAGGGCAAGATCGAGCCATTGGAACAGATTGACCTTCCTGAAGGCACAAGCAAGTGCTGGTGATCCTCCTGCCCGATGATGAGACCGAGTTCTGGCTCCAGGCGAGCCAGGCCTCTCTCGATACCATTTGGGATAACCCCGAAGATGATGTCTATGCCCAGCTCCTCAAAGAATGACATCATCTTGGTCCGGTACCCCTTCGAGCGTTGGCCAATCGAAAAGGGAGTTAGAGTACCGGTAGACGCGCGGCAGCATAAGCGGTAGTTCTCTACACAGTCTCTTGGCCGGCGGCGTATTTTGTGGGATCATACCGAGGTGGAAAAACCGTTCCAATATCAGTTTGCATGGGATCCCGCCAAAGCCCGACTGAATCTGAAAAAACATGGCGTCTCCTTTGAGCGTGCGGCTGCAGTCTTCCTTGATCCAGAAGCCTTGTCCGAATTTGACGAGGAGCACAGTCAGAAACGGAAACGAGTGCACGAATACGGCTGATCTCTGCGCGCAAGGCAACGAAGAACGAAGCCAGACAGTATGAAAGGACATAAACGATGAAGCGAGAATACGACTTTTCCAAGGCCACGCGAGGGAAATTTTACAGAAAGGGGGCAGAGCTCCGTCTGCCCATTTACCTCGATACCAAGTTGCAAAACCAAGTTGAGCGCATCGCACGGAAGAAAGGCATGGATATTGGAGATGTGGTGAATCAGCTCGTGAAGAAGGAAGTCGAGCTGCTCGAAGAATTAACCTAAACCAGCGGTAGGCAGAAGCGGGAGGAGTTGATGCGCTGGGTTGGCGTGGACGTGGGCGGGACCTTTACCGACGTCGTGGTCTATGACGAGGCCACCGGCACGCTCGAGGTGGGAAAGTCGCCGACCAGTCCCGCCGACCCGACGGTGGGCCTGCTCAACGCGTTCGCGAAGCTCAAGGTCGTGCTGCCGGATACCGGCCGGGTGGTTCACGGCACCACCATCGGCACCAACGCGATCCTGGAGCGAAAGGGGGCCCCCGTCTGGGTGATCACGACCCGCGGCTTCCGCGACGCGCTCGAGATCGCGCGCACGAACCGAACGGTCCTCTACGATATCCGCGGGCTCAAGCCGGCGCCGCTGGTGCCGCGCCATCAGATCGTCGAGGTGGACGAGCGGATGGCCTTCGACGGCTCGATCCTCCGGCCCCTTCGGGATGCTGACGTGCGCGGCGCGGTGGCCCGCATCAGGGACTCCGCCAACGGCGGCGAGCCCGGGGCCGCCGTCATCTGCTTCCTGCACAGCTACTCGAATCCCGGGCACGAGCAGGCCGCGGCCCGTATCGCCGAGGAGCTTCTGCCGGGCTGGTACGTCTGCACCTCATCGGAGGTCCTGCCGGAGTTCCGGGAGTACGAGCGCTTCACCACCGCGGTGCTCAACGCCTACATCGGGCCCAAGGTCGGCGGCTACCTCACGAGCTTGAGCGCGTCGCTCGCCTCGCGCGGCTACGCGGGCCGCGTCTTCATCACCACCTCCAGCGGAGGGATCATGACCTCCGAGGTGGCGGCGCGGCTCCCGGTCCAGACGGTGCTCTCCGGCCCCGCCGGAGGAGTCGCGGCGGCCCTGGATCTGGGACGGGTCAGCGGGTACCGCAACCTGATCACCTACGACATGGGGGGAACCAGCACCGACGTCTGCCTCATCGAGCAGCTCGAGCCCACAATCACCACTGAGCAACAGATCGCGGGGCTCCCGAACCGGACGCCGCAGATCGAGATCAACTCCATAGGCGCGGGCGGCGGAAGTATGGCCTGGATCGATGCGGGCGGGGCGCTCCGGGTGGGGCCGCGAAGCGCCGGGGCCGATCCCGGTCCGGCGTGTTACGGCCGCGGCGGGACGGAGCCGACCATCACGGACGCGAACCTGCTCCTGCGTCGGGTCCCCGCGGACCGCCCCCTGGCCGGCGAGGTGTTGCTCGACGACGACCTGGCGAGACGCGCCATCCATCGCCTCATCGGGCGCGTGCCCGGAATCATCGACGAGGCGCAGCTCGCCGAGGGGATCATCCGCATCGCCGTCGCCCGCATGGTGAGCGCCATCAAGGAGATCTCCATCGCCAAGGGTCACGATCCGCGCGACTTCGCCCTGCTCGCCTACGGCGGCGCGGGGCCCATGCACGCGGCCCTGATCGCGGAGGAGCTGGAGATCCCGCGGGTGGTCGTACCGGTGGCCCCCGGCAACTTCTCAGCCTTCGGCTCTCTCATCTCCGACCTCCGGCGCGACTACGTCCGGACCCGCCTGGTCAACACACGCGCTGGCGCTTTCGCTGATGTCAAAGCCGTATTCGCCGAGCTCGAGCGCGAGGCTGGCAAAGACCTCGCTCAGGAGGGCATCCCGCCGGAGCGGTTCTCGACGCTGCGCGCGCTCGGCATGCGGTACGTCGGGCAGTCGTGGGAGCTCCTGGTCCGCGTGCCGGAGGGGGCGGACTCCATGGCCGCCCTGGATGAGGCCTTCAGCCGCGCGCACGAGCGCCGCTACGGGCATCGGAGCGCCGGACCGGTCGAGATCGTGAACTTCCGGCTCACCGGAGTCGGCGAGATCGCCAAGCC
>CAYJUC010000246.1:0-2116 GCA_964372605.1 uncultured bacterium | reverse complement strand
GAGAGGAGGACGCTATGACCTCTGGTGTCGATCCCATCACGCTGGAAGTGGTCTGCGAGGGCCTGATCGCCATTGTGCGGGAGATGCGGGCGACGGTGATTCGCGCATCCTACTCGCCGGTGATCTGGGACATGGACGACTTCTCCTGCGCGCTCTTCGACCCGCAGGGGCAGATGGTGGCCCAGTCGGACGACCACCCGGGGCACGTCCTGCCCATGCCGTGGAGCGTGCGCTGCGCGATGGAGGACTTCACCGGCGACCTCCGGCCCGGCGACGTCATCCTCCTCAACGACTCATACCGCGGCGGGACCCACCTGAACGACGTCACCATGCTCTACCCGCTCTTCGACGAAGGCGAGCTGTTCATCTTCCCCGCCGTCCGCGCCCACTGGGCCGACGTGGGGGGCGCGACGCCCGGCAGCTACTCCGGGCTCTCCACCAACATCTACCAGGAGGGCGTCCGCATCCCACCCATCAAAATCGTCGAGGATGGGAAGCTCAACCGCGCGGCCATGGCGCTCCTGCTAAACAACATGCGCCTGCCCGAGGATCGGCTGGGCGACTTCAACGCCTCGCTCGGGGCGTGCCGCGTGGCGGAAGGACGCATCCGGAAGCTGCTCGCCAGGTACGGCAGGAAGACCGTGCTCGACTGCATCGCGCTCAACCTGGACCGCTCGGAGCGACGGCTCAGGCAGAAGATCGCCGCGCTGCCCGACGGCGAGTACGTCTACGAGGACTACCTGGAGTTCTACCAGGAGGGGCGGTTCGATCCGGTCCTCATGCGGCTCACGCTGACGATCAAGGGCGACGAGATCACGGCCGACTTCGCCGGCTCGAACCCACAGGTGCCGGGCGTGGTCAACTCGACGCTGGCCACCACGGGGGCGGGCGTCCTGGTGGCGGTGAAGGCGACGCTGGACCCGGAGGGGCCGATCAATGCCGGGACGTTCCGGCCGATCCGGCTGAGGGCGCCGGAGGCCTCCATCGTGGACGTGAAGCTTGACGCGCCGGCCGGCGCCCACGGGGAGGTCCGAAAGCGCGCCGTCTCCGTGATGCTGGGCGCGCTCGCCCAGGTGATCCCCGATCTCGTCTCCGGCGATCTCTGCGGGACCTCGTTTCCCAACGCCATCGGCGGATGGGACGAGCGCCGGCAGCGCACGTACGTCTACTACGAAGCCCCGGCGGGAGGTAACGGGGGGTTTCGGGAAGACGACGGGTCCAGCGCCTGGGGAAACATCGACTTCGGCAACGTCCGGACAATCCAGACCGCCGAGGCGCTCGAGAGCGGCATGCCGTTATTGGTGGAGCGGAGCGATCTCCGTCGCGATTCCGCCGGGGAGGGGCGGATGCGGGGTGGGCTGGGGATGCGGCGCGAGGTGCGGCTCCTGGCCGGGGAGGGACGATACTCCGCCCTGAGCGACCGGGCCGTGATCCCCCCGTTCGGCGTGGGCGGCGCCGGCCACGCCGCGCCGGTCAAGGTCTCCGTGCTGCGGGATGGGGTCGAGATCGAGTTTCCAACACCGGGCAAGGTGACGGGGCACGCGATTCGCGCCGGCGACGTGGTCGTCATGCAGTCGGCGGGAGGGGGCGGCTTCGGCGATCCGCTCACGCGCGATCTGGATCGAGTCCGGAGGGACGTGGAGGCCGGCTACGTCTCTCGAGAACGGGCCCGCGACGGCTACGGCGTCGTGCTGACGGTCACCGGCGAGGTCGATCAGGCCGCGACTCGCGCCCGCCGCGCCGAGCTGGGGGCGGCCCGCCGGCGGCTTCTGGTGCGAGCGGATGAGCGGGATTCGTACGAAGGCGACCGCGGCAAGCACCGGGTGCTGCGCCTGTCCCCGAGGCTCGCCCGGGAGCTTGGAGTGGACGCCGGCGATTTGGTGGAGCTGCTGGGGCGGCATCCCGCTCCCCTTCGGGCGTGGGTGAAGCTCGACCCTGAGGCCCAAGACGCCGGGATCGGTCTGGACAGCCTCGGGCGCCGAATCCTCGGCGTCGAGCCCGGTGATAACGTGGAACTGCGACGCCTCCCCATGCCGCCCATTCCCGGCGGTCTGGTCAGCTGAATTAGATCGGGGCGCTGACCCCGGCGATTCATCCGCCGCAGCCATAATGGGCG
>CAYJUC010000245.1:0-6335 GCA_964372605.1 uncultured bacterium | reverse complement strand
ACTCACGGCGCCGAACTCGGTGTCGTAGTCCGCGCGGAGCTCCTTCATGTGCTCGGAGTCCATCAGCCGGTGGAAGGTCGCCTCGTCCTTGAGCTCGTAAACGGCCATGTACTGGTACTTGTCCTCGCCCATGATGGCCTTGTAGCGCCGCGCGCTTACGGCGCCCGGGAACCGCAGGAACTGCGGGACGTGCTCCTCGTTGTACCAGCGGTTGAAGGCCTCTTCCCGGTCTTTCGCGATGGTGGCCTTGACGACGAACAACACTGTGGCCATGGTCTCCTCCATCTGCTGAATCGTGCACTGCGTGATGGTCATACCGCGCCGATCATGGAGCAGTCAAGGCAGAAATTAGGCGTCTCCTTCGGATGGAATGTCTGGAAGCTCGTTCCGGTCCTCCGCCGCGCGGGGGAAGTGGCGGGCCAGTAGGGCGCCGATCCGCTCGATCGCGCTCCCGAGGCCCTCGAGGAACCGCCCGGCCCGGAAGTGGCGTTCCATTTCCGCTGCGACCGCCTCCCAGAAACGCTCGGGGACGACCCGGTGGATCCCTTCGTCGCCGACCACCGCGAACGTCCGATCCCGCACCGCGAGGTAAAGGAGCACGCCATTCCGCCTCACGGTCCGGTGCATGCCGAGGGCGGCGAAGATCTCGCGGGCTCTACCCGCCGGCTCCCCGGGGCACCGCCCCTCCACGTGGACCCGCATCTCCCCCGAGGTTTGGGCCTCAGCCTTTCGGATCGCCGCCGCGATCCCGTGCCGCTCCCGCTCCGAGAAGAAGTGGTGCGGCTTTCGGATGGCCCGCAAGGTTCTGAATGCGTGACGCATGCTACCAGCTCCCGCTCGCGCCGCCGCCGCCGAAACCGCCGCCGCCGCCTGAGAATCCCCCGATCTCTCCACCCGATCCCCACGATCCGCCACCTGAGGTCCACCCAGGGCCGATGAACCATCCGGCGGCGCCCGCGGCCGCCAGCGCCACTCGGTCTACCCGCCGGTATCCGCACACCGGACAGGCGTAGCTCACCAGCTCGGCGCCTTTTGCCGGCCTCCGTCTTATGTCGAGCCAGTGGGGCCCGGCGGGGCAGTGGTGTCGCTCGGCGAGCCCCACGCTCCAGAGCGTGCCGAGCGCCACCCCGACTAACCCGAGAAGGCTGGTCCACCACGCGCCGGGGTGAAACAGGAGGAAGCCCACCAGCGCTGCGGCGCCAAGGCTCGATCCTCCCCAGAAGAGCGTGTCCGGAAGCCTCCGGAGAAGCGGGTAGGCGAACGCGAGGGCGAGCGCGGCCGCGGCGATCAGGAGCGGAAGGTTCGAAGCCCGGGCGCCGGCGGTTTTCGCCGGCCTCCGCCCGGCCTCGGGGATCACGGCGCCGCGGGTTTCTGTCATGATCGCCTCCACCCCGGCCTCGATTCCCGCTGCGAACTCCCCGCGGCTGAACCGGGGCGAGATCACCTCCCGGATGATGGCGCCGGTCTTCCCGTCAGGGAGAACTCCCTCCAGACCGTAGCCAACCTCGATCCTGAGCCTGCGATCCCCCTTGGCGATCAGGAGAAGAACGCCGTTGTCCTTCCCGGCCTGTCCCAGCTTCCAGCTGGCCGCGATCCTGTGACCGAGAGATTCGATGGGCTCCCCCTCGAGCGATGAGATGATGAGGACAGCGACCTGATGGGTCGTCTCCCGCTCGAAGGCGGCGAGCTTCGCCTCCAGCCGGTCATGCTCCCCGCGCGAAAGGGTACCCGTGAGATCGGTGACCCGGGCGGGCGGTCGGGGAGGGACCTCGACCGCCAGCCCAAGAGATACTCCGGTCAGCAGAGAGAGAAGAAGGAAGAGGACGAGAAGGGCGCGGGCCACGCCGGCGAGATCCTCGGAGGAGGCTCCCGGTTAGAACTTTACTTTCGGGGGAATTTTCGCGTCGGCGGGCGCCTCGAAGAACGGCCGTTCGGCAAAGCCGTAGAGGCCGGCCAGCAGCCGGTTCGGGAATTGGTTGACGGCGGTGTTGAACTCCTGGACGGCCTGGTTGTAGCGGCGCCGGGCCACGGCAATGCGGTTTTCCGTGCCCGCCAGCTCGTCCATGAGGCGGGCGAACGTGGCGTCGGCCTTGAGGTTCGGGTAGTTTTCGACAATCACGAGGAGGCGGGAGAGGACGCTAGAGAGTTCGGCGTTCGCCTCAAGCCGTCCCTGGACATCACGGGCCCCGGCAAGCCGCGCCCGGGCGTTGGCCAGCGCCTCCAGGATCTGCCGCTCGTGGGCGGCGTACCCCTTGACGGTCTCCACCAGGTTCGGGATCAGGTCGGCCCTCCGCTGGAGCTGGTTGTCGATCTCGGCCATCTGGCCTTTGATCGCCTGGTCCATCCCCACCAGCGTGTTATACGTCGAGACGAAGAGCCGGTAGCCTCCCAGGCCGACCAGGAGAACGACCCCCACGAGGACCAGCAGGACGACGCGCTTTCGCTCCACTCCGGCTTACCTCGTCGCGCTGCCGGCGCCGGGAAGCTCGGCGGGATCGGGAGGACGGCCGCCGAGCCCGAGCTGGGCCTGCCAGCGCTTCAGCGGCGTGTAGTTGATGCGCTCGTCCTTGACGTTCTGCGCGTAGGCGACCACGTGCAGCAGCTCGAGCGGCTCTTCGCCCGCGCCTTCGAACCAGTATTTGAACCCGCGGGGGATGGCGATTCCCTCGTGCTTCCCCAGCTCGGCGAGAAGATCGTCGCCCTCGGCGTAGAACCGGGCCCGGCCGCTCAACACCATCCAGAACCCGTCGTTGCCGGTGTGGGAGTGCAGGTTGTTTTCGCCGCCGTGCTTCAGCACCTGAACGTCGGCCCGCAGGATGTCGGTTCTGCACATCGGGACGATGGACTTCTCCTTCGGGGAATCCGGCATCGAGTACTTGAAGATCTGTGGCTTGTCCGCCATGGTCAACTTTTCCTTCCCCCCTCACCCCTCCCGCTCCCCCGGACGGGGGCGAGGGGTGAAAGAAATGATCACGAGAGTTTTATTATAGCGGGGTTTGTGGCTGTCCGGGCGACGTATCGCGCGCCCGGTCACCCATGAGCTGGTGAAAGAGGCTCGACTCCCGCTTGTAGAAGCCCTCCGTGTGGAAGGAGTCGGCAAGCTTGAGGACTGTGTAGTCCAGGTGGTGCCCTAGCTCGTGAAGCAGCGTTCTCAGAAATGTGCGGAAGGCCACCACGCGCTTCTGCCGCGCGGTGCGCATCCAGAGCGTGATGTGGGCCGGCCGGCTGCGGGCCGCCGACGTGTAGAGACCGTGAAGCTCACCCCAGCTCCTTGCCGGCCGCGCCGCCAGGACTTCCACCCGGACCGGCGGGGCGTCGAGGTAGAACGCAAGCCCGGAAAGGAGATGCTGCGCCGCAGCCTGTGTCTTCAGCCGATCTTCGCTGGCGAGTGTGCGGGCCAGCTCGTCTGCGAGGGGCCGGAGCGCCGCCGACTCGGGCAGGCGCACGGCTGTCACCTCGTCGCTCTTTCGGTAGATGGCTTGCTGCGCGCGCGTCAGGCGGGCGTAATACGCAAACGGCATGTCTCATACTCGGAGGGGGGCTTCGCCCCCCTTCCGAAACCTCCCCCTGGGAAGGCGGTGCGCGGGAAGCCCGCGCTCGAACGGCGCTTATACTCCGACACGCTGCTAGACGATATTGCGGCGCCGCAGGTCCGCGATCTGGGGGTCAGTGTAGCCCAGCTCCCGCAGGACCTCTTCGGTGTGCTGACCCAGCGTCGGCGGAGGCCCGGCGTCGCGCCCGGGCGTCTGGGAGAACCGGATCGGGGTCCCCATCATGGTCAGCGATCCCACCTCGGGGTGGTGATACCGGCGGATCATCCCATGGTGGCTGACGGCGGGGTCCTCCATGAACTCCGTGAGCGGCTGGACGCGGGCGCAGGGGATGTCATGGGCCGCCAGGAGCCGGAGCCACTCCGCGCACGGTTTTCGGGCGAAGCTCTCCTCGAGGAGCGGAATCAGCGCGTCGCGATGCTCGAGGCGAGCGAGCCACGAGCCGAAGCGCGGGTCGTCGGCCAGGTCGTGACGGCCGAGAGCCTGGCAGAGCTTCAGCCAGAAGCTCTGGTTCCCGCAGGCCAGAAAGAAGTAGCCGCCGTCGGCCCCCCGGTAGAGCCGGTAAGTCGGGTTGTCACGGAACGGGGAGGGCTTCCCCGCGTAGTCCACGACGTTCCCCGACTGAAGCGCGAGCACCGCGTTGAGGAGTGAGGTCTCCACTTTCTGGCCCGCGCCGGTTCGCTCTCTGACGAAGAGCGCGGCGAGCACGCCCTGGGCGGCGAGGGCGGCGGCGTAGTAGTCGGTGACGGCGATTCGGACGTACTGGGGGGGGCCGCCGAAGCCCTGAAGGTCCATCACCCCGGCCATGGCCTGGAGCAACGGGTCGAAGCCCGGGCGGTCCCGGTAGGGGCCGTCCCCGCCGAAGGCGGTCACCGAGCAGTAGATCAGGCGAGGGTTCACCGCCCTGAGCCGCTCGTAACCGATTCCCAGGCGGTCGGCGACCCCGGGGCGCATGTTTTCCATGGCCACGTCCGCGCGTTCGACCAACCGGTGGACGATGGCTTGGCCTTCAGAATCTTTCAGGTTGACGCTGATCGAGCGCTTCCCCCGGTTCCAGCCGAAGAAGCCGGGAAGCTCGCGGAAAGGGTCGCCTTCCCGCGATTCCACCTTGACGACTTCGGCGCCCAGGTCAGCCAGCATCATCGCGGCGTAGGAGCCGGCGATGTAGCTGGTGAGGTCAACGACCCGAATGCCGTCCAGCGCGCCCTGTCTCAGGCGTGTTTCCTCCCGAACTCGAGGATCCGCCCGCAGAGCCGGGGATGGTTCTGCTCGGGGGGCATCACGTCCCAGTACTCCGGCTGCGGTAAGAGCTCCCGGAGGTAGTGAGCGCCCGAGGTTGCGTGGGCCGGATCGTCGCCGGGGATGATCAGCGCCGGGCACTTCATCGCCATCAGCTCCTCGGGTTCGGCCCCCGGCGGCGTGTCACGGTCGAAGAGGATCCTGCCGCTGGCCGCCACCATCCCCAGGTAGTGGTCCAGGTCCTGGGCGGTGAAGGCGTCGGTGAACTCCTGGGAGCGCACGATAGAGGACGCCCACGGGCCCGCCTCCGGATCATTCCAGAACGACTTCCCCAGGTGCGCGCGCTTCACGACCCCGTCGAGCCCGTGCTCCCTGGCGAAGGCGGCGTGGCGACGGAAGCGGTCCTGGCCGTTCAGCTTCCAGCGGTAGCCGCCCACAGGCCAGTGGAGGATCAGGCCGCGGGTGGCCCGCGGGTATCGCGCCGCGAAGGCCGTGGCCACAGAGCAACCCATGCAGCCCCCGAGAACGAAGGCTCGCTCCATCCCCAGGTGATCGAGCAGCTTCTTGCCCTGCTCGGCAAAGAGTCCCCAGAAAAGAGGCTCGACCCGCCCGTCCGAGCTCCCGGACTCCCGCCTGTCGTAGGCGATCACCGTGAACTCTCCGGCGAGCGCGTCCAGCACTTGGCTTCCCTTCCACGCCATCGCCGTGGACCACTTCTCGATGGTGGCGTCGAAGCCCCCGGGCGCCAGCATTAGGAGCGGCGTCCCGGAGCCGCGAGTTTCGTAGTAGACCGCGAGGCCGTCGATGGTTACCGTGGGCATGGCTCTCCTCCTGATCAGGGCTTGCCGTCGAGCGCCCGCTTGAGCTGCTCCAGGTGGTTGTCGTCGTGGTGAGCCGCGAGGGCCACGAAGTCTTTGATGGTCATCCGTCCGCGGGTCGGATGAAGACCTCCGCGTTCCAACTGCTCCGTCGTGAGGCCAGCGAGCAGCTTCAGGTTTTCCTGGCGCTTGGCGCGAAACATCTCCAACGCCCTGGCTGCGTCATCCTTCAGGTATTGCCGTTCGACGGCCAGCCCGTCGGTGTTCAAGGGCGTGAACTTGGGCTCGTCTTCGTCCAGGATCGTCCGGAAGCGACCCTGGAAGACCTCTTCAGTGTCTCGGAGGTGGCAGATTACCTCTTTGGCCGCCCAGGCGTTCTCGGCCGGCCGCTTGGCGAGCGCCGACTCGGGTTGCTCGCGGAGGACTGCGGACAGCTCGTCCGCGGTGCGGCTCATGCGTGAAAGCTCTAATGTGGGCATGGGGTCCCTCCTGAAAATTTTTCTCAGCCGGTTTGGATAGTAGCCGATCGGTCGGGAACGGTCAAGGCGCGCCCGCCTCCGATCTTAGCGCGGATTATTCACGAAGGTGCTCGGCGCGTCTGATAGACCCCCTCACCCTGACCCTCTCCCCCCCCGGGGGCGAGGGAACCGAAAGAACCCCCTCTCCCTTCGAAGGGAGAGGGTTGGGGTGAGGGTGCCGAGCGCAGACGTGAATAATCGGGGTTACG
>CAYJUC010000244.1:0-6394 GCA_964372605.1 uncultured bacterium | reverse complement strand
CTTGACGAAAATACTACTTGACAACCCATAGGAGGTCTCTCCCTCCGAAGGGAGAAGAGGCTCTTTCGGGTCCCTCGCCCCCGGTGGGGGAGAGGGTCAGGGTGAGGGGGCCTGTCAGACGCACTGAGCAAGTTCATGAATAATGCGCGCTAGACCAGATCAAATATCATCAGATCGTTCTCGGCCTGAAAGTACCCCCGCTGGAAGTTCTCCAGGTCGGCAAAGGTCGTCTTCGGCAGGCGTTTGAAGCTGAGCTGCACCCGGCAGGGGCGGACATCGAAGGGATAGGGATCGAAGGCGACCCGGCGCGGTCCCACAGGCGTCATCGAGAGCCGGACCCCGCCCAGGGCGCCGTCCCGGTAGCTCAGCGGAACCGGCTCGATGTAGTCCTCGTATGGCTCCTGGCAGCAGAAATAGAGCCCCAGCAGGTCCCAGACCTGCAGCAGCCGATAGTTGATCCAAACCTGTTCGGGATCCAACGCGCTCCGCTCCCGCTCCTGCACGGGCTCGTTCCGGGCGATGAACTTCTCGACTTCCGGGGTCAGCGTCTTGATGTTGTAGGCTTCCGGGTGCTTGATCGTCCCGTACCGGGTCTTCCAGAGCCCGGTGCGGTGCATGCTGACGATCAGGCCCGAGTAGCGATCGATGCCGGCCAACCAGTCCAGGCACCACTGGTAGGACTCGAGCTGCGCGAGGTTGGACGGAAGTTGCCGGAACTCGTACGGCTCGCCGGTCTCCGGGCGGATCAGGGGGTTGGTCTCGTAGCGGAGCCACCCGTAGTCGTGGAACGTGGCGGCGCGCACGACCGAGACGTAGGGTTCCGGTGTCGCGAACTCCGCGTTGCCCCAGTGGGCGGCCAGCTGGCCCACCAAGCGCGAGTGGTCGGTCTGTCCGATCAGAATGAGCTCGCCGTTGTCCTGCTTGCGCGTGATCATGCCCGCCTCCCCCTACTTGCCGAAGGTTCCCTTCAGGTTGATCAGGCGGGGGCGCTTCGCGTACTCCGCCTGGTCCATGCCCACGAACTGGTCAACGCCGGGGACGGTCTCGATGACGACCGGTAGAATCCGATCTCCCACCTTCTCGATCCGGCTCAGGTGCACGTCGGAGATCACGTGGTTGAAGCGGTCGAACCGGATGCGGCCCCGGGGCGCGTCCAGATCCGTCTTGCGGAGCGCCTCCGCGAAGCGCGCGGAATCCTCGATGTTGCCGCCGGTGGCTTTCATGGCCTGGTCGATGGCGGCCATGGCATCGTAGGTGAACGTCGCCGGCGAGCCCGGCTCACGGCCAAACTTGGCGCGAAAGGCCTGAACGAACTTCTGGTTGCGCGGGGTGTTGATGGTGAAGGTGTAGGGCTGGGAGCTGTAGACGCCGAGCGCTGCCTCACCCGCGGCAGGCAGGTACGTCAGGTCCGTGAACCCGACCGCCACGTCCACGACCGGGATCTTTCCCTTCAACCCGAACTCCTGGAACGCCTTGATGAACCGGACGCCGTCGGCGCCGGCGACCAGCGCCCCGAGCACGTCCACATCCTGCCGGATCTTGGTAATGTACGGGCTGAAGTCGGGGGTGCCCAGCGGGGCGTAGATTTCCTGGACCACCTTCCCGCCCGCGTCCTCGAAGGCCCGGCCGAAGGCCAGGACCAGCTCCAGCGTCCCCACACTGTCCGAGCCCACGAGGATGGCGGTGCGGGCCTTCAGGTTCTTGTAGACCCACTTGGCCATCGGCGCCGGGACCATGCTGGCGCCGTAGGTCATGCGGAAGATGTACGGGTTGTGCTGGAGCGTGAGCGATTCGGCCACGGCGAAGCCGGAGATGATGAACGGGACCTTCTGGGCCGTGACGTAATCCTTGATGGCGATGGCGGAGGCGCTCAGGACCACCCCCACCAGCGCCTTGGCCTGATCACGCTCCACCAGCTTTCGCGCCTTCGTGAGGGCCACGTCCGGCTTGACGGCGTAGTCTTCAACGACCAGCTCCACCTTTCGCTTGGCCATCTCGCCGTTGACCTCGTCCACGTAGAGCTTGGCCCCGTCGATGATGTCCCGGGCGTACGAGTTGAACACTCCGGTCACGGGAGCGAGGACTCCGATGGTGAACGGCTTGCCGGGGGCCTGCGCCGCAGCCGGTGGCGCGACGACCGACCCGCCGAGGATCACGAGAGCGACGATGGCGATCAGGAGCCGTCCGAAGGTACGCATCTTGGGTCCTCCCTATTTGATCCCGTAGAATGCGCGCGCGTTCTCCACCAGGAGTTTCTTCTTGATGGCTTCGCTCACGTCGGTTCGCCGCAGGATCTCCGCCTTCGCGTTGTCTCTAAGCTCGGAGTGGGGCATGTCCGAGGAGAGCATCATACGGTCCTCGCCCCACATCTCGAGCACACAGGGCAGGAGCCGCTCGTCGGCCTCGCACGTGACGTAGAGGTTTCCGTCCTTGAGGTACTCGCTCGGCATTTTCTTGGGGAGCGTGCCCCAGCCGAGCCCGCTGTCCACCTCGTAGTAGTGATCCATCAGGTCCACCAGGTACGGAATCCACTGGGCACCCCCCTCGAAGAAGCCCACGCGCAGGTTGGGAAAGCGGTCCAGCACCCCGCTCACGATGGCGAAGAACGCGAGGGGAATGGGCAGGCTCGACGAGATGACCTGCGACGCGTAGACGTTGTCGCACGCCTGGTTGAGGCCGGGGAAGCTCCAGCCCAGGTGGATGCAGAGCGGCAGGCCGGAATCGCAGACGGCGGCGTAAAAGGGATCCAGGCCGGGCTCGTTGAGCAGCTGTTCTCCCACCGTTCCGTAGATCAGCGCGCCCGCGGCCCCCAGCGCTCTCGCCCGGCTCACCTCCTTGACCGCCTCGTCCACCGCGCGGATGGGCATCACGGCAGCCCATTTGAGCCGGTCGGGAGCCTGGCGGCAGACCTCCGCCATCCAGGTGTTGTAGCTCCGGGCGAGCGCGGCCTCGAACCGGGGCTCATCGCTCAGCGGGACGAGAAAGACTGTGGGGAAGATGACCTGCACATCGATCCCCGCCTTGTCCAGATCGCTGAGGCGCGCGTTGACATCCGTGAGCTCCTGACTCTCAATCGAGAACGATTTCTGGCGACCCTGCCTGCACGAGGTCGGGGTGGCGAAGACCGACGCCCCCTTGCCGACCGGCTGCGGGAAGGTTTTCCCGTCGATCAGCCAGAAGGCGTTCATGTTTCCGCGGGCCGGGGCGCTCTCCAGCGTGACGGGGAGCGGCCGGCGCGACCGGAAGTCGCCGTCCAGGTAATTCCAGGTCTCCTCGCACTCTTCCACGTGCGCGTCCGTGTCGATGAAGCTGTACGCCTTCATGCTACCCCTCCTCATGATTGTCGGAGGGGGCCTCGACGGCCCCCTCCGAGGCCTCCCCCAGGAAACAGTGTTGCGCCGGCGGAGCCGGCGCTCGAACAGCGATTATTCCCACGCGGTCCTCGTCTCCGATAGCCAGGAGCGCTCTTCCAGGGCGGTTAGGCGACCTCAAGAACTGGTCCGCGCCACCGATTTCCTCGATACTCCACCACATCCCCTCCCCCCCTGTCAACCGGGTCCGATTTCGCCCCGAGCGCCGGCTGGGTCGATGCGCGACCTTGACAGCGGGCAAGGGGTAACATAAAGTTTTTCCGCGCTCACAGAGCCTTCACGGAGGTGCGGCCATGATGATCAGCGGTCACAAGGACTCGCGTCTGGTGATCGTTCTGCAGACCGACCACTCCCGCGTCGCCGGGTTGCTCGCCGCGCACTGGGGGAACGCCGAGTTCGGCGAGCCCCGGCCGTACGGCTCGATGGTGCTGGCGGCGCAGGAGCACGACGGCGGCTGGTGGGACTGGGAGATCAAGCCCACGCTCAGCGGAGAGGGGTACCCCCTGGATTACATCGGGAGCATCAGCCGGCTCCGCTCCGTCTGGCTCGATTTTTACCGGCACGGGATCGAGCGCGTGGCGGAGCAGGATCCCTACGCCGGCCTCATCGTGCTCATGCACGCCGTGGGGCTCTGCACGAGAGGGATGGGGCTGCTCCCGCGCATGCCGGACTATTCGGAGATCCCTGAGGTGCGCCTGGCCCTGGGCCACCTTGAGACGAGACGACGGGAGCTCGTGGAGGAGCTCCGCCGATCGGACACCTACCGGGCGGTCGCGACCGATGAGCATCTCTGGACGAACTTCCGCCTGATGGAGGTCGTGGAGCCGCTCGCCCAGTTCATCTGTAACCGCTACCCGTTCAATAGCACCGAGCGGAAGAACGGCCCGGGAAACAGTTTCGAGCATGTGCCGGTGAGGCCGGGGCGCGAGGACGTGACGGTCACCGTGGACGTGCTGGACGAGCAGCGCGCCCGCCTCCGCCCCTACCCGTTCGACGTCGACCCCCTTGAGATTCCGATCCCCGCGCGCCTCGTACCGGATCGCCGGTACGCGAGCCAGGAAGAGTTCCTGCGGGAATACTACAAGGCCGAGCGCTGCGTCATCACGTATAGCCTGCACGCGAGCTAGCGCGGATTATTCACGAAGTTGCTCGGCGCGTCTGACAGACCCCCTCACCCTGACCCTCTCCCCCGCCGGGGGCGAGGGAACCGAAAGAACCCCCTCTCCCTTCGGAGGGAGGGGCTGGGGTGAGGGGGCCGAGCGCAGACGTGAATAATCGGGACTAGCGCGGGCGAGCCGAGGTGAGCGCCGTTTCGGATGACCAGCCGCATCAGGGCCGGGTGGCGGTCGTCACCGGCGGGAAGAGTGGCATCGGAAAAGCCATCACCGCGCGCCTCCGGCGCGAGGGCGCCCGGCCGAGCGTCCTGGACGTGAGCCGCGGCGCCCCGGACGACCTCCCGGTCGCGTCCCACCAGGTTGATGTCAGCGACGAGCGCGCGGTGGACGCCGCGTTCGACGAGATCGCGGCGCGGGAGGGCCGGATCGACTACCTGGTCTGCTGCGCGGCGATCTTCCCCGCCAGCCCGTTCCTCGAGCTCTCGGCGGCGGACTGGGAGCGGACCCTCCAGGTCAACCTGACGGGCAGTTTTCTCTGCTGCCGCGCCGCCCTCCGCCACATGCGGCCGCGATCCTTCGGCCGAATCATCCTCTTCTCATCTATGCTGGCGCGCACCGCCGGGCGAAACTGCGCCCACTACGCCGCGTCCAAAGGCGGCGTGCTCGGCCTGGCGCGAAGCCTGGCCCTGGAGGTCGCCCACGAGGGGATCCGCGTCAACACGATCTCGCCGGGCGTCACCGACACGCCACAGCCGCGCGGAAACATGTCAGAGCAGGAACTCTATGGCAGAGCCGCGTCTATTCCCCTCGGGCGGATCGGGGCGGTGGACGACATGGTCCTGGCCTGCCTCTTCCTGCTGGGCGAGGAGAGCTCGTTTCTGACCGGGCAGGACCTGCGCGTCAACGGCGGGGCGTCACTGTGGTGACCCCGCCTGCCGTCACCATCATCAGCGGCGCCGCGAGCGGGATCGGCCGGGCCACGGCCGCGCGGCTCGCCGCGCGGGGCGATCACGTGGCGCTGCTGGACATGGACGCGCGCAAGCTGGAGGCCACGGCCGGCTCGATCCGAGAGGCGGGCGGCCGGGTGGAGAGCTGGCACGTGGACGTTCGGGATCGGCCGGCCGTCGAGCGGGCATGCGCCGGGGTCGTGGAGAAGCTGGGGAGTATCACCTACGTGTTCAGCAACGCCGGGATCACCGGACGCCAGCCGGTGAGCGCGATGACGCTGGCGGAGTGGAACGCCGTCCTGGACACGCACCTGACCGGGTCATTCCACCTCTGCCAGGTGGCGCTCTCCCACATGGTCCGGCAGAAGCGGGGAGCGGTCGTCCTGACGTCCTCGGATTACGCCGTGGCGGGGATGCGGGATCAGGCGCACTACGCGGCGGCCAAGACCGCCCTCTACTCCCTCACCAAGGCGCTGGCGCTCGAGTGCGCGCCGCACGGGATCCGGATCAACGCGGTGGGACCCGGGCCGATCGATACCCCCCTCCTCCGCGCCGGCCGCACCGCGACGGAGTGGGAGGAGCGGTTGCGCCTCCTCCACGCCCGGATCCCGATGGGACGGCTCGGGAAGCCCGAGGAGGTGGCCTCGGTGGTGGAGTTTCTCCTGAGCGACAGCGCCGCCCACATCACCGGGCAGCTGATCCAGCCAAACGGCGGGCAGGTGATGTGGTGACAATCGAAGGGGGCCTCGACGGCCCCCTCCGAGGCCTCCCCCAGATGCAGTTCGAGCGTGACGGGTTCGGGCCATGCCGCGAGGCAGGCCACCCGCCGCGCGAGGCCCGAGTTGATTTGCGCGGGCAAAGCCCGCGCTCGAACCGGAACTCATCGTGAATTCTCTGACAGGCCGCAAGCCCGGGGGCCCGCCCCTGCTGACGAGCGAGGCGAAGCGACTACCGGGGCGGG
>CAYJUC010000243.1:0-6410 GCA_964372605.1 uncultured bacterium | reverse complement strand
AGCGCGGCAGCGGCGTCGTGGTAGAAGCAGGAAATTCCGAGAATGTTCATGTCAGCCCGGATTATTCGCGTTCCGCGCTCGGCACCCTCACCCCGGCCCTCTCCCTCAGGAGGGAGAGGGAGCTCTTTCCGGTCCCTCGCCCCCGGTGGGGGAGAGGGTCAGGGTGAGGGGGCCTGTCAGACGCCGTGAGCATGAATAACGCGTGTCAGTGCTGGCGCCGCGCCAAATCGAGCGAGGCCGACCGGTCCGGACGCTGGAGCCAGAACGAGGCGCCCTTGGGCCGGCGGCGGAGCGGATCGCTGAAGGCGCGCAGCGGAAGGGCCACGGGCGCCAGGAGCACGAAGTAGAGGGCGGTGAGAAGGAGCCGGGCCTGAAAATTCCCCACCAGCTCGGCAAACTGCCTCCACCATGTCCAGAACCTTTTCAGCACGCTCTGTTTCCCGCCCGCTTGCATCGCCCAAATGTTCACGGCAAGCGCGCACTAAGTCAAGCAAATGATTGACGGCTCCGAGCCTTTTCGTTACTCTCAGGGCCAATAAAGCTAGGGTGAGGGGGCTAAGGGATGGGTCGCTGGATTCTGGCAGGGCTGATCGGGATTCTCCCGATTCTGGCCGGAGGTGGAGAACTGCTGGCTCAGTCCCAGCCGGGCGGGGAGCAGAAACCCGCGCCTCCGGTTGACCCGGCGGCCAAGCGAAAGAACCAGCTCGTCTTCAAGAACGATCTCTTCCCGCTCTTCAACCACATCAGGTGCGGCAACTGTCACGGCCGCGTGAACATGGTGACAGGGGCGAACCACGCGGCCGGGCCGGCCGCCCAGTTCTCCAATTGCGCTACCTCGGGCTGCCACACCCCCAAGGAAGGCTTTCCTCCAGCGGAGTGGCAGGTCCCTCCCGCTTCCATGTGGTTCGCCGGCCAGGACGCCGTGGGAGCCTGCGCTACCCTGAAAAAGCACATCAACGCCGAGCAGTTCCTCCTCCTGGTGAGGACCGATGAGCTGATCCACTGGTCCTTCAACCCGGGGAAAGGACGGGTCCCGGCCCCGGGAGGGTATGCACGTTTTCTCCGGAAGAGTGAGGAGTGGGCCAAGGGGGGCGGCTTCTGTCCAGAGTCATGATCCCCGTCGCGGGTCGGGGGAAGTGAGGCATGCCGGCTCAAAAGATCGCTTGCCGCGTGAACGCCGTCACCCAGGAAGCCCGGGAGGTGAAAACGTTTCGCTTCTCGCTGGAGGGGAGCCCGATCATCTATCTCCCCGGGCAGTATCTTCAGATCACGGTGCCGGTTCCCGACGGACGCCGGGAGTTCACCCGCCGCTCCTTTACCATCTCCTCCTCTCCCACTGAGCCCGGCTGTTTACAGATCACGGTCAAGCGGAACCTCGCGGGGACCGTCTCCAACTTTCTTCACGACCGGCTGCGCGAGGGGGATCCCATCGAGCTGATGGCTCCGTTCGGCCAGTTCACGTTCCGGGAGGGCGAGGGCGACCGGCTCTGCTTGATCGGGGGCGGTAGCGGTGTCACGCCGATCCGCGCCATCCTCCGGGCGATCGCCGACCAGCGGCTCTCGGTGGAGGCGCGGCTCCTCTACTGTAACCGGAGCGAAGAGGACATCATCTTCCACCGAGAGTTCGCGGAGCTACACAGGATCCATCCAGGGATCCGGACGACGTTCGCGCTGACCGATCCCGCTCCCGGTTGGGCCGGGCTCACCGGACGCATCAGCGCCGAGGCCCTCGATGCCGCGCTCGGGGACTTCACCCCTGACCTTGTCTACGTCTGCGGGCCGCCCCCCCTGATGGAGGTGACCATCGAGCTGCTCACGGCACGGGGAATCGACCGGAGCCGGATCCGCACAGAGAAGTTCAAGTGAACAGGCTTTCACCGTCCGGGGACGCCGGCGCGGCGGCCTCCCGTAAGCCGCGGGGTCGCCTCTTCCGAAAATACGTCACCCTCTTCGTCTCGCTGGTCAGCGGGGCGCTGTTGGCGAGTAGCGCCATCGAAATCTACTTCTCCTACCAGGAAAACAAGGAGGCGCTGGTCCGGATCCAGCGCGAGAAGGCGCTGGCCGCGGCCGCCCGGATCGAGCAGTTTGTCAAGGAGATCGAGCGCCAGATCGGATGGACGACCCATCCGCAGCTCGTGACCGGCGCCGCGGCGCTCGACCAGCGGCGGGTCGAGTACTTCCGGCTCCTACGCCAGGTGCCCGCGGTGACGGAGATCACCCAGCTGGATGCGGCGGGCAGGGAGCAGCTTCGAGTCTCCCGCCTGGCGATGGACGTGGTGGGAAGCCAGACCGATTTTTCTCAGGACCCCGCGTTCGTGGAAGCCAGCGCCGGACGGACGTACTTCAGTCCCGTGCGCTTCCGGAAGGAATCCGAGCCCTACATCACCGTCGCGATGGCGAGCAGTGGCGGCGCGCCCGGCGTCACGGTGGTCGAAGTGAACTTGAAGTTCATCTGGGACGTGATCTCCCAGATCAAGATCGGAAAGGCCGGACACGCGTACGTCGTCGACTCCCGCGGCCAGCTCATCGCGCATCCGGATATCAGCCTGGTCTTGAAGAAGAGCGACCTCTCCTCCCTGCCCCAGGTGCAGCGCGCCCGTGCCGGTCTCTCGACGTCGGGCGAGGAACGGGAGGTCTCGATCGCCCGGGACCGGGAGGGCCGTCAGGTCCTCACCGCGCACGCGGGCATCGCCCCGCTGGGATGGCTGGTCTTCGTGGATCTGCCCCTGGGGGAGGCCCTTGCCCCCCTCTACTCCTCCGTCCTCCGGACGGCCTTGCTCTTGATCGTGGGTGTCGCGCTGTCGCTGCTGGCCAGTTTAGTCCTTGCCAGAAAGATGGTGACACCCATCCGCGCGCTGCAGACGGGCACCGCCAGGATTGGCACGGGGGATCTCAGCCACCGCATCGAGGTGCAAACCGGCGACGAGCTGGAAGCGCTGGCCGACGAGTTCAACCAGATGACCACGCAGCTTCAGGAGTCGTACGCCAACCTGGAGCAGAAGGTCGAGGACCGGACCCGCGACCTCACCGAGGCCCTGGAGCAGCAGACCGCCACCAGCGAGGTGCTAAGCGTCATCAGCAGTTCACCCACGGACGCCGCGCCGATCTTCGATGCGATTGCCGAAAGGGCCTGGCGACTCTGCGGCGCGAGCACCAGCGCCGTGTACCGATTCGACGGCGAGCTGATCCACTTAGTCGCCCAACACGGGTTCGCGCCTGTCGCATTCGACGTTGCTCGGCAACTCTTCCCCGCAAGGCCAAACCGCGCCAACGCCTCCACCCGAGCGATTCTCGACCGGGTGGTCGTCCACATCCCCGATGTTCTCGAAGATCCGGAGCATTTGCATCAACATTACGCCCGGTCGCTGGACGTTCGCAGCATCCTGTCGGCGCCGATGCTCCGGGAAGGGGAACCGATCGGGACCATTACCGTTGCCCGCGCCGAAGCGGGACCGTTTTCCGAAAAACAGGTCGCGCTGCTCAAGACCTTCGCGGACCAAGCCGTGATCGCCATCGAGAACGTCCGCCTCTTCCAGGAGCTGCAGGCGCGGACGAAGGAGCTGGCCCGATCCGTCGGAGAGCTGGAGGCGCTCGGAGAGGTCAGCCAGGCGGTCAGCTCTACCCTGGATCTCCAGACAGTGCTCACCACCATCGTGGCCCGCGCCGTCCAGCTCTCCGGAACCGACGGCGGGGTCATCTACGAGTACGACGAGGAGACACAGAAGTTTGGTCTCCGGGCAACCCACGAGATGGGAGCCGAGTTGATCGAGGTGCTTCAGGCGAACCCGATCCGTCTTGGGGATGGCGCGCTCGGGCAAGCCGCGACCATTCGGGCGCCGGTCCAGGTTCCCGACATCCTGGATGAGCGGGAATTGGGGGCCACACGGTTCCGACCCATCCTGGCGCGCTCCGGCTACCGGTCCCTCCTGGCGGTGCCGCTCCTCCTCGAGCAACGGATCATGGGCGGCCTGGTAGTCTGGCGGCGGGAGTCTGGTAACTTTTCGGCGGAAATCGTGAACCTCGTCCAGACCTTCGCCACCCAGTCCATGCTGGCGATCCAGAACGCGCGGCTCTTCCGCGAGATCGAGGAGAAAGGGCGCCAGCTCGAGGTCGCCAACCGGCACAAGTCGGAGTTCCTGGCCAACATGTCCCACGAGCTCCGGACCCCGCTCAACGCCGTCATCGGCTTCTCCGAGGTCCTCCTGGAGCGGATGTTCGGGGAGCTGAACGACAAGCAGGCCGAGTACCTTCAGGATATCCACTCCTCCGGCCGCCATCTCCTCTCCCTGATCAACGACATCCTGGACCTCTCCAAGGTCGAGGCCGGGCGCATGGAGCTGGAGCTCGGCGCGTTCGACCTGCCGCTGGCGCTGGAAAATGCCCTCACGCTCGTCAGGGAGCGCGCCGGCCGCCACGGGATTGCCCTCGATCTCAGCGTGGACCCGCAGCTTGGCGAGATCGTCGCCGACGAGCGAAAGGTGAAGCAGATCCTCCTGAACCTCCTCTCCAACGCGGTGAAGTTCACGCCTGAAAGCGGGCGGGTAAGCGTCAAGGCGATGCCGGCCGAGGGCGCAGTGGCGATCTCGGTAAGTGACACCGGCATCGGCATCGCCCCCGAGGACCAGGAGGCGATCTTCGAGGAATTCCGCCAGGTCGGTAGCGATTACACCCAGAAGCGCGAGGGCACCGGCCTCGGCCTGACCCTGACCAGGAAGTTCGTCGAGCTGCACGGTGGCAAGATCTGGGTTGAAAGCCAGCTGGGCAAAGGCTCCACGTTCACCTTTACCCTGCCTCTCCGTCGGCCAGCGGCTTCCGTGGAGGTCGCCCCGGCTGAAGCGCCGGCCCCCGAGCCTGCCCGGGTGGAAACCGCCGACGCCACGATTCTTCTGGTGGAGGATGACCAGCACTCGGTGAATCTCCTCACGCTTTACCTCAGCGGTGCTGGCTTCACGGTCGCCGTGGCCCACGACGGCCAGGAAGGGCTCGACATGGCCCGGCGCCTCCGCCCGGCCGTGATCCTGCTGGACATCATCCTGCCGCGGCTCGACGGGTGGGACTTCCTGACTCAGGCCAAGGCGGACCCCGCCATTGCCGCCATCCCTGTGATCGTCGTTTCCATGCTCGACGAAAAGGGAAAGGGGTTCACGCTCGGCGCCGCCGAATATCTCGTGAAGCCCGTGAGCCGGGACGAGCTGCTGGCAGTCCTCGGACGCTTCAGCCTGACTACAAAAGTCAGGGAGACCCCGGTCAAGATCCTGGCCGTCGATGACGACCCCATGGCCCTGGAGCTGATCGAAGCCGTGCTCGGGCCCGAAGGCTACACGATCCTCAAGGCCACGGGAGGCGAAGAGGGGTTGGCGCTGGCCCGGCGGGAGCGACCGGCCCTGGTGATTCTGGATCTCCTCATGCCCGAGGTGGACGGATTCGCCGTGGTGGAGCGGCTCAGAGCCGACCCGGCCACGGCCGCCATTCCCATCGTGATCCTCACCTCCAAGACCCTGACCCAGGAAGACAAAGAGCGCCTGAACGGCCGGATCAGCTATCTGGCCCGGAAGGGCGAGTTCGACCGGAAATCGTTTGTGGAGCTCGTGCGGGGCGCCTGCCGGGCTCGGGGAGCGTGATCCGACCATGGCCGGTGAGCTGATACTGATCGTCGAAGACAACGAGAAGAACCGAAAGCTGGTCCGTGACGTGCTCCAGTTCACGGGCTACCAGACTCTCGAGACCGAGACTGCCGAGGAGGGAATTCGCCAGGCCGCGGCGAGCCGCCCCGCGCTCATCCTCATGGACATTCAGCTCCCCGGGATGGACGGCATCACGGCGCTGGGCCACCTCCGAGCCGATCCGGCCACCAAGGGGATCCCGGTCATCGCGATCACCGCCTCGGCCATGACCCATGACCGCCAGAAGATCCTGGCCGCGGGGTTCGACGGCTACCAGACCAAGCCGATCAACGTGAAGGAGTTCCTGGGAGCGGTGCGCCAGGCGCTGGACCGCCACCAGAGCGCGGGAGGGGCTTCGTGAGCGGCCCCGCCAAGATCCTGGTGGTGGACGACACCCCCCAGAACGTCAAGCTCCTGGCCGATCTCCTGGCCGTCAAGGGGTACGCCGTCGTCACCGCCGCTACAGGGGCCGAGGCGCTGGACAAGGTTGGGGTCGAGCGGCCCGATCTGGTGCTCCTGGACGTCGTGATGCCGGGGATGAGCGGCTACGAGGTCTGCCGGAAGATTCGGGAGACCCCGGCGACCGCGATCCTTCCGGTGGTGATGGTGACGGCGCTCGACCCCGCGCAGGAGCGGATCAAGGGGATCGAGGCCGGGGCCGACGACTTCCTCAGCAAGCCGATCAACCAGGCGGAGCTCTTGGCCCGCGTCCGCTCGCTCCTCAGGATCAAGGAGCTGCACGACACC
>CAYJUC010000242.1:0-6412 GCA_964372605.1 uncultured bacterium | reverse complement strand
GGGGGCGAGGGACCCGAAGGGGCTCCCTCTCCTTTCTGTCCCTTCTGAGGGAGAGGGCTGGGGTGAGGGTGTCAGTAAGACCGTGTTTCATAAGATCCTGATCGCCAACCGCGGCGAAATCGCCCTGCGGATCCTCCGAACGTGCATGGAGCTGGGGATCCGCACGGTCGTGGCCCACTCGAAGGCCGACGCCAACTCTCTCCCGGTGCGCCTCGCCGACGAATCCATCTGCATCGGTCCCGACGACGCCAGGTCGAGCTATCTCAATATCCCGAGCATCATCGCCGCCGCGGAGATCACCGACAGCGAAGCGATCCATCCCGGGTACGGCTTCCTCTCTGAAAGCTCCGCGTTCGCGGATATCTGCCGGGCCTGCGGCATCGTCTTCATCGGCCCTGCGCCGGAGGCCATCCGCCTCATGGGGGACAAGGCCCAGGCCCGGGAGATCGCCAGGCAGGCGGGCACCCCGGTGGTCCCGGGGAGCCTAGGTGCGCTCAAGCACGAGGAGGAGGCCCGGGCGGTGGCCGACGCCATCGGGTATCCGGTGATGCTGAAAGCCGCGGCGGGCGGCGGCGGGCGAGGAATGCGGATCGTCAGGGAGTCCGAGACCCTCGCACAAGCCTATGCCATGTGCCAGGCCGAAGCCGCGGCGGCCTTCGGCTCCTCCGAGCTCTATCTGGAGAAGTTCGTTGACGACGCGCGCCACGTTGAGGTCCAGCTCCTCGGTGACAAGAGCGGCACGCGCATCCATTTGGGCGAGCGCGATTGCTCGGTGCAACGACGCCACCAGAAGCTTCTGGAGGAGGCGCCGGCCCCCGCCCTCGCTCCCGAAACGCGGGCCGGCCTGGCCCGGGCCGCGCTGGCCGTGGCGCAGGCGGTGAACTACGTGAGCGCCGGAACCGCCGAGTTCCTGGTGGACCGGACCGGCCGCTTCTATTTCATCGAGATGAACACCCGGATTCAGGTCGAGCATCCCGTGACCGAGATGCTTTCCGGCATCGACCTGGTCCGCGAGCAGATCCGCATTGCCGCCGGCGAGCCGCTCGGGTTGCGGCAGGACGCGGTCGAGCTCCGGGGTCACGCCATCGAGTGCCGGGTGAACGCCGAGGACCCGGAGACCTTCACCCCGAGCCCGGGGCAGATCACCACCTGGATGCCGCCGGGTGGAATCGGGGTTCGGGTGGACAGCCACATCGTCGCCCCCTGCACCATCCCGCCATTCTACGACTCGCTCATCGCGAAGATCATCGTGCACGGGCGGGACCGCCGCGAGGCGATCGACCGGATGCGCCGGGCGCTGTCGGAGTGCCGGATCGAGGGGGTGAAGACCACGCTCCCGTTTCACCTGCGGTTACTCAGCGAGCCCGCCTTCCTGGCCGGCGAGTTCACGCTGCCCAAGCTCGAGCACATTCTATAGTCCGCCTGCCGGTATGCCCGCTCCCCTGCCCGTTGATCTCTACGCGATCCTGGACCGCTCCGTCGCCGGGAACCGCCCGCTCCGGGAAATTCTCGACGGGATCATCGCCGGCGGGGGCCGGCTGGTCCAGCTTCGCGAGAAGGAGTGGTCGGTCCGCCAGTGCCTGCCGCTGGCCTCGGAACTTCGCCGTCGGGCCAAGGAATCCGGCGTCACCTTCATCGTCAACGACCGCCTCGACCTGGCCCTGGCCGTGGAGGCGGATGGCCTCCACGTGGGCCAGGATGATCTGCCCGCTCCCGTCGCTCGACGCCTGCTCGGGCCCGGGAAGATTTTCGGCGTCTCCACCCACAACGTTGAGCAGGCCGTCCAGGCTCAGGCCGAGGGCGCCGACTACATCGCCATCGGATCTATTTATCAGACTTCCACCAAAACAAATTTCGAACTGGTAGGGTTGGAGATGATCCGCGCCGTCCGCCCGCTGATCCAGAAGCCCCTGGTCGCCATCGGCGGCATCACCCCCGAGAACGTGGAAGAGGTCATCCGCGCGGGCGCGGATGGGGTCGCGGTGATCTCAGGCATCTCGGGCGCGCCCGACCCCGCGGCGGAAACCCGACGATTTCTGGAGCGAATCAGGGCCGCCAGGCCTCGTTGACAGAGGGGCAGAAGCGGCTATAATGACGGCAGATTGGGGGACCGCGGCGCAAGGAGGGAGCCAATGAAAGCCGACAGAATGCGCATCCCGCTCGTGTTGCTCACCGCCGTTCTCCTGGCGCTCCCGTGGCCCTCACCCGCCGAAGCCCAGCAAAAAGGCACCATCAAGATCGCCACCCAGAGCCCGCTCTCGGGCGGCCAGGCGGCGCTCGGCGAGGGCATCAAGCTCGGCACGCAGCTCGCCATCGAGAAGTTCAAGGGCAACCTCGAGAAGGCCGGGTTCAAGGTCGAGCTGGTGCCGTTCGACGACCAGGCCAAGCCCGACGTCGGAGTCGCCAACGCGAAGAACATCGTGGCCGACAAGGAGATTCTGCTCGTCATCGGCCACCTGAACTCCGGCGTCGCCATCCCGTCCTCCGAGGTGTACAAGGACGTCCAACTTGCGATGATCTCCCCCTCCAACACCAATCCGGTCATCACCGATCGGAACTATCTCAACGTCAGTCGGGTCTGCGGCCGCGACGATGTCCAGGGGGCGGTGGGCGCTGAGTTCGCCAAGAGCCTCAAGGTCAAGACTGCCTACGTGATCCATGACAAGACCACCTACGGCCAGGGCGTGGCGGAGTTCTTCAGGGACAACGCCAAGAAGCTGGGGATCGAGGTGGTCGGCTTCGAGGGGACCGAAGAGAAGTCCAACTTCGATCCCATTATCACCCCGATGAGAGCCAAGAATCCGGACCTGATCTACTTCGGCGGGATCTACGACCAGGCGGCGCCGTTCTTCAAGCAGGCCCGGGAGAAGGGCGTGAAATCCAAGTTCCTGGGGCCCGACGGGCTGGACTCCTCGGACCTGCCCAAGATCGCCGGGAAGGCCGTGGTCGGGATGAACTACACCACGGTGGCCGGCCCTGTCACGGTGTACCCGAAGGCCAAGGAGTTCGCCAAGGCGTACAAAGATAAGTTCAAGAAGGATCCCGAGCCCTTCGCCGCCCAGGCCTACGACGCAACGGCCATCGGGCTCAAGGCCATCGAGACCGCGATCAAAGAGGCCGGCGGCAAGCTGCCCTCGCGCGAGTCGGTCTCGGTGGCCGTCCGGAAGACCAAGCACACCGGGCTCACCGGGGCCATCGAGTTTGACGAGAAGGGCGATCCCAAGAAGGCGATCTACTTCGTCCTCCAGGTCGTCTCCGATGACCCCGCAAAGTGGGGCGAGAACAAAGAGGTGAAGCGACTGGAGATCGCCGCGCCGCCGCTCAAGAAGTAAGCTCGATCATGAACCCCCGAAGGGGAGGGGCCCGAAGGGGAAGGGCCTGGTAAAGGCCCCTCCCCTTTCTGCTTCCGCCGATGGACATCCCCCTCCTGATCGCCATCTTCCCCCAGGTCCTGCTCGACGGCCTCATCCTGGGCTTCATGTACGCCCTCATCGCGCTCGGCTACACCATGGTGTACGGGGTGCTGGAGTTCATCAACTTCGCCCACAGCGAGATCTTCGTGGTGGGCGCCTTCGTGGGGGTGGAGATCCTCCTCGGGCTCAGGGCCGCGGGGATGCTGGATTCGCTCTCGCCGTTCCTGGTCCTCGCCCTCGTGCTCCTGGCGGGAATGGCCGCGAGCGCCCTGCTCGCGGTGATCGTGGAGCGGGTCGCGTACCGTCCGCTTCGGGGAACGCCGCGGCTGATCCCGCTGATCTCGGCCATCGGCGTCTCGTTCTTCCTCCAGGACGCGGTGCGCCTCGTCGAGAGCATCTGGCGCAACGCCTTCAACCTCGTCTACCCCACCATGGATCAGCTCAACCTCCGGTTTCAGCTCACAGAGACGATCGACTTCTCGGTCAAATCCGTGGTGGTGATCGTCGCGGCGCTCTTGATGCTCTGGGGACTCCAGGTGCTCGTGAACAAGACCAAGGTGGGAAAAGCGATCCGCGCCGTCGCCGAAGACCAGGCGACCGCCAGCCTCATGGGGATCAACGTCAACCGGATGATCTCCCTGACCTTCCTGATCGGCGGGGCCATGGGCGGCGCCGCCGGCGTGCTCTTCGGGATCCAGTACAGCCTGGTCAACCCCTACACCGGATTCATCCCCGGGATCAAAGCGTTCACCGCGGCGGTGCTGGGGGGGATCGGCAACATCCCCGGCGCCATGATGGGGGGGCTGGTCCTCGGGCTCCTCGAGGCGTTCGCGGCCTCCTACCTGTCGCTCCTGACCGGGGGCGCATTCGGAGCGGAGTATAAAGACATCTTCGCGTTCTCGATCCTGATCCTGATCCTGATCTTCAGGCCCAAAGGCCTCCTCGGCGAGGTCGTCAGGGAGCGCGCCTGAATGACCTGGCTCAACTCGTGGCTCAACCGGCCCTGGCCGGCGACGATCCTGGTGGTGGGGATCACCGCCGTGTCGTCTTACGCCGTGGCCCATTTCCCCCGCTCCCTCATCGCCTTCCTCCTCTTCCAGTGCTCCATCCTCCTTCTCTACTTCGCCAGGGTGCCCCGCTGGCTCAAGCTGGCGCTGGCAACGCTGATCCTGGGCATCCTGATGCCGGCGCTCGGGACCATCAACGGCTACTACCTGGAGGTCGCCACCCAGGTGGGGATCTTCGCGGCCCTGGCCCTCGGCCTCAACATCGTGGTCGGGCTGGCCGGGCTCCTGGACCTTGGGTATGTGGCCTTCTTCGCGGTGGGCGCGTATACCTGGGCGATCTTCGGCTCGCCGCAGGCGAACCAGATCTTCTCCGGAAGCCGCTTTCCTCTCTCGCCCGAATGGTTTTTCGTCTTCCTCATCCTGGGCGTGATCGTGGCCGCCCTGACCGGCGTCCTGCTCGGCCTTCCCGTGCTCAGACTGCGCGGTGACTACCTGGCTATCGTGACGCTCGGTTTCGGCGAGGTGATCCGGGTCCTGGCAAACAACCTGGACAAGCCCATCAACCTCACCAACGGCCCCAAGGGAATCACTCCCATCTCCCGGCCACCGCTCTTCTTCCAGCCGATCCTGGAATTCCTCGGGATCAAGGCGCCGGCTTTCGCCCTCTATCCCTTGTATTTCTACTTCCTGGTGCTCCTGATCGTTGGGGTTGTCATCCTGGTGAACCGCCGGTTGGAGGACTCCCACATCGGGCGAGCCTGGGAGGCCATCCGCGAGGACGAGATCGCGGCCCAGTCCATGGGGGTCCCGCTCGTCAAGATGAAGCTCTTCGCGTTCGCGTGCGGCGCCTCCTTTGCGGGGATCATGGGGGTGGTGTTCTCCTCCAAGCAGGTCTTCATCAACCCTGAATCGTTCACCTTCCTGGAGTCCATCGGGGTGCTTGCCATGGTCATCCTGGGCGGGATGGGCTCCATTCCCGGGGCCATCCTCGGCGCCACGGTGGTCACCGTGCTGAACCTCCAGATCCTGAAAGGTTTCTCGCTCTGGCTGAACGAGCTGCGGAACGCGGGCGTGACGATTCTCGGGTATAACCTGGCCGACCTTCCGACCCAGCTCGAGCCGGCCAAGTACGAGCGGATGGTGTTCGGGGCCATCCTGGTCCTCATGATGATCTTCCGTCCCCAGGGAATCTTGCCGACGCGGCGGCGGATCAGGGAACTGGGCAAAGGGTAATATGGCGATCCTGCTCGAGGCGCGTGGGGTCACCAAGCAATTCGGCGGGCTGATCGCCTTGAACCAGGTCGATTTCCAGATCAACGAGGGGCAGATCTCGTCCATCATCGGTCCCAACGGCGCCGGCAAGACCACCCTCTTCAACATCTTCACCGGCATCTATGGTCCGGAGAGCGGGACCGTCGCCTTCAGGGGAGAGCCACTGCTCCGGCGCCGGCCCGACCAGATCACCGCGCTCGGAATCTGCCGAACTTTTCAGAACATCCGGCTCTTCAAGAACATGACCGCGGCCGAGAACGTCCTGGTGGGAACGCACTGCCGGGTGCCCCTCAGGATCTGGGACATTCTGGCCCGGAGCCCCAGGTTCCACCGCGAGGAGGGGAAGCGCTGGCGCCGGGCCGCCGAGCTGCTCGAGAGAGTCGGCCTCGGCGGGAAGGCCAACGAGCTGGCCCGGAACCTTCCCTACGGCGACCAGCGCCGGCTGGAGGTGGCGCGGGCGCTCGCCTCGGAGCCGGCGCTCCTCCTCCTCGACGAACCGACCGCCGGAATGACGCAGGGGGAGACGCGAAGCCTGATGATCCTCCTCCGCCGGCTCATCACCGATCTGGGGCTGACCATCCTGCTGATCGAGCACAACATGCGGGTGGTGATGGAGGTCTCGGACCGCGTGACGGTGCTCGACTACGGAGAGAAGATCGCCGAAGGGAAACCGGCGGAGGTGCAGAAAGACCCGCGCGTCATCGAGGCCTACCTGGGCCG
>CAYJUC010000241.1:0-6431 GCA_964372605.1 uncultured bacterium | reverse complement strand
CCAG
Organism: uncultured bacterium; assembly: GCA_964372605.1. GTDB lineage: Bacteria > Methylomirabilota > Methylomirabilia > Rokubacteriales > CSP1-6 > CAYJUC01. The sequence goes on along the minus strand of CAYJUC010000241.1, from coordinate 6,427 downwards.
CTAAAGGCGGGCGTGGCCGATAGGCCCGGGCGCCCGCCAGATTAAGGAGGGAGAGCGATGCTTCCAAATCTTCCCCGAGAGCGCCTGCTGGGGCTCTACCGCACGATGCTGGTGATGCGCCGATTCGAAGAGGCGCTCATCACGCTCACCAAGACCGGGATCTCGGTGGGGCATTTCCATGTTTACATCGGCCAGGAATGCACGGGCGCGCCCGCCCTCTCCCTGCTCCGCTCCGGCGATACGGCGTTCACAACCCACCGGAACCACGGCCACCTGCTCGCGCGCGGCGCCGATCCCGGCCGGGTCATGGCCGAGATTCTCGGAAAGACCACCGGCTACAACAAGGGCAAGGGCGGCACCCTTCACGTGGCCGCGCCGGAGTTGGGCTTCCTGAGCACCTCCGGCATCGTGGGGGGGATTCTCCCCCTCGCGACGGGTGCGGCGTTCGCCGCCAGGCAGCGGGGCACCGACGGGATCAGCGTCTGTCTCTTCGGAGACGGCGTGCTGGAAGAGGGCGTCTTCTACGAGGCCATCAACCTCGGGGCCCTCTGGTCGCTCCCCGTGATCTACCTCTGCGAGAATAACAGCCTCGAGGCGCCGGGCACGAAGGCCGGCGAATACCCGTCCTCGACCATCGCCGCGCGCCGCCTGGTGGACATCGCCAAGTCCTTCGGTCTTCCCGCGACAGCAGTGGACGGCACCGACGCGGGCCAAGTGCACCGGGCGATGCAGCGGGCGATCCGGCGGGCCCGGCGCGGCAAGGGCCCCAGTTTCATCGAGGCCCGCACGGTGCGCTGGCCGGGGAGCCGGCCGCTCTGGCCGGAGCTCTCCACCGGCGAGACAGATCTGGCCAGAGCGTGGGACCCAGGCCGGATTCCGGCGCAGCACGCCGAGTGGCACAGGACCCAGGATGGCCTGCTTCGCTTCACTCGCGAGCTCCTCCAGGCCGGCCACATCACGCCGGACAGGGCCCTCCAGTGGGACCAGGAGACGCTGACAGAAATCGATCGGGCCCGGCGGTTCGCTCTGGAGAGCCCCGACCCGGCGCCCGAGGCTGCGCTGGAAGACGTCTTCGCGTAAAGGGGGTGCTGAGATGAGAGAGATAACCTACGCCGAGGCGATGGCGGAAGCGCTTTACGAGATCATGGAAGCCGATGAGCGGGTTCAGCTCATCGGCGGCTATTTCCTGGGGCTGAGTCCCAGGCGGGTCTTGCTGAACCGCCTTCGAGAGACGTTCCCATCACGGGTGTTCGACCCGCCCATCTCGGAGGCGGGCTACTGCGGCCTCGCCACCGGAGCGGCCATGGCCGGCCTCCGCCCGATTGTGGATGTCGGCACTGCCAGCTTTCTATTCGAGGCCTTCCCCCAGGTGGTCAACGAAGCCGCAAACGCCTATTACATGACGGGTGGTCAGACGCGAGTGCCGGTGGTCTTTCACATCCTCCACGGCATCCGGGGGGGCGGGGCCTCCCAGCACTCCCACAGCCCGCAGGCCATGCTGTGGAACACGCCGGGGCTGGAGATCGCGCTGCCGTCCTCCCCGGGAGACGTGAAGGGGCTCCTCAAAACCGCGGTGCGCAGCGACAACCCCACTGTGTTTGTGAACCACGCCAGGCTCTTTGAGGTCACGGGGCCGGTGCCGGACGGGGACTACGCCATCCCCTTCGGCCAGGCCGATCTCAAGCGGCGGGGGAAGGACGTGACCGTGGTCGCGAGCTCCCTGATGGTTCAGCGCGCGCTCCGCGCGGCCGAGGAGCTGGCCAGGGACGGAATCGAGGTGGAGGTCGTGGACCTCCGCACCCTCGTGCCGCTCGACAAGCGAACGCTGCTGGAGTCTGTCGCAAAGACCGGCCGCGTGGTCATCGCGGACGAGTGTCACCGGAGCTGCGGTGTGGCGGCGGAGCTGGCGGCCATCGTGGCCGAGGAAGGGTTCAATTACTTGAGAGCCCCCATCAAGCGGGTCACCGCGCTCGACGTGCCGGTTCCCTTCAGCCGGACCATGGAGGCGTACATGGAGCCCTCCGAGGCGAAAATCGTCGCGGCGGCGCGGAGCCTCCTCGGCTGATCCGCTCGCGTCTTCCGGACCGCGACTCTCTAAACCACTCTCCGGATCTCGTCCAGAGAAAACGGTTTGCTCAGAGTAGGCGCGCCCGTTCGGGACAGGAAAGCGGACGTCTCGGGGCTCAGCGCCTCCCCCGTGAGGAAGATGACTCGCCGGCAGAGCTCCGGGTGCCGGCACTCCAGCTCCCGGTAGAGCCCCGGGCCGTCGAGCTCCGGCATTTTGATGTCGCTTAGAATGATATCGTAGGCCTGTTCGCCGAGCAGCTCCAAGGCCTGGACGCCGTCGGCCGCCGTGTCAACGTGGTGTCCGTCGGTGGAAAAGATGTCGGTTAATACATCCCTCAGCTCCGGCTCATCGTCCACCACCAGGACCCGCTTTCCGCAAGCGGGGGAAAGCTCCTCGGTTGCTCGGCCCTCGGGCGCCGGCGCGGCGGGCATACCCGCGGGGAGCTGAACGATGAAGACAGCCCCGTCTCCCGCCGGGCTCTCCACCCGGATTGTGCCCCCGTGATCTTCAACGATGCCCCGGCAGATCGAAAGGCCCAGCCCTGTCCCCTGGCCCGGCGGCTTGGTCGTGAAGAATGGCTCGAAGATCCGCGCTCGGATCTCATCCGGAGCCCCGGGGCCTGTGTCGGCCACTTCCAGCGTGACCCGGCGTTCCGGTTCTTCGCACCGCGTGGTGATGATGAGCTGGCGGCGTGAGACCTCTCGCATTGCGTGGCAGGCGTTGGTGACGAGATTCACCACAACCTGCTCGAGCTGGTGCGGATCGGCCCAGAGGAGCGGGAGATCCTCGGACAGGTTCAGTGAGACCTCGACCTTGTCCACCCGGAGCGGGTAGGCCAGGAGCTCCACGGCCTCCTGGACGACCTGGTTGAGCAGGACCGGCTGGCCCTCGGACGGGTGCTGGCGCGCGAAGTCGAGAAAGTTTTTCACTATGCGCGCGCACCGCTCGGCGGCCTGGGCGATCTCCTTCACCTGCGCCGCGTGCGGCCCGCGCCCCAACGCCTCCCGGGGGAGAGTCGTCTGGCCGAGGACCACCGACAGCGGGTTGTTCAGCTCGTGGACCATCGCGGCCAGCTTCTCGGTCTGGCACAGGAATTCGCCCGGCTGCTGCGTAAACACGCACGGCAGCGGGGCGCCTGCAGAACGGACGGTGGATGGAGCCATGGCTGCGATTACCGCGCGGCCAACACGGTGGCCACCTCAGGCGTCTCGTCCCCACCGATGAGCCGAGCCACGCCCCCGTAGGTGACCAGCGAGCGAGCCACAACGATGCCGTTGTCGTTGACGACCCGGGTCAGTACCCCACTCACGACCTTGGCCGTGAGCGTCACCTCTTTGCCATCAGCGGCGATGGCCCCCTCGTTTCCCACCCGCGACGCGAACGGCTGACCATCGGGACCGAGGGCCTGCCGGACAGTGGTCGCGTTAACGGCGAAGTGGATCAGGCCGTTTCCTGAAAGGCCCAGCGTCAGCAGATCGCCGGCGGAGAGGTGGAGCGTTCCCAGGCGGGCGGTGGTCGTCTCCTGGCTCAGGACGCCGGGCGTCGAGAAGGTACCCGCCGCGAAGATCGTCCTGTGATTGATGATGTTAGCGAGATTCCGCGCCCTTCGCGGGAAGCTGTAGCTGCCGCGCGGGAAGCCGGCGTCGCTGATACCGTCGAGCTTCTCCAGGGCCTGGGCTCCGGCCGTCGCACACTCCCCGAGTCCGAGCAACAGTGCCACCGCTCCCGCCATCCCAACTCTTCGCCATGTCGCCCTGTTCATGTCGTCCCTTCCTGTCTGTTGGTTTGCTCTCCGCTCCAGAGGTGTTGCACGGGCGGTGCCAACCCCTCGGGAGGGGAAAATTCCCTGCAGACAAAGAGAGTTAGGAGACGCGACGTGAGAATCGGACGGACGTCGATGCCACCTCTGGCAGAGAGGTTTTGCCAGGAGTGGCAGAGCGGAGGGGCGAGGAGAACCCCGGGGGTGATGACGGTTACAACAGGGAGTGTTCCTTCAGCCGGCGATAGAAGGTCCGCACTGAGACCCCGAGCGCATGGGCCGCTTTTCCCCGGTCATTGCTGTGCAACTGGAGGGCCCGGAGGATCAGCTCCCGCTCGACTCGAGCGAGCGCTTCGGTGAGGGATGGGAGTTCCTGAGACACCAGGCCCTCCTGACAAACCGAGAGCTCATGGGGTCCGGGCGAGAGCGCCGGAAGGTCGGCGAGCCTGACCGTCCCGCGGGCGCCCAGGGCGTAGGCGCTCTCCAGGAGGTTTTCCAGCTCCCGCACGTTGCCGGGAAAATCGTGGGCCATGAGCGCGCTCATCGCCTCAGGGGCGATGCCATTCACCTCCCTGTGAAAGTGCGCATTGAGCTGGCGGAGAAAATGGGCGACCAGAGCCGGGATGTCCGCCTTGCGCTCCCGAAGCGGCGGCAGCTTGATGCGGACCACGTTGAGACGGTAGAAGAGGTCCTGGCGGAGTCTCCCGTCGCGCACTGCCTCTTCGAGGCGCCGGTTGGTCGCCGCGACGACTCTCGCGTCCACCGTGCGGGCCTTCGCCGATCCCACCGGCCGGACCTCCTTCTCCTGCAAGACCCGGAGCAGCTTGACCTGGAGCGGGAGCGGTAGCTCGGCCACTTCGTCCAGGAAGATCGTGCCGCCGTGCGCAGACGGGAAGAGCCCGGCTGCGTCGGCCACGGCCCCGGAGAAGGCTCCCCGCAAATGACCAAACAGCTCCGACTCGAGAAGCTCGGCAGGAATCGCGCCGCAGTTGACGGCGATGAAGGGTCCCTTCGCGCGCGTGGAGAGCCGGTGGATGGCCGCGGCCACGAGCTCCTTGCCAGTCCCGCTCTCCCCCTCGATCAGCACCGGAGAATCCGTGGGCGCCGCCGTGTTCACGACCTCCTTTACCCGCTCCATCGCCGGAGACGCCCCGATCAGCTCCCCGACGGCCGGCCGCTCCCCGAGCCGGGTGCGGAGCGAGTTCACCTCCCGGCGGAGGAAGCTCCGCTCGGCCAGCCTGCCGAGGAGGCTGGCCAGCTCGTCCAGGTTCAGCGGCTTCATCAGGTAGTCGTAGGCGCCTGCTTTCAGGGCTTCCACGGCCGTGTTGACGGTCGGGGCGGCGGTGATCAGCACCACGGCAATCGCCGGGTCGTGGCGCTTGGCCTCGCGCAGTAGCTCGAGCCCGTCCAGGCCGGGCATTATGATATCTGTAAGGACGGCGTCGAAGAGCTGCGCCTTGACGAGCTCGATGGCTTCGGCCCCTGATTCCGCGGTCACGACGCGATAGTTGAGCTCGGTCAGATACTCCTCCAGCAGCTCCCTCATCATCGGTTCATCGTCCACCACCAGGACTGTGGCCGGCTCCATGAATGTCCTTCCCCCGTCAGCCGGGCACCTGGGCGCGCAGGATCCGCTGCACCACCTGACGGAATTCTTCGAGGGCAAACGGCTTGCTCACGCTGGGCACGCCGCTGGTTTCCAAAAACTCCCGGGTCTCCCGGCTCAGGCTGTCCCGGGTGAGGAAGATGAAGCTCCGGCAGAGCGCCGGGTGGCAGCGCTCCAGCTTCCGGTACAGGCCCGGCCCGTCAAGTTCAGGCATCTTGATATCGCTCAGGATCGGGTCGTAACGTCCCGCCTGGTGCTTCTTGAGGGCGAGTGTTCCGTTCGCCACCGTCCCCACCTGGTAGCCTCAGGCCGACAGAGGGGCCGCGGCCAAGGATTGACATGAGTAGCAAGATCTGTGCCAGCTTTGGCACAAAATGAAATCGCGGACATAGGATTGTTGAGTTTGACTTTTCGTTGCAGCCTGCGATGAGATGTCGCAGAGAGCGACGTTTCCGGGAAGCGACGGGGGAGGCTTCAGTTGGGCCGGAGCCCGCGGCTGGAGGGCGGAGGCTTGCGCAGCGAGGAGGTCGAGAACGCTCTCTACGATTCTTTTGCCTGCGTCCTCAAGGTCCAGCGACTGGGAGAGGGCTTTTGCCGCGTCGGCCAGGCGCTCGGACGCTTGGCGGCGTTCGCCGACGCGTTCATCCGGGGCCGGAAGGCCGAACCGCCTCACGTCGCCTTGACAGGTGTTTCACCCGTGCCGTACCCTGGCGCCACAATCGCTGGGGGGAACACGCCGAAGTATTCCTCGGGACGGGGGCCGACGATCACGGGAGAACGGATCGAGGTTGCGTTCATGTTCTATCCGGCCGGGACCGAGGGGAAGCCCCATTCGCATCCCAACGAGCAGATCCAGGTCGCGCTCAAAGGACGGGTCAGGGGCGTTATCAGCGGAGAAGAGCAGATCATCGAGCCCGGCGGAGGCGTCCTGTTCCCGGCAAACGTTGAGCACGGAGTCCAGATCCTGGAGGACTACACGATCCTCAACTGCAAG
>CAYJUC010000240.1:0-6450 GCA_964372605.1 uncultured bacterium | reverse complement strand
AAGAAGAGGAAGTGCTCCAAATATTGAAGTTGCTGGAGAACTCCAGCTTTGACTTTTTACGGGTGGAATGGGGTGATCTGAAGCTCACCGCAGCTAAAGGTGGATATCCCGGGACTTTGACGGAGCCCGAACGGCAGGCCTCTAACGAAATCACGGCCGAAGCCAAACCGGCTCCTGAAGCCAAGGCCCCGGACGCCGCCGTTCTGGACGGCGCCGCACCGATTAAGGCGCCGATAGTCGGCACCTTCTACCGGGCCCCGGAGCCGGGCGCCCCCTGTTTCGTCGAGATTGGCGCTGCGGTTCAGGAGGACACGACGGTGGGCCTGATCGAGGTCATGAAGGTATTCAACGCGGTGAAGGCTGGGGTGCGGGGGACGATCCTGGAGGCCTGTGTTCAAAACGGCCAGTTTGTCGAGTACGGCCAGGCGCTTTTTCTGGTTCGACCACAGGAAGGCGCGTGAACGTCTCGCGCGTGCTCGTGGCCAATCGGGGCGAGATCGCGGTCCGGATCATTCAGGCGTGTCGCGCCTTAGGGATCGCCTCGGTCCTGGCCGCCTCGGAAGCCGACCGGAGAAGTCTCCCGGCGCGAATGGCCGATCGCGTGGTCTGCATCGGTCCCGCGCGCTCCGGGGAAAGCTACCTGAAGGTGGAGGCCATCGTCGCCGCGGCGTTGGGGACCGGGTGCGACGCCGTTCATCCCGGATACGGCTTCCTGGCCGAGGAGCCCGAGTTGGCCGACGCCTGCGCCCGGTACGGGATCCGGTTCATCGGGCCGAACCCCGAGAATATCCGGCAGATGGGCAATAAACTGGTGGCCCGGGCGGTGGTCAGCGGCTATGGGATTCCCATCGTTCCGGGCTCGAGCCAAGTCAACAGTCTCCAGGAGGCCACCGCTGTCGCCGCCGAGATCGGACACCCGCTCCTGATCAAGGCGGCCGCCGGAGGCGGGGGGCGCGGCATCAAGATCGTCACGGACGATCGGGAACTGCCAGGGGCGTTTCAGACGGCAGCCGCCGAGGCGCGGGGCGCTTTTGGGGACGACACGCTTTACATTGAGCGGTACATTCCGAACGCGAGACACATCGAGGCCCAGATCCTGGGCGATCGCTTTGGAAACGTGCTTCATCTCGGCGAGCGCGACTGCTCGCTACAGCGTCGTCATCAAAAGATCGTAGAAGAGGCTCCGGCCTATTCGATCCCCTGGGATCTCGGGGACAGGATTCGCCGGGCCGCGGTGACCATCGCTCAAAAGATGCGCTACGAAAACGCGGGGACCGTGGAGTTCATCCTGGACCAGGACAATGGAGATTTCTATTTCCTCGAAATGAACACGCGCATCCAGGTCGAGCACCCGGCAACCGAAGCCATAACCGGAATCGACCTGGTGACGGCGCAGATCCTCGTAGCGGATGGCCAGCCCCTCCGCCTGGCTCAGTCGCAGGTGGCATTCAGCGGGCACGCCATCGAATGCCGGGTCACCGCCGAGTCGGCGTGGGACGGCTTCCGCCCCTGCCCCGGTCTCATCACCGAGTGGCATCCCCCGCAGGGAGACGGCATCCGGATAGACAGCCACTGCTTTGCTGGGTACTCGGTGCCCCCATATTACGATTCCCTGTTGGCCAAGCTGATCGTCTGGGGGAGCGATCGGTCGGACGCGGTGGAGAGGGTGCAGCAGGCGCTGGATCGCTTCTCGGTTTCCGGCATTGACACCACCATCCCGTTTCTTCGCTGGCTCCTGCGCCAGCGCGACTACGTCGAGGGAAAGGTGAACACCCGCTGGGTGGAGACGATGCTGGAATCAGAGCCGGAGGGGACGGCGCGGCCATGAACGAAATCTACTTCGTGGACACAACGCTCCGTGACGGGCAGCTGAGCTTGTGGGCCACAGGTATGCGGACGGGCATGATCGTACCGATTGCCTCCCAGATGGACCAGGCTGGTTTCGTCGCCGCGGAGCTGATCAGTACCGCCTTCTTCAAGAAGGCTGTCCGCGAGCTGCGGGAAGATCTTTGGGAGCGGGTCCGATTGGTCTCTCAGCGGATGCCGAGAACTCCGCTCCGGATAATCTGCGGGATGCGATCCGGATTTCAACTCCTCCCCATGTCGGTGTTCACCCTCCTCATGGAGCGGTGTGCCGCCAACGGCATCCGGCAAACGCGGCTCTCGGATCCCGCCAACACCATGTCCTCCCTGGACCAGGCGGTGCGCATCGCCCGTAACGCCGGGGTCGAACCCATCGCGAACATCATCTTCTCGGTCTCTCCCAAGCATACCGACGAATATTACGCCCAGAAGGCTCGCGAGGCGGCGTCGCTGGACGTGGCGCACCTCTGCCTGAAGGATCCGGGCGGGCTCCTCACCCCGGAGCGCACCCGCGCGCTGGTCCCGGTGCTCCTCCGGAACAGCAACGGGAAGCTGTCCGAGATCCACACCCACTGCACCACGGGGCTCGGCCCGTTGTGCTTGCTGGAGGCCATCCAGTTAGGGATCCAGATCGTAAATACAGCCATCCCGCCGCTGGCCTACGGATCATCCCACGCTTCGGTGTTCAATGTGGTCAAGAACGCCCGTGCGTTGGGCCATACCCCGATGATCGAGACAGAAGCGATCCGTCCGGTGACGGAACATTTCACGCTTATCGCCAAACGAGAGGGGCTGCCCATCGGGACGCCGGTCGAGTTCGAGTCCGCGTATTACAACCATCAAGTGCCCGGCGGGATGATCTCTAACCTGCGCCATCAACTGACCCAGCTAGGCATGGAAGCGAAGCTGCAGGAGGTCCTGGAGGAGACCGTTCGGGTACGGGCCGAGTTCGGCTATCCCATCATGGTCACCCCCTACTCCCAATTCGTGGGGGCGCAAGCGGCGATGAACGTGATTCTCGGCGAGCGGTACAGAGAGGTGACCGACGAAGTCATCCAATATGCGCTGGGCTTACGCGGAGAAGAGGAAGCTTCTTCCATGGACCCGGCTGTGACGGATAAGATCCTGGACAGGTCGCGGGCCAGGGAGCTGTCCCAATGGAAGCCTCCCGAGCCCTCTCCCGAGGAGTTGCGGCGGAAGTGGGGTGGGCCGGGAATTTCCGACGACGACCTGTTGCTCCGGTATTTCGCCGGAGTAGACGAGGTGGCCGCCATGCGGGCCGCGGGTCCCCCGCGGGAGTACAAAAGCGCCAGCCATCCGCTGGTCACCCTGATCCAGCAGCTCACCAAGCAGAATCAATGGCGCTACATCCACATCCAGAAAGGCGATCTTTCGCTTCGCCTCGAAAAACAAGAGAAGGAGGAGGTGTCCGATGGCGACTGAGATCACCGCCATTGACGTGCACGTGCATCTGAGCGACGAAGCCGCCATCAAGGCCAGGGGAGAGCAGTCCCAGCAGATGGCGCGCTACTTCAAGCAGGACCGCCGTGTGGTTTCCATCGACGAGATGGCCGACCAGTACCGTGCCCGCAAGATGATGGCCGCGATCATGAACACGAGCGACGAGACGGTGACCGGCCTCAAGCCCGTGCCCAACGACCACATCGCCGAGGCCGTCCGCAAGCATCCGGACGTGTTCCTGGGCTTCGGCATCGTGGATCCCTGGCAGGGCAAGGTCGCCCTGGCGGAAATCCGGCGCTGCAAGGAGGAGCTGGGTCTCCACGGGATCGGTGAGTTCAACCCGGCCCGCCAGCACTTCCTTCCCAGCGACACGCGCTTCTATCCGCTGTGGGAGGAGGCGCAGAAGCTGGGGCTGCCTATGCTGTTTCACAGTGGCATGGCCGGGGCCGGGGCCGGCACGCCGGGTGGGATGGGCGTCAAGCTCAAATACTGCCAGCCCATCCATCTCGACGACGTGGCCGCCGATTTTCCGGAGCTGAACATCATCTGCGCGCACCCCTCGTGGCCCTGGCAGGACGAAGCCCTGGCCATCGCCCGGCACAAGGGCAACGTGTACATCGATCTCTCGGGGTGGGCCCCCAAGTACTTCCCGCCCCAGCTGGTGCAGCAAGTGAACAGTCTCCTCCAGGACAAAGCGCTCTTCGGCTCCGACTGGCCGGTGATCGGCGTCGAGCGCTGGATGACCGAGTTTCAACAGCTCGATTTCAAGCCCGAAGTCCGAAAGAAGATCCTGCTGGACAACGCGAAGAAGCTGTTCAAGTTAAAGTGAGAGGCGAAACATGAGCGGAAGGATTCTCATCACCGGAGGGCTGGGAGCCATCGGCTCCTTCGCCACCCGCCGCTTCGTCGAGGAGGGCCTCCGCCCGGTGGTGCTGGACGCCCGTCCCGACTTCGCGCTGGTCCGGGACGTCCGGGATCGCTTCGACTTCGTCCCCGGCGACGTGACGGATCTGCCTGGGTTGATGCGTGTGGTCAAGGAGCACGAGGTCGGGCGGATCGTGCACCTGGCAGCCGTGATGCCCCCGGCGGCGCAGGAGAACCCGCCCCTGGGCTGGAAGGTGAACGCCTGGGGAGTGCTCCATGTCCTGGAGGCGGCCAGAACTTTCAAGGTCGAGCGCGTGGTCTTCGCCAGCTCAAAGGCGGTCCTGGGAAACATGGCCGGCGAGCACAGCCACCCCACCTACCGTCCCGTCGCCGAGGCGCACCCATACAACCCCACCAGCGTCTACGGCGACACCAAAGTGGCGGGTGAGCTGATGGGCCGGCAGTACATGGCGAGCTACGGGATCGAGTTTGTGGCGCTCCGGTTTGCGGCTACCTACGGCCCGGGGAAGCTGGCCCGCCACGGCGCCGTCGGCACCGTCAGCCGCCTCATCGAGACGGTCCTGGCGGGAAAGGAGTTCGCCCTCCCCAAGGGCGCCGAGCAGCGCGACGATCTGGTCTACAACAAGGACCTCGGAGAGGCGATCTTTCGCGCCGCCACAGTCCCCACGCTGTCAGCTCATACCTTTCACATCGGAAGCGGGCGCCTCTCGAGCCTCGCCGAGGTGACGGAAGCGCTTCGGGAGATCCGCACCGATGTCAGGGTCAAGATCGGCCCAGGCCTCGACTACTACGGGGCAGGGCAATTCGGCTACTGTCTCTTTGACATCTCGAAGGCACGAGAGGTGCTGGGCTATGCACCGCGCTACGACACGAGCAAGGGCGTGCGCGACTACGTCGAGCTGCTGGGAGCGCTGGGCCTACGTCCCGGCGTCGCGTGAACGCCGTCCAAGATGGGGTTCCTTTGAGAGGAGGCAGAGCGATGGCGAGCATTGCGGTCATTGACGCGGACGGCCATATCACCGAGTCCGAGGAGCAGCTCCGCCGCTATATGGACAAGGAAGTGTCGAACCGCACCGTGGTCGGTGACGTGCGGGCACCCCTCTACCCCGCAGAGAACTGGAACCGCTCGCTGGGAGGGCGGCTTGGGTCCCGGGCCGGGGACGCCGAAACGTGGCTCCGGGCAATGGACAAGCACGGGGTGGAGGCCGCGGTCCTCTACCCCACAGCGGGCCTGGGCTTGGGACGGGTTCTGGAGCCGGAGCTGGCAGCCGCCATCTGCCATGCGCACAACACATTTCTCGCTAAAGAGGTATGCAGCGTGAGTCCTGATCGGTTGAAGGGCGTGGCGTTGATCCCGGTGCACGACGTGGCCCTGGCGGTGAAGGAGCTGCGACGAGCCGTCACCGAGCTGGGGATGGTGACCGCCATGCTCCCCGCCCTCGGCATGCGGCGGCCGTTGGGCCACCCCGAGTTTCATCCGATCTACGAGGAGGCCCAGCGGCTGGACTGCCTCCTGGCGGTGCACGGCGTCCCCCACGACCGCCGCTACTTCGTGGACCTCCTCGACTACTTCATCGACATCCACACCGTCGGCTTCCCCGTGTCGCTGATGATCCAGCTCGCGAACATGATCTACCGGGGCATCCCGGAGCTCTTCCCGCGGCTCCGCCTGGCGTTTCTCGAGGCCGGGTGCACCTGGGTCCCCTACATGATGGATCGCATGGACGAGGAGTACGAGAAGCGGGGCGAGGTCGAGGCGCCCTTGCTCAAGCGAAAGCCGAGCGAGTACATCAAGAGCGGGCGAATCTACTTCACCTGCGAGGCCGGCGAGACTCTCCTGCCCCAGGTCCTGGAGATGGTGGGCGAGGACGCCATCATGTACGCCTCCGACTGGCCCCACTGGGACAACGACTTCCCCGAGTCAATCCACACGCTCCTGGACCGGGGCGACCTCGGCGACCGCGCCAAGCAGAAGATCCTGCGGGACAACGCCCGCCAGGCCTACAAGCTGTAAGTCGGTACCCTCACCCCAACGCTCTCCCTCGGCAGGGAGAGGGGGCTCTTTCGGTACCCTCGCCCCCGGCGGGGGAGAGGGTCAGGGTGAGGGGGGCGAAGCCTCCCTCCGAGGAGTCTAGGGGCGGGACTTGAGGAGCTTCCCGCGCAGGCGCTCGACCTGCTCGTGGAGAGGCGCGCCGCGGGGCACCGTCATCGGGGTCTCGGCGGCCAGCGTCGTCCAGAGCT
>CAYJUC010000239.1:0-6466 GCA_964372605.1 uncultured bacterium | reverse complement strand
GAACTCCGGCTGACCGAACCCAGCCTCGAAGGTGAGGTCAGCTTTCGCAACGTCAAATTTGACCGCCACGGGCGATCTTCCTTTCTATTCAGGATGGAATTCTCAGGGCACTACCGTCCATTCTAATAGGTATCGACCACGATTTCCCCGCTATTTTCGCGGGGGGTATGAAAAGTCATACCCTCCATGACTGGACAGCACGCTGTCCCCACTCTTATAGAGTTGGCACCGCGATGCCGCGTCCAGACCGTTGTCACAAGAGTTCCGAAGGCATTCCGTAGGCCGCTAACCCTGATCGCGTGCATCGTCGTTCTACGCGGTGCCGGCGTGGATGGTGACAGTGCCGAGCCCGAGGCGCCGGTAGGTCACCCGCCCAAACCCCACCGCCTCCATCAGTCGTCCCAGCTCGTCGGGGCTCACGAAGCGATCCACTGAACGGGGGAGATAGGTGTAGGCCTCCCGGTCCCCGCTGATGATCCCGCCCGCCCACGGTACCAGGCCATGGAAATACCAGCGGAAGAACTGCTTGAACCCTGGGAGCGTCGGCTGGGCGATCTCCAGCGCGACGACCGCGCCGCCGGGCTTGACGACCCGCCGCATCTCGGCCAACCCCTGCCGGAGGTCGGCCAGGTTCCGCAGGAGGAACGCCGAGGTCACGCCGTCAAAGCTCCGATCGGGGAAGGGAAGGGAGAGGGCGTCACCGACGACGAAATTCACCCGGTTTCCGAGCCCCGAGTCCCGGAGCTTCTGCCGTCCCACTGCGAGCATTCCCTCGGAGAAATCGATCCCGAAGACGCGCCGGACCTGAGTGACCTCGAGGAGCGCCAGTGCCAGGTCACCGGTCCCGGTAGCGATGTCCAGGGCCACCCCGCCAGGAGGGAGCGCCGTCATGCGCGCGGCAACCCGCCGCCAGGCCTGGTGGCGACCGCAGGTCATCAGACTGTTCATCAGGTCGTAGCGGCGGGCGATGCGGGTGAACATCGACCGGACGAACCGGGCTTTATCTTCCTCCTGCATCAGAACCATAACCCGGTGAGCGTGGCGAGGAAGACAATCACCGCGATGTAGCCATTGACGTTGAAGAACGCCATGTTCACGCGGGAGAGGTCGGCGGGGGAGACCAGCGAGTGCTCGTAGACGAAGAGCGCCACCACCAGGAGCCAGCCGATCCAGTAACTCCACCCCAGCGGGATCACCAACCCTACGGCGGCCAGGCTGAGCGCCGTGAGTGCGTGGCAGATCCGGGACCAGCGGAGGGCGGCGGCGACGCCGAAGCGGGCGGGCACCGAGCGGAGGCGCTCGGCCCGGTCGAACTCCACGTCCTGGCAGGCGTAGATCAGGTCGAAGCCGGCGATCCAGACGGTGACGGCGAACCAGAGGAGGAAGGCGGGAAGCTCGAACCGTTCCCTCACCGAGATCCACCCGCCCGCCGCGGCGATCCCGTCGGTGAAGCCGAGGATCCAGTGAGAGCCCCAGGTGAAATATTTGGTGTAGTGGTACCCCACCAGGAAGAGAACCGCCAGGGGCGCCAGCTTGAGGCAGAGCGGGTTGAGCTGCCAGGCCGAGACCAGGAGCAGCACCCCACCGCCCACCGCCCCCGCCGCCACCTCGGGCGGCGCGAGGAGCCTGCGGGGGAGATGCCGGTTGGCGGTCCGCGGGTTTCGGGCGTCGATGGCCCGGTCCACCAGCCGGTTCACGCTCATGGCGAGCGTTCGGGCCCCCACCATCGCCAGCGTCCCCCAGACGACCACCCGCCATCCCGGCCATCCTCCTGCGGCCAGCGCCATCGAGATGTAGGCGAAGGGGAGGGCGAAGACGGTGTGCTCGATCTTGATGGCTTCGAAGAAGTACCGAAGCTTCTGCACGCGGGTTCTCGGTCAGAGGCCGTACTCTTTCCACCGACGGGTCACAAGCCCCTTGATCTCCTCGGACATGCCGATCTCTTCGGGCCAATCCTGGTCCACCGCGTCCAGCGGCCCCTTCTCGGTGGCGTCGATCCCGAGCTTGCCGCCGTACCTCCAGCGAAACGCGGCGTGGTCCAGGTCGTCCATGGGCCCCTCCACAATGACGAGGTCCCGCTTCGGGTCGATGTTGCCGGTGGCGCGCCAGGCGACCGCGCGCAGGTCGTGGACGTTCACCTGCTCGGAGACCACGATGATGTTCTTGGCGAGCATCATGAGCCCCAGTCCCCAGAGCGCGTACATCACCTTCCGCGCCTGGCCGGGATAGCGCTTCTTGATGGAGACGATCACCAGGTTGTGGAAGACCCCCTCGGCGGGCATGTTGATGTCCACCACCTCCGGCAGCAGCAGCCTGATGATGGGGAGGAAGAGCCGCTCGGTCGCCTTGCCGAGCCAGTAATCCTCCTGCGGCGGGCGCCCCACGATCGTCGAGGGGTAGATCGGGTTCCGCCGGTGGGTCAGCGCTGTCAGGTGGAAGACCGGGTAATCGCGGGCCAGCGAGTAGTAGCCCGTGTGATCCCCGAACGGGCCCTCCCGGCGCCGCTCTTTCGGGTCCACGAACCCTTCCAGGACGATCTCCGCGTGGGCCGGCACCTCGAGGTCCACGCTCTTGCATCTGACCATCTCCACGCCGGCGCCGCGGAGCCAGCCCGCGAAGACGATCTCGTCGATTCCCGGCGGCAGAGGGGCTGAGCCGGTGTAGATGGTGGCCGGATCTGCGCCGAGGGCGATGGCCACCTCCATGGGTTTGGCGCTCTCCTCGGCCGCCCGATGATGCTCGGCCGACCCCTTGTGGGTCTGCCAGTGCATGCCGAGGGTCTGGTCGTCGAAGACCTGCAGCCGGTACATCCCGACGTTGCGCTGGCCGCGCGCCGGATCCCGCGTGAAGACCAGGGGCAGCGTGATGTAGTGGCCCGCGTCCTTGGGCCAGCACCTGAGCACCGGGAGCGATTTCAGCGAGGGGCTCCGAGTCTCCACCACCTCCTGGCACGGGGCCGAGCGGACGCGCTTCGGTCCGGCTCTGGCGAGATCGAAAAGATCCCCCAGTTTTCGGAGCTTCTCGACGAAGGAGCCGGGCATGCGGAAGTCGAGGAGCTTGGCGATCCGGTCGGACAGCTCGCCGAGATCCTCGACCCCGAGGGCCCAGGCCATGCGCCGGGCCGAGCCGAAGGCGTTCATGAGCACCGGCATCTCGAACCCCTCCACCCGCTCGAAGAGGAGGGCCACGTTCTCCGGCTCCGGCCCCTTCGACACGCGGTCCGTGATTTCGGTGATCTCCAGGTCGCGGCTGACGGGGACACTGATCCGGCGGAGCTGTCCCCCGGACTCGAGGTGGGCGAGGAACTGGCGGAGGTCGTCCTGGGCCACGGGTCACTCGTGGTAGAACAGTTTGACGAGCCAGCCGGCCAGCACGGGGAAGGCCAGGCTCGCGAGCGAACGGACGAAGACGAAGTGCCACCCCATGAGCGGACCCTCCCAGGCGATGATCCGGTGAATGCCGAAGAGCGACCAGGAGGTGATGTAGGCGACCAGGACGGACATGCCGGCCCCGGAGTTGGACAAGGCCACCATGAACGGGACGCTCACCATGGGGCCGCCCGGGGTCACCATGCCGGCCACCGTCGCGATCACGAGCCCCGTGAACCCGGTCTCACGGCCGAAGTGGCGGCTCACCAGCTCCTGCGGAATCAGCACCTGGAGCATCCCGGTGAGGAGCATGGCGGCGATCAGGCGGGGGAGGATGAACCAGATGAGGGCGAACCCGTTGCGCGCGCCGATCCATGGCAGGCCGGGATCTTTGAAATAGGCGATGACGGTGAGGACCACGGCGAAGGAAATCATGAGGACGCTCGAGGCGTCAACAATGGCTCCGCGCGGCATGCACCACTCCTTTTTCGGGGGCGGCTTGGGCGGCCCTCATTATAGCAGGCCGGTGGGCGAATCCCTACGCCGCGACCCTATTGACACGCTCGGATGACTCCGGTTATATCGAGGGGAACTTCTTCAAGGTCCTGAGGGAGGGCGCCATGACGAAGGCGGAGCTGGTGGCTGCCATGGCCAAGGCGGCCGGTGGCACGAAGACGTCGGCCGAGAAATCGCTCAACGCGTTCCTGTCGGCCATCAGCGACTCGCTCAAGAAGGGATACAGGGTCTCGCTGGCCGGATTCGGAACCTTTTCGGTTGGGAGGCGGGCGGCGCGAAACGGGCGGAACCCGAGAACCGGGAAGGCCATCAAGATTCCTGCGACCCGGGTTCCACGGTTCAAGGCCAGCAGGAACCTGAAGTCAGCGATCAAGTAAGCGAGGGCGTTTTTTGCGGTTTCGTTGACATTTTCGCCCAGCGGTGATCTAATTCTCCTTACGCTGGGAGATCGTCTAGCGGTAGGACGCGTGGCTCTGGACCACGTAGCGGGGGTTCGAATCCTCCTCTCCCAGCCAGTCTTTTTTCCGCGTGCGGCCCCATCGTCTAGAGGCCTAGGACATCGGGCTCTCAATCCGGAAACACGGGTTCGAATCCCGTTGGGGCCACCAGTTCAAACCGCTCCCGCGAAATGGTTCCGCGCTCAGGCTTCTTCGCGCATGGACCAGTGATCTTTCGGGCTTTCCAGCGAGATGCCGGTGCCGAATCTCAGGGTCTCGACGATGTGTTCCCACACCGCCACGGCCCAAGCGGCGTCGTCGGCCCAGTAGTAGAAGGTCAGGAGGGCCTGGAAGATTCCATCGGCGGCGAGCAGCCAACGACCTCGGGCCTGTCGTCCTTCGCCACTGTCAGGGTCGTCACATTCGTAGGCGTACTCCGCCCAGGCGAAGCGCGTTCCCTCGCGTTCGGACACGACAACCGGCGAATGCCCTGCCGCCTCTGGGGTGTCTTTGAGAACGAGCCGCAGTCGCTCGTCCGGGGGCGGCGCACTCGGGAGGAGCGGTGGGAGCCGCAAGTACGAGACCTCCAAGAGGCATGAGTCCGTGGGGTCCTTGAGCTTCATGAACCCATCGGGATCCGGCTCCACCGACCAGCCTTTCGGCACGCCGAGCTCAACGTTCCCGCGGTCGAGAATGAGGATCTTCTCGATGCCCCGCGCTCTCAACTCGTGGAGCCGCTTCACGTGCTCCCCCTCACTCTCCGACAGGCTCGGCTCAGGCGCTTCCCCTACCAGACCTTCCGCAGGTGCTCCAAGCCCTGTCGGTAATCCTCTGTTTCCAAATTGCTTGGCACCCCGTATTCGGCCAGCAGAGTGATCATCTGGCCCACAGATAGACCCGCGAGCTCAGCGGCTTTGCCAAGGGAGGCCTGGCCTATTTTGTACTTCTCCAGAGCGAGCATGATCCGGCCTTTGTAGACGACTTCACGTACAGCTTTTGAGAGGTCTTCCTTTTCTTCCTTCGCCAGCTTGTGCAAAAACGCATAGTTCTCTTCATCCATTCGTATACTTACTGTCTTGGCCATTCATTTCACCTCCAGCCTTGATTTCGCATCTTCATTTCGCATCTTCGATGATATTTTTCTTATAGCGGCCGCACCTCCGGAGCGCTTCGAGTTTAAGCAGTGCTTCCTTCTTCTCCAGTAGGCCCGTCTCATGCATGCGCACCAGGATGCCTACGGCGGTCGTGAAAGGGATCTTCAGCAGTTTGGATGCCTGGATGGCCTTCTTATCATCGGTTGCGAAGAGCCGGGCCTTCTGTGAAAAGGCCAGCGCCAGCGCCTCTGCCTCGCCCTTGCCCAGAGGAAAGTCTGCACGGATCTTCCCAGAGACTCTTCGCGCCTTCGGGGGCTGAACAGCAATTCTCCTCTCCCGGATCGCCCTCCGGATGAAGAGCGCAGCAGCGGCGCCTTTTTCTTCGCAACACTCCCGTTCGACTTCTTTGGGAATAACGACCTGCTCGTCCAGCGCCGCTAAGAAGGTGTCCAAAAGCTCCACCTTCGCAAGCAAGATCAGCGTCGAGGAATTGAAGACGATCATTATGACGGTTTATTACAAGCGTAATCATATAAAGCTTCTGGTGGCGTGTCAGGAACTGATCCGAAGGTTAACTGGCCTTACCACTTGCGCCACTCATGCCACTCTCGCAATTCCGCGGAGTTCCACGATACAAAAGTCATCGAATCCCGTTGGGATGGGACGCCGCAAGGGATCGTGGCAATCTGCAGGCGAAAGGGGCGGACGCGCCGGGTCAACGTGACCGCCCTCGAGTGGGTTGTCCGGCCAGCGGTCGGCGCAGAGTGGTTCGAAGCCCCGCACGAGCTCCACTCCTCCTTCTCCCGGCTCATGCCCTGGCGGCCGGGCACCCTCCGCTCTTCGTGGCGGTCATGGCTCCCCACGGGCCGACCAGCGGCTCCGCGCCCGCTTGAGAAACGACGGCTCGTCGCTCGGGCCGTGGCCGGCGGCGAGTCTCTCGAAGTTGGCCATGAAGCCGGTCTTTCGATGGTGCGCCCGACGCACGTCCGCGACGAGTGCCGTCCACTCTCGATGGAGGCCGAAGCGCTCGTAGCAGCGCTTGGCGTCCTCG
>CAYJUC010000238.1:0-6493 GCA_964372605.1 uncultured bacterium | reverse complement strand
TGTGGTTCCGGACCCGGGCGTACTCCGGATCCTCGATGATGGTGGCGCGCGTGCGTGGCCTCGGGATCTTGACCGGGACGATCTCCGCCAGCCGGGCGTCGGGACCGTTGGTCATGAGCGCGATCCGGTCCGAGAGCAGGATCGCCTCGTCCACGTCGTGGGTGACCATGAAGACCGTGTTCCGGCTGGCGGTCCACATCCGGACCAGCTCCTCCTGAATCACCCCGCGTGTGAGGGCGTCGATCTGGGCGAACGGCTCGTCCAGGAGCAGCACCTTGGGCTCGGTGGCGAAGGCCCGCGCCAGCCCCACCCGCTGGCGCATCCCACCGGAGAGCGCCGTCGGGCGCTTCTTTTCCGCGCCGGTGAGCCCGACCATGTCGATGTAACGCTGGACGTATTCCTTCACCTCCCTCCGGCTCCATCCCGGGTTGGCCGCCCGCACCGCCAGCCGGATGTTCTCGAAGGCCGTCATCCACGGCATCAGCGAGAAGTTCTGGAAGACCACCATCCGGTCCATCCCCGGCTGCCGGACCTCCCTGCCCTCCAGCACCACGCCGCCGGTGGTGGCGGTCTCCAGCCCCGCGATGATGTTCAGAAGGGTTGACTTGCCGCAGCCGGAATGCCCCACCATGGTGAGAAACTCTCCCCGCTCGATCCCGAAGGCGACATTCCTGAAGACGCAGACCTCTCCCTTGCTGTCCGGATCGGGGAAGAACTTGGTGGCGTGGTCGATCTCGAGAAAGGCCACCCCTGTCCCCTACTCGGAGTACGCGACCAGCTTCGACAGCCGGCCGAATCCCGCGTCGAGGAGCACGCCCACGAGGCCGATAGCCAGGATGGCGAAGATGACGCTGGTCAGCGCCAGGTTGTTCCACTCATTCCAGACGAAGTAGCCGATGCCGGTGCCTCCGATCAGCATCTCGGCAGCCACGATCGCCACCCAGGCGCTCCCGACGGAGATCCGGAGCCCGGCCACGATGGCCGGCGCCGCCGCCGGGAGGATGACCCGGAAGAGGCGGCCGAACCAGGAGAGCTGGAGAATCGCCGAGACGTTCAGGTAGTCCCGCTTGATGCTCGCCACCCCGAAGGCCGTGTTGGCCAGGGTGGGCCAGAGCGAGGACATGAAGACCACGAGCACAGCCGCCATGCCTGCGTTCTTGATGGTGTAGAGAAACAGCGGCATCCAAGCGAGCGGGGAGATAGGCTTCAGGATCTGAACGTAGGGGTTGACCGCCCGGTAGAGCGTGGGCGAAAGCCCCAACACCACCCCGAGAAAGATGGCCACGAGCGCCGCCGTCGCGTAGCCAATGGCCAAGCGCCCCAGGCTGAACAGCATCTGGAGCCCGATCCCCTTGTCGTTAGGACCGTGGTCGTAGAAGGGGTTCGAGACCATCTCCCAGGCGACCGTCCCCACGGCGAGCGGGCCCGGCAGTCCCTGGGACTTGCCCCCAGTGGTCGGAGCGGAGATGAGCTGCCAGAAGAGGAGAAACCCCGCGCAGAGCAGGATCGAGTAGATGATCACGCGCTGGCGGTCGCGCCGCATCGCCCGCTGCCGCTACGCCTTCCGGATCGCGAACGACTTGATATACTCCTCGGGCTTGTCGGGATCGAAGATCTTGGTCTTGCCCAGAAGGAAGGTATGTTTGATTGAATTCTGGGAAGGAGCTTTGGAGCCCATGGCCTGCATCACGTTCCGGCAGTCGGCGGCCAGGTAGACCTGCTCCGCGATCTTCTTGTAATCCACGTCGCCCTTGATATATCCCCAGCGCTTCATCTGGGTCAGGATCCAGATCGCCATCGAGTGCCAGGGGAAGGGATCGAAGTCGATCCGGTCCGGGACCGTCCGGGTGTTGCCGAGCCCGTCCGGGAATGTCCCCGTGAGCACCTGCTCCACCACCTCCACCGGCTGGTTCAGGAAGTTCCTGGGTGCAATCGCCTTGGCGATCTCCTTCCGGTTGGCGGGGTTGTGGGCGTACTGCGTGGCCTCCACGATGGCGCGAAAGAGCGCCATGAAAGTGTTGGGGTGCTTCTCTGCGAACTCCCGCGTGGCGGCGAAGGCACAACAGGGGTGCCCAGGCCAGATATCCTTCGACAGCATCCAGATGAACCCGATTTCCTCGTACACGGCCCGCTGGTTGAACGGATCCGGGCCGAGATAGCCATCCAGGTTGCCGGCGCGGAGGTTGGCCACCATCTCGGGCGGCGGGATGACCCGGATCTGGATGTCTTTGTCAGGGTCCAGGCCGGCCTCGGCCACCACGTACCGGAGCAGGAAGTTGTGCATGGAGTAGTCGAAGGGGACGGCCAGCTTGAACCCCTTGAACTCCTTGGCGCTCTTGACCCCTTTGTGCTTGTTGGCGAGCGTGATCGCCTGGCCGTTGATATTCTCGACGGCGGGCATCACATAGGGGACCGCCTGGGCGCCCACCCCCAGCGTGATGGCGAGCGGCATGGGGGTCAGCATGTGGGTCGCGTCTGTCTCCTTGTTGATGGAGAGGTCCCGGATCATGGCCCAGCCTGAGGCCTTGACGACCTGAACGTTGAGCCCGTGTTTCTTGTAGAACCCCATGGGCTCGGCCATGATGATGGGGGTCGCGCAGGTGATCGGGATGAAGCCGACCTTGAGGTCTTTTTTCTCCGGCGGCCCCAGCTTCTCCTGGGCGAGCGCTTTGGCGGCGCTCATGGGAAACACCGAGGCCAGGAGCGCTGCCGCGCTCCCCGCCCCCACCAGCTTCACAAACTCCCGCCGGCGAAGCTCGGAGCCGAAGACTGCTCGTTCTACGGCGGTTTCGACCGCTCGCTCAACGGCCACTTCAGGGGTCACGCTGCCGTCCGCCATCTGACGTCTCCTTTGGCTCAGGAAATCTCAGGCGTTCAGGTAGCAAACCCCATGCCGGAGGGTGAAGCGAGATTTTCCAGCAACTTCCGCGTCTTCCAACCGATCCGAGATGACCAAATCGTGGGCAGCGCCGTTCATCTGCCCAATCTTTAGGCTGAGGGGAAGCGCGCGGTCAGCTTTTCCTTAAATCGAGGCGCGGGAGGCCGAAAAGCAGTTGCCGGGCCAGGGTCCAGAGGGCCAGGCTCGCCTGGGTAATATCCGGTGCCGACGCGGCGAGGAAACGGACGATCAAGCCACCCCGGGAGACCGGGCTCACGCCGCCCCGGACCGACGGGATCTCGTCGAGTCGCGCTTCCAGTGCTCGGGCCACGCTCTCCCAACTCTCAAGGGCGTCGGCGAAGCATGTGAGGGTGGCGAGGTAGCCGAACCCCTCCATCCCGCCGAGCCCCGCCGGGATCCCGCTCGGTGGGTCGAGTCTGATCCGATCTAAAAAGAGCGGTTGCCCCCGCAGGGTGACGGTGGTCCGGCTCACTAGCTCTCTGAATTGCCATCGTTCTCCCCGAGCCAGCCGGCCGATCGCAAAGGCGTCAGAGAGAATCGCCCGGCTCCCCGGTCCCATCGCAAGCGTCACGGACTGATGGAACGCCGATCCGGGATACGGGATCACATGATCGGGAAGGTATTCGAGCCGCGCGCCCTCTGCGAGGGTGATCGTTGTTTCCTGGACGGCCGGAGGGCCCAGGGTACGGTAGACCTTGGTGGCCGAGGGCGTGGTCAGAGAGACGTGGGCACCGGGCCCCAGCGCGATTGCGGTCGTGAGGTGATCGCCCCCCACCAACCCTCCCGTGGGATTCAGGAGCATGAGACAGAGCGCACCGCCGTCGAGCGAGATCGGCTCCAGCGCCTGGAGGGGGAGCGTGAAGCGACGCTCGGTCAGGACCGTGCGCCCGCCCCGCCGTTCGAAGGCGAGAGAGAGCGCGCCATCCCGCCCGACGCGATCAAGCTTCGAAAAGGAGTTCGGCGCGGATCCAGTCGATGATCGAAGCAACGCCGGTCCCATCCTTCAGGTTGGTGAAGACGAACGGCCGCGCTCCCCGCATCCGCTTGGTGTCCGACTCCATGATCGAGAGATCCGCCCCCACGTACGGGGCGAGATCGATCTTGTTGATGACCAGGAGGTCGGATCGGGTAATTCCCGGGCCTCCCTTGCGCGGGATTTTCTCCCCTTCGGCGACGTCGATGACATAGATCGCGGCGTCCACCAGCTCGGGGCTGAACGTGGCGGCCAGGTTATCTCCACCGCTCTCCACGAAGATCAGCGCCAGATCCGGGAACCGTCGCAGCAGGTCACGAATGGCCTCGAGGTTCACCGAGGCGTCCTCGCGGATGGCGGTGTGCGGGCAGCCGCCGGTCTCCACCCCGGACACTCGCTCCGGCGGCAAGACGCCCCGCCGGATGAGAAACTCGGCGTCCTCCTTCGTATAGATGTCGTTGGTCACCACCGCGAGATCGTACCGCTCACGCATCCGGAGGCAGAGGGCCTCGATCAGCGCCGTCTTCCCCGACCCGACCGGCCCCCCCACCCCGATCTTGAGCGGCTTCGAGATCATGAGCGGAAGAGCCGCGCGTCGAGCCGAGCGTGGCGCATGCCGGCGATCTCGATCCCCGGCGCAAAGCTCCAGAGATCGGCGGGGCCCTTCCCGGCTGCCTCGCGCGCCAGTCGCGCGATGAGGGGACCCGCGGCCCAGAGAATCCGCTGGCCGTCGAGTTGGCCGAGCGGGAGCAACCTGAGCGCCGCGCCGACGAGGAGGGCCGTCGTCGAGTAGAGGTAGGCGCTGGCGGCGGCCTCGCGAGCCCAGCCGAACGCGCTCCCGGCCAGCCCGTAGGCCAGCGGATGGTGACCAGGCGTCAGGCCCGAATCCACGGATTCCGAGAACGCGCGGAGCATCGGATGGCCGGCCAGCGCGGCTGCCACCCGAAGGGTCTGGCGCCCCATCTGACGACTGGCGTCCCTGAACTCCCTCACCGGCTTCATGGCGTCCACGGTGTCATCGAGGGCGAGGCAGCCGTCCAGGTCTTCCATCTCGCCGAGGGTCAATGCCGAGACGACGGCGACGGCGTCGCAGGGCCCCGCTGTCCCCCCCAGGTGGGCCCGGACGAACTCCTCGACGCCGGCCGGGTCCCGGACGACACCGGCCTGGACGTAATATTCGAGCCCGAAGGAATGAGCGTAGCCGCCGGCGGGAAACAGGCCGTCGGCGAACTGGAGCAGGCTCAGGAGCGGGTCAATGTTCATGAGCCGGGCCCGAGCCGATCGGGCTGAAGACCGCGGCGCGACGCTCCCACTTGGCGCCGAGCCGGGTCATGAGCTGCTCCATTGCCGGATCGTCCGGGACAAAGAGGGCATCCCCATCGACGGCGAGGGGGAAATGGCGGTTGCCAACCTCGAAGGCGACTCGGAGCGCCTGAGCGTGATCCCGCGGGAAGACAGCGATGACCGGCTCGGGCGCGGCCTCGACTTCGAGGTACCAGTTGGGCTCGACCAGCAGGACCGCGCCGACCGACAGCACGCTCCCGGTGGGGAGCGCGAGGGCGACTTCCCGCCCGCGCTCGGTCGTGACCCTGCGCCGCCCCCACCGCCGCTCCTCCCAGGTCAGCACCAGCGTGTCCCGCTCCTTGCCGGCAAGGCTCGCCGGGTCCACCTGCACGCGCGGCTCGCCGATGACCTTCATTCAACCGCCGGTATCAGCCGCGGCCGAAGGCCGTCGGCTGCATGCCCAGGTTATGCGTGCTATCGCCGCTGGAGCCATTCCCCAATGACGTCATTCACGTAGGAGGGAAACGGTACACCGTCCTCTACGCCCGTGTACAGCAAACACATGGCTCTGTTTCCCTGAAAGACACGGTCGAACTTGTTTAACCAGAACACCAAGTGCTGTCGTAGAGCCATTAGCTCGGGGATCTCGTCAACCAGGTCTGGGAACTTCGCCAATAGTTCAACGATTCGTCGATTCCCATCGCACAATGGCCCCTCGGTCATCGCGCGGATCTGGTCAAACTCGAAGCGCTCCGCCTCGGTCAGTTGCGGGAAATACTTGAAGAAGAACTTTTCGTACTCCAGGTCGTTGTGGATTCGAAGCCGTCGCTCGAGCATATCTACGAGATCGTCGCGCCGGCGGCACTGGGCGACGAAGGCAGTATGTGTATCGTGGAGGCTGCGCACGATTTCTCGGATAGCGTCACGGTGCGCCTGTGGGAGGGATGCGTTCGGGGCGTGGGTAGTGCTGGGCGAAGCTCGAAGGGCCCGATCAACCGAAACCGCGAGTTCGTTGAGGATCTTGTTCTGTTCAGCGCGAGAGAGACTTTCCAAAGGCCTTTCGGGCGCGTTTGCCGCCTGGTATCGTTCAAGTTCGGTCGCTGCGTAGCCGCAATACCCCACGATCACAGGGAATACCTTCGTGCCCCGCTGGCCAGCTGATTCCAGGAGGCGCGGTAGTTCGTGGCGCATCACGAAATCCGACGCGAGGAACCCCGGCCCGACCAGCAAGACCGCTGCCGCAGCCTTCTGAAGAGCCTCATCGATCTCAACGCGCCAATCGGCTTCCCGGTTGCCGCCACCTGTCCTCGACACTACACAGGTTCTAGTGTACGATG
>CAYJUC010000237.1:0-6504 GCA_964372605.1 uncultured bacterium | reverse complement strand
GATCAGCGGGCGCCGAGCGTTGTCAGGAAGTCGCGGATCGCCTGGTTTACCACCTCTGGCTGCTCAAGGTGGACGTAGTGGCCGGCCTGCTCCACCATCACCAGGACTGCTCCCGGGATGGTTCGCGCCAGGTATCGGGCGTACTTGGGCGGGGTGAGCTGGTCGTCCTCGCCGCCGATCACCAGCGTGGGGATCCGGAGCGCGCCGATCCGCTCCATCACGTCGAAACCGTTGCAGGCCGTGTAGTCGCCGATGGTCACTTGTGGACGAGTCTCCAGAGCGCGCGCCCGCGCGGCGTCCTTGAGCCTCTGCGCCGTGGAACGGCTGAAGGCCCGGCCGTTGATGAAGCGAACACCCTCGGGGTAGTCCGCCCGGAGCAGCTCGAAGATTTTCGGGAGGACCCTGAGGCGCGCCCCCGTCCCCACCAGGATCAGCCCGTCGAGTCGCTCTGGGTAAGAGAGCGCGAAGGCCTGAGCCACGGCGCCCCCCATGGAGTGACCGCCGAGCACGACCTTGCCGAGCTTCGCCGCCTCCACGAAGTCCCGCACCATCCGCGCGTAATCCTCGATCACGCTGTACCCCTCGCCGCCCGATTGACCGTGGCCGGGCAGGTCCAGCGCCACGACTCGGGCGGCGTCGGCGAGCCGTTCGAGCTGGCGGATCCAGCTCGCACCTCTCCCGCCGGAGCCGTGGATGAACAGGCAGGTGCGACGACCGCTGCCGGTGAGGTCATAGTGGATCTCGATCCCGTTGACCGATTGAGCAGGCATAGGTTCACTCCCTCTTGAGGCGGTTGACGACCTGCTCGGCGAGGCGGATCGGTTCGGGGACGCGCGTGCGCGAGCACGCAAGGACCCACCGGACAGCGTTCCTGAGCGTGATCCGGTGGCCGGGAGAGACGAAGATCGCGTTGACGTCGTCGCGACTCCTGAGCACGGCGCCAACGATCCGGCTATCCAGCCTGAGCGGGCTCCACTCCCCCCGCTTCGCGCCCGGCTCCCGATACTCCCCCACCAGACGCGACTTGGCGCACCCGACGCTTGGGAGATCCAGGAGCAACCCCAGATGGCAGGCCAAACCGAAGCGCCTGGGGTGGGCCAGCCCCTGGCCGTCGAAGAGACAGAGATCCGGGGTCTGGCGGAGTTTGCCGAAGGCCTCCAGGAGCAGCGGCCCTTCGCGGAAGGAGAGATAGCCGGGAACGTAGGGAAACGCCGGCCGCCCCGACGCCGTCGCGACTTCAACGACCGAGCAATCGGCAAGCCTGACGAGCGCCACCGCGGCCCAGGCTTGGCTTCCGTCCCGCCGGTACGCCAGGTCGGCGCCGGCCACCAGCCTGACCCGCCGCGGCCCACCTGTGAGCTTCACACGGGAGCGAAGCCGCTCCTGAAGCGCGCGCGCTTGGTCGAAAGTGAGAGGCCACCGAACCGTGGGCCGAACCACAAGATGATTTTATACCGGCTTTGCAATCCCGGCGCGGCCGGCTACAATGAATCCTCCATGCTCACCGAAATCTCCACCGGCGTGAGGCTCGCCACTCGCGAGTGGCCCGGCAAAGGCCCTGCCATCGTCTGCATCCACGGCCTCACCGCCAATCACGCCTGCTGGGAGAGCCTGGCGGGCTTCCTGGCTCCTGACTACCGCGTGATCGCGTACGACCTCCGGGGGCGCGGAGAGAGCGAGAAGCCGCCGAAGGGCTACAGCGTTCCCATTCACGCCGATGATCTGGCGGCGCTCCTGGATCACTTCGGGCTCAAGCGCGTCATCCTCTTCGGCCACTCGCTGGGGGCCAACATCGCCGCCTACTTCGCCAGCCGCTACCCCCAGCGCGTGAAACAACTGGTCCTGATCGACGGGGGGATCGACGTGCGGGCGGAGATCTTCGACTCCCTGGGGCCGGCGGTGGGCCGCGTCGGGATCGAGTTTCCGTCCATGGAGATCTTTCTCCAGATGCTTCAGCTCCTGCCGATGTTTGCGGGGCGATGGAACGACGAGATCGAGCGTTACTTCCGCGCAGACGTGGAGATCTCCCCGAGCGGGACGGTGAAGTCGAAGGTGGCGAAGCACGCCATCGAAGAGGAGGTGGCCAACTTCGCCCGCGAGCGCTTCTGGGTCTATCACCACCGGATCAAGTCCCCCACCCTGATTCTCCGGGCGCCCGACGGCCTCCTCTCAGAAACCGACTGCCTCATGACGCAGGAGGAGGCCGAAGCGCTGGCCCACGCCATTCCCCGGGCCAAGCTCGTGGTGATCCCGAACACCAATCACTACACACTGCTCCTCGGCAAGAACGAGAAGACCCGGCGGGCGGTGCGGGGCTTCCTCAACTCCTGAAAGCGGGGAACGGTCATGTTCAACGCCGACGCGCTGAAGAGTCTGAGGGAACGGCTGAAGGAGTGGGAGGAGACGGTGCTCAAAACGTTCCAGGCCAGACGGCCGGAGCGGAAGAAAGGTTTCACGACGCTGTCGGGGCGGGAGCTGAGGCGGCTCTACACGCCGGCTGACGTCGAAGCTCACGACTACGAAGACGCCCTGGGATTCCCCGGCCAGTACCCGTTCACGCGGGGCCCCTACCCCACCATGTACCGGGCCCAGCCGTGGACCATGCGCCAGATCGCTGGCTTCGGGACGCCGGCGGACACCAACGCGCGCTTCAAGTTCCTGATCGCCCAGGGGCAGACCGGGCTCAGCGTGGACTTCGACATGCCGACCCTCATGGGATACGACTCCGACGATCCCCGGTCGTTCGGAGAGGTCGGCCGCGAGGGCGTCGCCGTGGACACGCTGGCGGACATGGAAGATCTGTTCGCCGGGATCGACCTCGGCGGGATCAGCGTCTCGATGACGATCAACCCGACGGCGTGGATCCTCCTTGCCATGTACGTGGCCCTGGCGGAAAAGCGCGGCGTTCCGCTGAACCGGCTCTCGGGGACCGTCCAGAACGACATCATCAAGGAGTTCACGGCCCAGAAGGAGTGGATCTACCCGGTCCAGCCGTCGCTCCGGATCGTCCGCGACTCGATCTGCTACTCCGTCTGCCACCTCCCCCACTACAACCCGGTGAACATCTCCGGCTACCACATCCGGGAAGCCGGCTCCACGGCCGTCCAGGAGGCGGCCTTCACGCTGGCCGCCGGCATCGCGTACGTCGAGGAGGTCAGGAAGACCGGGCTTCCCGTGGACGAATTCGCTCCGCGCCTGTCGTTTTATTTCATCTCCCATTCGGACTTCTTCGAAGAGGTGGCCAAGTTCAGGGCCGCGCGCCGGCTCTGGGCCCGGATCATGAAGGAGCGCTTCGGCGCCAGGAAACCCGAGTCCATGCGCCTCCGCTTTCACTGCCAGACCGCGGGCTCTTCCCTCACCGCGGCCCAGCCGATGAACAACGTGGTCCGGACCGCCTACCAGGCGCTTGCCGCGGTGCTCGGCGGCTGCCAGTCGCTCCACACCAACGGTATGGACGAGGCGCTGGCCATCCCCTCCGAAGACGCCATGAAGCTCGCCCTCCGCACCCAGCAGATTCTTCTGGAGGAGTCGGGCGTGGCCAACTCCATCGACCCCCTGGGTGGCTCTTATCTGGTGGAGGCGCTCACCGCAGAGACCGAGCGGGAGATCCTGGCATACCTCGACCGGATCGACCAGATGGGCGGGACCGTGCGGGCGCTGGAGCGAAACTTCTTCCAGCAGGAGATCGCGGATTCGGCCTACGCCTATCAGCGCGCCAAGGAGCGGGGCGAAAAAGTCGTGGTCGGGGTCAACAAATACAGGGAGCCGGAACCGGAGGAGCCCACCATTCCCCTTCATTCACTGGATGCTGGCATCGAGCAGACCCAGAAGGAGCGGCTCGCCCGGGTGAAGCGCGAGCGGGACAACGCGAAGGTCCGAAAGCTCCTGGCGAAGCTTCAGGAGGTGGCGCGAAGCGACGAGAACCTGATGCCGGTCACGATCGAGTGTGTCAAGGCGTACGCGTCAGAGGGGGAGATCGTCAACGCGCTCAAAGAAATCTTCGGGCTTTACCGCGAGCCCATTGTTTTTTAGGAGGGTTTTATGTCGGCCAAGGACGAACAGCTCAAGCAGGTCGCTGAGGAGTTCGCGACCTTCAAGGCGTCCTATGCAGAGCTTTCCGACGCGCAGTTGACGCAGGTCATGCTGGGAACCTGGAGCGTCCGCGAGGTCCTCTGCCACGTGGCGGGCTGGCATCGCGAGATGGTCCCGGTGCTGGAGCGGATCGCTCGTGGCGAAAAACCGGTGCTCGAAGGGGTCTCCTATGACGATGCGGATCCCTGGAACGAAAAGTTCGTGAAGGCCTACGCGGGGAAGTCGGTGGCGGAAATGCTGAGAGAGGTGGACGCCTCCTACGATGCGCTGATCGCCACGGCCCAAACGGTGCCGGAGAAGCGCTTCGCCCCGGGCAGGTCAGCCGCCCGCACCATGGACGGCGTGGGACCCCACCACTGGCGGGAGCACGGCGACCAGATCCGCGAGTGGCGTAAGTCCCAGAGCATCTAAGGCATTGCATCCCTCTCCCTCTCAGGGCTCTCAGGGAGAGGGTGGGGGTGAGGGTGACCGAGCGTAAGGTCCGAGTGCTAGTAGCCAAGCCGGGGCTGGATGGTCACGACCGCGGCGCCAAGATCGTGGCGCGCTCGCTCAGGGACGCGGGCTTCGAGGTCATCTACACGGGCCTTCACCAGACGCCAGAGCAGATCGTGGCGACCGCCGTCCAGGAGGACGTGGACGCCATCGGGCTCTCCATCCTCTCCGGCACCCACATGATCGTCTTCCCGCGAATCCTGGAACTGCTGAAGGCTCAAGGCGCGGAGCAGATCACGCTGATCGGCGGCGGCACGATGCTGCCAAAAGAGATGCGGGAGCTGAAAGCTCGCGGGGTCGCCGAACTCTGGGGGGTGGACTCCACCACGGACGAGATCGTGCAGTGGATCAAGCAAAACATCCAATCGCGCGCGCGTGACTGATCCGCTCGCCAGGACGCTCCGGCTCCGCTGGTTCATCATCCTCGTCCCAGGAGCCCTCTACTTCTTCTCGTACTTTCACCGCATCGCCCCCGCCGTGGTCGCCGAGGACCTGATGCGCGCCTTCGCAATCCCGGCCGCCACGCTTGGAAACCTGATGGCCATCTACCCGTACGTCTTTGCGGCCATGGCCCTTCCCGCCGGGAGCCTGGCAGACACGCTCGGACCCCGCTGGACCCTCACCGCGGGCGCGGGGACGATGGGGCTTGGCTCCGCGCTCTTCGGCCTGGCTCCGTTCTTCGGCGTGGCGGCGGTGGGACGGCTGCTGGTCGGCCTGGGCGCCTCGGTGATTCTCATCGCGTCGCTCCGGCTCGCCTCCGAATGGTTCCGGCCGAACGAGTTCGGCACCGTCTCGGGGTTGAGCCAGACCGCCGGGGCGCTCGGCGCCATCGTGGCCACCAGCCCGCTCGCGCTGCTGGTCGAGGGGCTCGGCTGGCGCGCCTCGTTCATGACGATCGGGGGGTTCACGCTGCTCCTGGGGGCGACCGCCGCCCTTTTCGTGCGCGACCGCCCGGAGGAGATGGGGCTGGCTCCGGTGAACGTCGCCAGAACGAGTAGCGCACTGTCCTTCCGGGAGGTGCTCACCGGGATCGGCGCCGTCCTCGCCAACCTGCGCTCGTGGCCGCCCGTCCTGGCCTCGAGCGGGATGTACGCGACGCTCGTGACCTTCGTGGGACTCTGGGGCGTTCCCTACCTCACCCAGGTATACGGTCTCCAGCGCGTGAAAGCCTCAAATCTGATGGCGTTCGCCGCGGCGGGGGCCATGGTGGGAGGGCCGTTGATCGGGTGGATCTCTGATCGGGGGCTCGCGCGCCGGCGGCTGCCGATGGTGGGCTCCACCCTGCTCTACATCGTCCCGTGGATCTTCCTGGTCGCGCCGGGCCCGATGCGGGTCCCCGTGGAGTGGTTCGGCCCGCTCTGTTTCCTCCTGGGCTTCGCCTCGGGCGCGGCGATCCTCTCCATGCCCTGCGTGCGCGAGGTGAACAATCCCGAGCGAGTGGGACTTTCCATCGGCTTCCACAACCTGCCGGTCTTCGTCAGCATGGCGCTACTTCAGTGGATCACCGGCGTCATCCTCGACGCGCGATGGGGGGGGATCGTTGCCGGCGGGCGGAGAGTCTATCCGTTCGCGGCCTACCACGCCGCGTTCAGCCTCTGCCTGGCGGTGGCCGTGGGCGCGATGATCATGGCGTGCTTCACCACGGAGACTCGCTGCCAGAACGTCTGGCGGCCGCGCCCACGGCGCGCGGAGGCGTGAGCCGAGACGTTACCGGTCCTCCAGAAGCAGCGTCTTGACGTCGTTCAACACGGTCTTCGGGTGGAGGAAGGTGGAGCTGTAGATCTCGCGAATGAAACCCGCGCGATCGATCAGGAACACCTTGAGCACATGCGAGAGCTCCCTTCGCGGTTTCCCGTTCGACCGGTAGTCTGAGCAGACGTAGAACCAGAACGACCCGTAGGCTGGATTACTGTAGCGCTA
>CAYJUC010000236.1:0-6540 GCA_964372605.1 uncultured bacterium | reverse complement strand
TGCGCCAGGCTCACGAAGCGCCCCCGTCCGATAATCACGTGGTCGTGGATCCGGATATCGAGGAGCTTGGCGCACTCGACAAGCTGGCGGGTGAGCCGGAGGTCCTCCCGGCTCGGGGTCGGGTCGCCGCTCGGGTGATTGTGGATCAGGATCAGATGGGCGGCCGACTCGATAACCGCCGGCTTGAACACCTCCCGCGGGTGGACCAGGCTCGCCGACAACGTCCCTTCTGAGACGAGCACGTCCTTCAGCAGGTGGTTCTGGGCGTCCAGGAGGGCGACCCGGAAGGCCTCCTTCTTCAGGTCCTCCATCAGCGGGCCGAAGTGGGAAAAGACCGCCTCGGGAGTTCCGAGGGTCACCCTGCCGGCCTGGGCCTGAGACCGGATCCGGCGGGTGAGCTCGAAAGCCGCGGCCAGCGTCGCCGCCTTGGCAAGCCCGATACCCTTCTGCTGTTTCAGCTCGCTGACATCGCGCCCCGCAAGGGTTGCGAGACTGCCGTCGCGGGAGAGCAGCTCACGGGCCAGATCCAAGGCGGTCCGGCCCCTGGATCCCGTCCCGAGGAGGATGGCCAGCAGCTCGGCTTCCGCCAGTTGGGACGGCCCGACGTGATAGAGCCGCTCGCGCGGTCGTTCCCCTTCCGGCCAGTCGGTGATCCGCGCGACCTTTTCCATCCCATCCCCGTACGGCGATCCGTAGCACGGGCTCCGTCCCGGATCAATGCCCAGAATTGGATACTCACTATCCTTCCGTCCTGAGCGCCTCGCGCATCTGATCTCCCAGAGCCTCGACGCGAACCGGATCGGCAAGCCCTTCCAGAACGATTTCCCGAGGTTCTTCGCCGAGCCCTGAGATCCGAGCCACGATGGTATGGGAGGGGAGGAGGGGGAGAAGCTTCTCGCCCCACTCAACGATCGTGACCCCGTCCCCCCAGAGCATTTCTTCCACTCCGAGATCGAGAATCTCAGTGAGGGTCTCGGCCCGGTACGCGTCCAGGTGGTAGACGGGGAACCGTCCTTCGTAGTGGTTGACGAGGACGAAGGTGGGACTCGTGGCCGGCTCCCTGACGCCCAATCCCCGCACCACCCCCTGGAGGAAGCAGGTCTTCCCGGCCCCCAACTCACCGATGCAGGCGATCACATCCCCGGAGCCGAGGCGAGCCCCGAGCGCCTCACCGACCCGCTGGGTCTCCTCCGGGCTCCGGCTCTCAAACCGCTGCTCGGCTGCCACCGCGCTGCACCGCCAGAATCGCTCCCGGGATCGCCTCCAGGATGTCGCCAGCGATGAGCCCCTCTTCGCCTTTGGCATTTCTGGCCAGATCGCCGGCAAGGCCGTGGAGATAGACCGCGGCCTGGAGGGCGGGGAGCGGATCCCTCCCACGGGCCAGCAAGGCCCCCACCATGCCCGTGAGGACGTCTCCCGAGCCGCCGCTCGCCATCCCGGGGTTCCCGGTGGGGTTGATATAGATTTCCCCTCCCGGCTCGCCGATGACGCTCCCGGCTCCCTTCAAGACGAGGAACGCGCCGTAGCGCTGGCAGAAGCCCTGCACCGTGTCGATTCGGTCTGACTGGACTTCTGCCACCGTCCTTCCCAGGAGACGGGCCATCTCCCCCGGGTGCGGGGTGAGGCAGCGAGGGGCCGGCGCATTCCTGAGAAGATCCAGATGACCGGCCAGCGCTGTCAGCCCGTCGGCGTCCACCACCATGGGCCGCTCTGCTTCCGCAACGAGGTCCTTGACCAGACTTTGAGTTTCCGGGTCCAGCCCGAGCCCGGGGCCGAGCGCGATCGCATCTGTCCGCTGGGCCAATTCGAGGATTCGCCCCTTGGCCTTGAGGCTCAGAGACTGAGAGGGGGTCTCGGGGAGCGGCTCGGTCATGGTCTCCATCCCGAGCGCCGCAATGATCGGCTGCTGGGAGAGCGGCGCGGCGATGGTCACCAACCCCGCCCCGGTCCTCAACGCTGCGCGCCCCGCCAGGGCCGCGGCCCCAGTCTTCCCCACCGATCCTGCCACGACCAGAAGATGGCCGAAGGCCCCCTTGTGGGCATCCGCCTCTCTGGGAGGGAAGAGGGGCCTGATGTCAGAGGTATCCAGGAGAAACACCGTGATCCCCTCTCGCGTTGCGGAATCCGGGACCCCGATGTCGATAAGCTGCACCAGGCCCGCCCGCGCCGCGCCCGGATGGAGGAGCAACGCTCGCTTCCACCCCGCGAAGGTCGTCGTCAGCGTCGCCCGCACCGTGGGGCCAAGAAGGCGACCGTGATCCGAAGCCAGGCCGGAAGGGAGGTCCAGGGCGGCTACTGGCTTCGCGTGCCGGTTGATCGCTTCGATCGCCGAGGCATAGAGCTGAGCGGCCTGGCCGGTCAGCCCGGTCCCCAGGAGCGCGTCCACCACCAGGTCCGCGGAGGCCAGCGCGTGATCCAGAGTCGCGAGGTCGGAACCCCGCGTCATTTCACGGATCGTTCCGCCGGCTTTCCGGTAGGCGGCCAGCTTCGCCGCCGCGTCCCCCTTGACCTCTGACCCTCTCCCGATGAGGAAGACGCTCACGAGAGCGCGGGCCGCCTTCAGCCGACTGGCCACCACGAACCCGTCCCCCCCGTTGTTTCCCTTCCCGCAGCAGACGACCACGCGCTTTCGCCGCTGGGAGCCGAAGTGGCTCAGGATGGCCTGGGTAGCCCCACGCCCCGCGTTCTCCATAAGCGTGGTACCCGGGATTCCGAGTTCGTCGATGGCGCGCCTGTCGAGCCGGCGCATCTCCTCGGCAGTGAACACCGGCAACATCTCAGCTATACGCTCCTCGTAGGGGAGGGGTCTCCCACCAACACCGCCTGGGCCAGCGCATAATCGCCGTCATGGGTGATGGAGAGGAGCACCTGCCGGCCCCCCTTCGCCTCCCCGATCGCCCGGCACCGCCCGGAGAGGATCATCTTCGGCGCCTCACCGCGCTCCCTGTGGATCTCCATCTCACGCCAGTTGATCCCCATGCTGAGCCCGGTTCCCAGCGCTTTGAGCACCGCCTCCTTCGCGGCAAATCGGGCCGCCAGGTGAGGGATCGGGTCCCGGCGCTTGAGGCAGTAAGCCAGCTCAGCTTCGGTGAAGACCCGGCGAAGAAATCGGTCCTGCCAGCGCTCCACGACCTCTCTCAGCCGTGGGATCCTCACCAGGTCCACCCCGATTCCCAGGGGCTCCATCATCCTCGCTCCAGGCCGATGGCGGACGCGATGATCTGCGCCAGCTCCCGAGCCATTGTCTCGATGGTGTCCCGGTCCTCCCCCTCGATCATCACCCGAGCCAGCGGCTCGGTCCCGGAGTATCGCACCAGGATCCGGCCAGGACTGTCCAGCGAGGCCTCCATCTCCTTCACCCGACTCTGGAGCCCGGGGATCTCTTCCACGGGCGGCTTGGATCGGACCCGCACGTTCACCAGCAGTTGCGGGAACTTCCTGAGACAGCGGGAGAGGGTCGACAACGGCTCTCCCGTTTCCTTCATGATCGCCAGGAGCCGGAGGGCCGAGATGATCCCGTCGCCGGTGGTGGCGTGATCCAAAAAGATCACGTGTCCCGACTGCTCCCCTCCGAGAACGGCTCCGATCCGCTGCATCTCCTCCAGGACGTAACGGTCCCCCACCGGTGTTTTCACTATCCGGATCCCGGCTTCTTCGAGCGAGCGGTCGAGCCCCAGGTTGGCCATCACGGTGGTGACGACGATGCCGCCCGGAAGCTCCCCGCGGGAGGCCAGGTGCCGGCCGCAGATCGCCAGGATGAAATCGCCGTCCCGCACTTCTCCTGCTTCGTCCACGGTAATCAGCCGGTCACCGTCCCCGTCGAAGGCGAGCCCGATCTGGGCGCCCGAACCCCTGACCTTTTCCTGAAGCGCCTCCGGGCTGAGGGCGCCGGCGCGACGGTTGATGTTCAGCCCGTCAGGACGAACTCCGAGGCACGTGACCCGCGCCCCCAGGCTCCGGAACAAACGGGGGGCCACCCGGTAGGTGGCGCCATGGGCGCAGTCCAGCACGACGGCGATCCCATGGAGGTCTCCGGGAAGAGCGCGGCGGCAGAAGGCCAGATAATCGGCCTCAGCCCGGTCGTAGGGGACGAGGCGACCCACGGCCTGGCCGATGGGACGGGGCCCGCCATCCTGTGAATCCACGAGCGCCTCGATCTCGGCCTCCCAGGGGTCTGGGAGCTTCATCCCTTCGGACCCGAAGAATTTGATCCCGTTGTCCTCGAAGAGGTTGTGGGACGCAGAGATCACCACCCCCCCGTCCGCCTCGAGCTGTCGGGTGAGACAGGCGATGGCCGGGGTGGGAAGAACCCCGGCTGGCAGGCAGTCCGCGCCGGCCGAAAGAGCGCCGGAAATCAGGGCCTGCTCCAGCAGCGGACCTGAGAGACGGGTGTCGCGTCCCACCACGAGCCGCACTCTGGCGACGCGCCGCTTTCCTTGAAGGACGGCGACGGCCGCCCGCCCCAGACGGAACGCCAGCTCTGGAGTGAGGGGTGGTTGGTTCGCCACCCCGCGAACCCCGTCAGTGCCAAACAGCCGGGTCACCGCTCCCGTCCCTTGATGGCCTCGGCCACGCGGACAGCCTGGCAGGTCTCGGCCACATCGTGGGTCCGGATGAGGTGGGCGCCGTTGACGACCGCGAGCGCGGTGGCGGCCAGGGAGCCGGGAAGCCGGTCGCGCGGATCGGCCTGGCCGAGGATGGCGCCAAGAAACGACTTGCGCGACAGTCCGACGCAGAGGGGACGACCGAGCGCGCTGAACGCTCGGAGGTTCGCCAGCACGGCCGTGTCCCACTGGTGCCAGGGCAGACGCTGGCGGCGGAAGAAGCCGATCCCTGGATCCACCACGGTCCGCTCGGCAGTCACGCCCGCCTCCCTCGCGATCCGCAGGCTCTCATCAAGCAAGCCGAGCACGAGACCTACCGGCGAAGCGATCTCAGCCCCGCCGCGCTCCGAGGCCATGACGATCAGGCCCGCGCTTCTCTTGGCCACGAGCGACGCCATGGCCGGATCCGCGGTGAGCCCGCTCACATCGTTGATGGTGGTCGCCCCGGCCTCCAGGGCGGCGCGCGCCGGGCCCGATCGGGTGGTGTCCGCTGAAATCGGGGCGCCGAGCTTTGTGGCGAGAAGATGGACGGCCGCGGCCAGGCGGTTCGCTTCTTCCGCTTCAGAGATTCGCGTGGGAAGATACGGGGCCGTGGACATGGCGCCGACGTCGAGGATCCGAGCCCCGGCCTCCACCATCGCCTCGGCGGCCCTCAGGAGATCGTCGGGCGCCCGGTAGATCGACCCAGGGTAAAACGACTCCGGGCTCACGTTGAGGACCCCGATGAGGGCCACGGGGCAGCCCTCGCCCACCGTCACCCCGCCCAGGTTCGCGCGAAGGGTCATGCCGCCTCCAGAGACAAAAATACCACCATCGGTGGGGAAATGGGAGGGAGCGGGGTCTGCTTTGGGGGAGCCGCTGCTCCGCCGATGAATTACGCGGGAACGCTCTCCAGGGCGGGTCGGGCGTGGAGGATGCGCGAAACCTCTTCCCCGTCCAGAGACTCGCGCTCGAGGAGCGCCCGCGCCAGCGAATGAAGCTTCTCCAGGTTCTCTTCCAGGAGCTGATGAGCCCTGGCCGCGCAGTCGGTGACGATCCGCTTGATCTCGGCGTCGATGAGAACGGCGGTTTCCTCGCTATAGTCCTTGTGGCGGGCGATCTCGCGGCCGAGGAAGATGTGCTCTTCATTTTTGCCGAAGGTGAGCGGGCCCAGCTTCTCTGACATCCCCCACTCGCACACCATCTTCCGCGCCATCTCGGTGGCTTTTTCCAAATCATCGCCGGCGCCCGTGGTCTGCTGGCTCAGCACAATCTCCTCCGCTGACCGGCCGCCCAGGAGGATGATGATCCGGTTCACCAAGTAGTCTTTGGAGTAGTTGTACTTGTCATCGGTGGGGAGCTGTTGGGTCAGCCCCAGCGCCCGGCCGCGGGGAATGATCGTCACTTTATGGATGGGATCCGTGCCGGGGAGGAACCCCGCCACGAGGGCGTGGCCGGCCTCGTGGTAGGCGATGGTTCGCTTTTCCTCCTCGCTGATGATCATGGAACGCCGCTCCACTCCCATCAGGACCTTGTCCTTGGCGTTTTCGAAGTCGATCATCTCCACGGCCTTCTTGCTCTGCCGGGCAGCCGAGAGCGCCGACTCGTTCACCAGGTTGGCAAGGTCAGCGCCGGAGAAGCCGGGGGTCCCCCGGGCGACAACCTTCAGGTCCACGTCAGGTCCCAGGGGGATCCGGCGCGCGTGGACCCTGAGGATCTCCTCCCGTCCCCCGACATCGGGCCGGGGCACCACCACCTGGCGGTCGAAGCGGCCGGGACGAAGGAGCGCCGGGTCCAAAACGTCAGGCCGGTTGGTGGCAGCGATCAGGATGACCCCCTCGTTGGTTTCGAAGCCGTCCATCTCCACCAGGAGCTGGTTCAGCGTCTGCTCCCGCTCGTCGTGCCCCCCGCCGAGACCGGCGCCCCGATGCCGCCCCACCGCGTCGATCTCGTCCAT
>CAYJUC010000235.1:5107-6543 GCA_964372605.1 uncultured bacterium | reverse complement strand
TTCCGCTCGCCCATTATGTGCTCCTCCGTGACGACGCGCACCGGCTTTTCAGACAGGTCAACAAAGTTTTCCTCATCCTTGAGCATGATTTTCGGAATTTCGCTGGCGAACGTCGCCCGCATATCCTCGACGCTGTCGAAGTACAACTCGACCATGCCGTCAAAGGGCGGCTCTTTCCCGCCTATCATCTCACCGGTAGGAAAGGTTGCGACAATCTTTCGCATCGGAGTCTTTTCCATCACCATCTTCTCGAGCTCTGAGTGCTTGTTCAACCAATACGCCTTGAACTGCTCGTGTGTCAGGTCCTTGCGCCTTTTTACGAAACGAACGATCTTGATCATGACGCCCTCCCTTTTCCCGCAGATCGCGCCTCTGCTTCGACGGACCGCTTCCTCCGCGTCCGGGTGTAGTGTATCACCACGGCACAGCCGCCGGCGCTTGCCTTTTCCGGTGGCCGATGCTAGCATCCCGCGAGGACGAGAGGCCGGGCATGACCTACGCGTGGGACATCCATACTCATCCGCCGAGCGAAACCTATCTGCTCGGCGC
Organism: uncultured bacterium; assembly: GCA_964372605.1. GTDB lineage: Bacteria > Methylomirabilota > Methylomirabilia > Rokubacteriales > CSP1-6 > CAYJUC01. The sequence goes on along the minus strand of CAYJUC010000235.1, from coordinate 5,994 downwards.
CCACGGCCCCTATCTCGACGAGCTGCGGCGCCACTGGCGCGACCCGGTGGAGCCGCGCCCGATGGAGGCCATGGTGGAGGAATATCGGGCGCTGGACCTGAAGGCCATCATCTCAGCCTGGGACGCCGAGACCACCACCGGCTTGCCCGTCGTCGAGAACGACGACGTGGCGCGCATCGTCGACCGCTTCCCGGATATGTTCGTCGGCTGGGCCCATGTCGATCCCTGGAAGGGCAAGCTCGCCGTGCGGGAGCTCCGCCGCGCCGTCACCCAGCTCGGGCTCCGCGGCGCCGGCGAGTTCCATCCCATCATGCAGGCCTTCGTCCCCAGCGATCCCCGCTTCGACGAGCTCTGGCAGACGTGCGTCGAGCTAAAGATCCCGGTCTCGTTCCATACCGGCACGACCGGCTCCGGGGCCGGCATGGCCGGCGGCGCGGGACTGCGCATCTACCACTCGCACCCCATGCATCTCGACGAGCTGGCCGCCCGCTTCCCCGCCCTCACGATCATCGGCTGCCACCCCTCGGTCCCCTGGCAGGACGACATGCTGGCGATTGCCATCCACAAGAAGAACGTCCTGCTCGACCTCTCGGGCTGGTCGCCGCGGCGCTTTTCGCCCAACCTGATCGAGCACATCAACGGGCCCCTGGCGGACAAGGTCATGTTCGGCACGGATTATCCCTGGCTCCGGCCCAAGCGCTGGCTGGACGCCTTCGCGGAAGCGCCGATCCGCGACGAGGTCCGGCCGAAGGTGCTGCGCCTGAACGCCGAGCGCCTGCTCGGTCTCGGGGCGTCGTAACAGAGCAGGTCGCACGGGCGCGGCGCCAGCCCCGTCCTTGCTCACGGGAAGGCGGGCGTGGCGTCAGCCCGGGTGCCCGCCAGATTAA
>CAYJUC010000235.1:0-5007 GCA_964372605.1 uncultured bacterium | reverse complement strand
AAGGCGGGCGTGGCGTCAGCCCGGGTGCCCGCCAGATTAAGGAGGGACCGCAATGCCGGATCCGATTCTCTGCGAGACCGAAGGCTCCGTCATGAAGCTGACGTTGAACCGGCCCGACGTAGGCAATCTGATGACCATTGACATGGGCAGGCAACTGGCGCAGATGATCGCCGCCGCGGGGGAGAGCCAGCTCATCGTGCTCCGCGGGGCGGGCAAAGACTTCTGCCTGGGCCGCGACCTCGGGCCGGCGCCATCCGGTCCGCCCCCGACCGCGCTCGACGTTCGGCGCGGCAACACGGACCCGGTGGTCGAGCTGTACAGCGCGTTCCGGCGGACGCCGGTACCGGTCCTCGGCGTGGTCACCGGGAGAGCGATCGGGCTCGGGTGCGCGCTGGCGTCCCTGTGCGACGTCACCATCGCCGGCAGCGACGCGCGTTTCCAGCTGCCGGAGATGCAGCACGGCATCCCCCCGTGCCTGGCGATGCACGCGCTCCTGGACCGCGTTCCCCCGAAAGCCCTCGCGCATCTCGTGTATTCGACGCTCCCAATCGATGCGGCGACCGCGCTCTCGATCGGCCTCCTGAGCCGGGTCGTGCCCGAGACACGACTGGAGACCGAGGTCGGCGAGTTCGTCTCGATGATCTCGCAGCGGGTCCCGGCAGCCGTCAGGGGGGTCAAGGAATTTCTGCGGTCGGCCCCGGCGATGGACAGCCAGGGGGCGCTGGACTTCGCCAGCAACCTGATCGCGAACGTATTGTCGTCCCGTCGCTGAGGCGATGAAGACCGATCGGCCGCAGATCTCCCGAGCCGCCATCCTGGAATTCCTCCGGAGCCGAAGCGCGGAGGCCTGCTTTCTGAGTGAAGTGGTCGCGAGTCTGGGCGCCCCCGGGCTCGGGTCCGAAGAGGTTGAGGCATGCCTTCGCCAGCTGCACCAGGAAGGGCAAGTGTGGTTGGAGGAGTTCGCCGCCCCCGACCCTCACCTGCCGCCGCGGATCCTGGTCGCCACGGTGATCGATCCGAGCCTTTCGGCCGGGGAGGCCCGGGATGCCGCCAGATCGCGCGTCCAGCGCGCCTTCGAGGTCTGGTTTCGCGAGTTCCTGATGGCCCATCGCTGTGTGTGACGGGTTGCGATGCGCCCCTCACCCTGACCCTCTCCCCCGTGAGGCGAGGGAACCGGAGGCAGGGAATGCCATCCGCGCCGTCGGCAAACGCTGAGCGAGATCAGTCGCGCGCCCGCACCCTGCGCATCGCCGTCGACATCGGGGGAACCTTCACCGACGTGGCGGTCTTCGACGAGGGGTCGAACACGCTCTATCTCGGCAAGGCGGCCACGCAGCCCCGGGCCATGGTCAAGGGGATCCTGGCCGCCATCGCGGACGCGGGCGCGGACGTCCACCGCCCCTCCATTCTCATCCATGGCTCGACGGTCGTGATCAACGCCATCGTCGAGCGCCGCGGCGCCAGAACCGCGCTGGTCACGACCAGGGGGTTCCGCGACGTGTACGAGATCGGCCGCATCAACCGGCCGGAATCCTTCAATCTTTTCTTCCGCAAGCACGCGCCGCTCGTGCCGCGACGGCTCCGCTTCGAGATCAGGGAGCGCTTGAATGCGGCGGGAGAGGCGGTCGTTCCCTTTCCCGACGGGGAGGCCCTGGCCCTGGCCAGGCGCCTTTCCGGCCTTGGCCTGGAGGCGGTCGCCGTCGTCTTCCTTCACGCGTACCGGAACCCGGCTCACGAGGAGCGGATGCGGGAAATCCTGGAGCGCCTGGCGCCTGATCTATTTGTTTCGACCTCCCATGAGATCTGCAACGAGTACCGGGAGTTCGAGCGGACCTCCACCACCGTTGCGAACGCGTACGTCGGCCCGCTCGTCCGCTCCTATCTCACCGACCTCGAGCGGGAGATCCAGACCGGCGGGCTTCAATCCCGGATTCTGTTGATGCAGTCCAGCGGCGGCCTGTACGACATCGGGGCGGCCAAGACCCAGTGCCTCTACATGCTGGAATCGGGGCCCGCCGCCGGCGTGACCGGGGCGAGCGCCCTTGCCCAGCGGTGCGGTATCGCCCGCGCGATCAGTTTCGACATGGGCGGCACCACCGCCAAGGCTTCCGTCATCGAGGACGGGTTGAGCCGGACCGCCGCCGATTACATTGTGGGGAACTATGCCGAAGGATTGCGGTTGCGCATTCCCGTGGTGGATATTCACGAGGTCGGCATGGGGGGAGGCAGCATCGCGCGAGTTGACGAGTCGGGGATACTCACGGTCGGCCCGCAGTCGGCCGGCGCCGAGCCGGGGCCGATCTCTTACGGCCAGGGCGGGACGGAACCGACCGTGACCGACGCGAACGTCGTTCTGGGTCGCATCGATCCGAATAACTTCCTGGGCGGGCGCGTCAGGCTGGACGCCGCCGCGGCTCTCCTGGGGATCGAGCGGAAGATCGCCCGGCCCCTTGGGTTGTCCCCCGAGGAGGCGGCGCTCGGAATTCTCCGCATCGCGACCGCGTCGATGGCGAACGCCGTCCGGATGGTCACGACCCGGCGGGGCCTCGACCCCAGGGACTTCGCGCTCATCGCCTACGGCGGAGCAGGCCCGCTTCACGCCGCCGACGTCGCGCGGGAGCTCTACATCCCCCGGGTCATCGTGCCTCCCGCGCCGGCTCACTTCTCGGCGCTCGGGATGCTCTCCGCCGACTTCCGCCGGGACTACGCCAGGACGTATCTGAGGCGACTCGGGCCTCCGGAGCTGGCGGCGGTGGAGCAGGTGTACCGGGAACTCGAGGCCCAGGGGCGGACCGCGCTGGACGCCAGCGAGACCGAGTTCACCGAGCTCAGCATCCAGCGTTTCGCGGACATGCGGTACGTCGGGCAGGAGCACACGGTCACCGTGCCGGTGCCCCTCGATCTCGGGAGCCCGGACGCGTTCGGATCGGTCAAACGCGCCTTCGATGAGACCCACGAGCTCCGGTACAGTCACCACGCCGCCGAGGAGCCGGTGGAGCTGGTCACCCTCAGATCCAGCGTGACGGGGCTCGTCGCGAAGCCGACGGCGCAGGCCCTCGGCTCCGGCAGGGCGCTGCCGCCGGATCGCGCCCGCCGTCCGTCGCGAAAAATCCTCTTTGACGCGGCGGCTGATCCTCAGGTTGCCGAGGTGTTCCGGCGGGACGATCTCCTGGCCGGCAACGTGATCGTCGGACCGGCCCTGATCGAAGAAGCGGCCTCCGTTACCCTTGTGTTCCCCGGGGATCGGGTGGAGGTCCACGAGTTCGGGCATCTCACAATGGAGGTCAAACTCCGGTGAGCCATCCAAGGATTGCCGGCAAGATCGACCCCATCACGTCCGAGATCCTCCGCGGCGCCTTCGTCGCCATCACGGACGAGATGAAGATCAACCTCATGCGCACCGCCTACAACATGATCATCTACGAGGCCCTCGACTTCACCGTCGGCCTCTTCGACGCCGAGGGCGACACCGTCTCCATCGGGCTGGGCCTCCCCATGTTCATCCGCGGCCTCTCCGACGCCATCAAGGCCAAGCTCCACCGCTACGGCCGGGACGGCATCTACCCAGGCGACATCCTCCTGACCAACGATTCCTACATCATGGGCAGCCACCTGAACCACATGATCTTCACCCAGCCCATCTTCTGGCAGGGAGAGCTCTGCGCCTTCGCCTCTTCCATGGCCCACTGGCTCGACATCGGCGGCACCCTCTCGGGCACTACCACCGATATCTATTCGGAGGGGCTCCAGCTGCCTATTTGCAAAATCTACGCCCAGGGCCAGCCCAATCAAGAGCTGATCGAGATCATCCGCGCCAACGTCCGCTTCCCGGATCTCGCCATGGGCGACTTCCGCGCCCAGATCGCCTCCATCAAGACCGGCGAGCGCCGCGTCCTCCAGCTCCTCGAGCGCTACGGCCGCGAAGCCGTCCTCGGCAGCATCGACTGGCTGATGGATCACAGCGAAAGAGTGGCCCGCGAGGCCGTGGCGGCGATCCCCGACGGCAGTTACGAAGCCGAGTCCTTCATGGACGACGACGGGGTCCGGCGCGGAGTCCCCGTCCCCATCAAGGTGCGGGTGCGGGTGGCGGGAGACCGGATGACCATCGATCTCTCCGAGGTCAGCCCGCAGGTGCAGGGCTACTTCAATTCGGGGATCACGGCGGGTCGCTCCGCCTGCCAGGTGGCCTTCAAGTGCCTGACCAGCCCGCTGTTGCTCCCCATCAACGACGGGAGTTTCCGCCCGCTGGAGATCATCCTCCCGCCCGGGCGGGTGGTCTCGGCGGTCAAGCCCGCCGCGGTCCGCTGGTGGATGACGATCCCCATGACCGTCGTGGACACCATCCTCCGCGCCGTGGCTCCGGCCGTGCCCGACCGCGCGGCCGCGGGTCACCACGCCGACCTCCTGGCCGTCCTCAAGTACGGCACAGACTCGAGAACCGGGCGTTTCTATGTGAGCGGGGGCTCGCTTCCCGGAGGCGGGTGGGGCGCCAAGCACAACGGGGACGGCATGTCGGCCACGGTGTGCATCAACGATGGCGACACCCACAACAGTCCGGTCGAGGCGCTGGAGAACAAGTACCCGTTTTTCGTTGAGGAGTACCGGCTGCGCGAGGACTCCGGCGGGGCCGGGCGCTGGCGCGGCGGCCTCGGGACGGTGCAGGCGATCCGCGTTCTGGGCGAGACGAAGATGAACTCGCAGATCGAGCGCACCCGGTGCGCGCCCTGGGGGATATTCGGTGGGCGAGACGGCTTGCCGAACCAGATCGCTGTGAAGCGAGCGGACGGACGAATCGAGGACTTCCCCAACGGAAAGGTGAATTCGTTCCCCATCGAGCCGCACGACACGATCATCCTTCGCTCCGGCGGAGGTGGCGGATACGGGGACCCCGGAGAGCGGCCTCCCGAGCTGGTGCGCGAGGACGTCCTGGAGGGCTACGTCTCCCTCGAGCGCGCCGCGGAAGAGTACGGCGTGGCGCTGGACCCCCAAACGCTCACTGTGGACCGG
>CAYJUC010000234.1:0-6544 GCA_964372605.1 uncultured bacterium | reverse complement strand
GTCGGCAGCATTCCGGACCTGATCGGGAAAAGAGTCGGAGTCCGGAGCCCGGGGGCTCCCGAAGAACCGCGTCTCGCGGCCCTCCTCTCCCGCTCCGGAATCCGCCTCACCCAGGTGAACCAACTGAGCCTCGGCGAGCGCGGGCTCGTGACCGCCCTGGAGCGTGGCGAGATCCACGCAGGTCTCGTGCCGGAGCCGTGGGCCAGCCGTCTCGTGGAGGCAGGGAAAGCCGGAGTGCTGGCCGATTTTCGCCGGCTCAACGATGCGGCCCGCGCGCTTGGAGGCCCGACAGTCCACGCCGCCCTCTTTGTCCGCGCGGCGGCTACCCAAGGTGAAGAGCAGATCGCGGCGCTGGTCCGGGCACTCCTCAACGGACTCATGCGGCTCGGGACTGGGCATGCCGAGGAGCTGGCCGGTCGGCTTCCCGCGCGGGTGGTCGGCCTCCGGGATGAGTTCCCACTCCGGCTCGCCGCCGCCCGCGGCGTCGCGCTGCCGAGTGGCTGGATCACAGCCGACGCGCTTCAAGCGAGCGTGGAGCTTCAGCGGCTCCGCTCTCCTCTTCCCGAGAACATTCGGCTCCCCCGCCGCCTGGCTGATCTGCTCTTTCTCGATCCGCTTGGAACCGCCCTCGGGGACAAACCGAAACGCTGAGGGTTCTTTCAGAGGAGGCCCCAGGCCTCGAGGAGGCGACGGGTGGTCCTGAGCGGCAATCCGACCACGTTGGTGAAACAGCCATCCACTCGGAAGACCAGCTTGCCACCCTCCCCCTGGATCGCATACGCGCCGGCCTTGTCCGCGGGCTCTCCGGTTGCCACGTAGGCGTCGATTTCATCTTCTCCGTACTGACGCATCTGGACCCGCGTCACCACGGCTCTAGAGGTCTCGGCCCGGGCCGGCGCTTCCACCAGGGCCACTCCGGTGATCACCTCATGGCTCCGACCCCGCAGCGCTCTCAGCATACGCCGGGCATCATCGGGGTTCGCCGGCTTGCCGAAGATGGCGCCGTCGAGGACGACAACCGTATCCGCTCCCAGGACTACTCCGGTCTCGACCCGCCCCGCCACGGCCCGGGCCTTGGCCAAGGCCAGGGCCCGCAGAGACTCGACGGGCGACCCTTCCGTCAGCTTCTCGGGGAGATCGCTTCGGACCACGGTGAACGGGACGCCGAGCTGGCGAAGCAGCTCCTCCCGCCGCGGCGAGGCCGAGGCCAGGATCAGCCGGGGAGCGGAGGCCATAGGGTTGCGCCGGCGGAGCCGGCGCTCGAACAGCGCTTACGCCGACCCATCGCGAAGGACAGAAGCCGGCGGGGCCGGACCTCAGAGTCGCTCAGAGCCTGCGGAGGATCAGGGCGGCGAGGATCAACCCCAGGAGCGCAGCCAGGTTGACCTTGAGCGCCAGGCCCAGAGAGACAGTGAGGAACTGGAGATCCAGCGTGGCCGGGGTCTTGAGGCCCACCGTCGGGCCCCTGGTCAGGAGGCTCTGAAGCCAGCCCGCGGAGAGGAGCGTGCCGGCCAGCTCGCCGAGAAAACTCCCGATGACGGCGCCGACCAGGAGGATTAAGACGATGAGCCCGACCCGGCGCTGAGCGCCCGCCACGGACCGCTCCTCCGACTACTGGACGATCAACGGGCGGGCGTCGGTGATCACGCGATCCTGGCGCTCCAGGTCGCGCCGAATGAACTTGGGAAGGGCGAAGGCATGCTGGTGGGTCGGGCCGTCCCAGTAGAGAAGCTCCCCGGTCACCCGCTCCGCGATGAGGCGGTCAACCGCATCGGGGGAAAGGGACCGCGGGTCCGCTCCCTTGCCGGCCAGGATGAACCCCCACGGCGTTCCGAAGCAGGAAACGAACGTCTGGTAGGGGGCCACCACGGGAAAGACCGTTGTCAGGGTCCGGTGAACCGCGCTGAAGAGCTGAAGCTCATTCACCTTGGTCATCCCGGCCTGCATGGCCATCGCCCCCTGGGGCGTGAGGCGGTCGCGGATCAGGCTATAGAACTCTTTCGTGTAGAGGAGGCAGGCCGGTCCTTCCTCCAGGGGTTCGGTGAGGTCCACCACGATCAGGTCGAAGCGCTCTCCCGTGGTCTCGAGGAAGGCCCGGGCGTCCTCGTGACGCAGCTCGGTCCTGGGGTCGTCGAAGGCTCCCCGGTGCATCTCAGGGAGGTGGCGCTTGCAGAGCTCAACCACCTCCTGGTCGATGTCCACCATGAGGGCCCGGCGGATCGTGCGGTACCGGAGGATCTCCCGCAGCGTGGCGCCCTCCCCGCCGCCGATCACCATCGCCCGCTCCGGCCCGGGATGACAGAGGAGGGCCGGGTGGACGAGGGCCTCGTGGTAGATGAACTCGTCGGCCTCACTGGACTGGATCCGCCCGTCCAGCACCAGGCACTTCCCGTAGCTCGCGGTCTCCAGGATCTCCACCTGCTGAAACTTGGTCTGAGCGAGGGCGATCGTGCGGGTGACGGCGTGCATATGCCCTTCCACGGGGGTGGTGGTCTCGATGAACCAGGTGTGGCTGGCCCACCGCTGCCGGGTGCCCGCGACGGGCTGGCTCTCCGGCTGCCGCGCCTCAGGCGCGGGCCCACGGGGCGAGCCCTCGGGCCGGGCGATCATGAAGAAAACGCCAGAGGCTTGTGTGGAAGGGGGACGGCGCTCTGGATAAAGATCCCGCGCTGGAGCTCCACGACGGAGGTGCGCTCGGCGGCGAACTGCTCCACGAGGTAGGCGGCGGCGATTTCGGGCTTGAGCGCGTTCCCGCAGGAGAAGATGTCCACCGCGGCGTAGCGATACTCCGGCCAGGTGTGGATGGCCAGGTGCGACTCGGCGATGACCACGACGCCGCTGATGCCGAAGGGATTGAACTCGTGAAAGACCACGTCCACGATGGTGGCCTGCACCCGCCTGGCGGCCTCCACCAACACGTCCTTCACCGCTTCCAGGTTGTTGAGGGTCTCCGAATTGCACTCGAACAATTCGAGCAGCATGTGCCGTCCCAGAGCGTTCAATTCGATCACCCTCCTTTCTCTCCTCCCTCCCAAAATCTTGCCGTGAAAAGATTTTTCGGCTTCACTGTAGAGCCCCAATTTTTCAAACGCAAGAAAAAAATGCGGTCTTCGGCCCTTCCGCGGCAAAAAAATTCTTGCTTTTCCCGGTCGAGCCGCTAACATGGGTTCTCGAAAATTTGGTCGGAGACCGAACCGGCGAGGAGGCGAGAGGGAGGGACGAATGATCTGGAAAAAGGTGACCAGGGCGGCGGCGACCGCGGGGCATGCGGAGGGGTCGACGCCCCTCAACGCCTTCGACAACGCGCTGCTGGCCGCCGGCATCGGCAACGTCAACCTCGTGAAAATCTCCAGCATCATCCCCCCTGACGTGGACATCGTGGATCTCCCCAGGATCAAGCCCGGCATCCTCGTCCCCACCGCCTACGCCTGCATCACCGGTCAGGTTCCGGGCGAGGTGATCTCCGCGGCGGTGGGCTACGCGCTCCCTCTAGACCGCACCAAGGCAGGCGTCATCATGGAACACCATGACACGGTTCCCAAGAACACCTCCGAGCGGATGATCCGCCAGATGCTGGAGGAGGCCTTCCAGGTCCGCGGCGAGAAGATCCGGGAGATCAAGGTCGTCTCTTCCGAACACCGCGTGGAGCGCCTCGGCTGCGCTCTGGCGGCGGTGACCCTCCTCTCCGAGGAGGACATTCTGTAGAGGACATTCTGTAAAGGGTCGGGCGAACGCCAGGCGGAACTCCCGGGCGGTCGCCCGGTCGAGCGTCTATGCGCGTCACGGCTCCTCCCTTCATCGCCTGCACCCGCGTTCCGGCCGAGGCCCAGATCCTCCTGTTCGGCATTCCCTTCGAGGGAACCGTCAACCTGCGAAAGGGAGCCTACCGCGGCCCCGGGGAGATCCGGCTGGCCTCTGATTCCATCGAGACCTACTCCCCGGTGCTGGGCCGCGACCTGGAGGATCTGGCGCTGGCGGACCTCGGAGACTGCCACGTTCCAGGGGTCGCGCCGCGGGAGGCGCTCGGCGCGGTCCGTGAACAGATCAGAGAATTCTGGCGCCCTGAGAGGCGGACCATCATGCTCGGAGGGGACCACACCGCGACCCTTCCCGTCATCGAGATCCTGGCCTCCCGGCTCCCGGACCTTCGCGTTCTCCAGCTCGACGCCCACCCGGACACGCGGGAGGAATTCCTGGGGGAGCGGCACTGCTACGCGTCCGCGATGAGTCGGGTCATGGAGGTGGTGCCTCCCGAGCGAGTCTACCAGGTGGGGATGCGCACCGGCTCGCGGGAGGAGTTCGAAACCAAGCGCCCCCACTTCTTCCCGGCCACCTCGCTGAGCCCGTTGGACGCGGTGCGGCGGATTCTCCCCGAGCTGACCGGCCATCCGCTTTACGTGACCATCGACATCGACGTCCTCGACCCGTCCGAGGCGCCGGGAACCGGGTCGCCGGAGCCGGGTGGGTTGCGGGTCCCCGAGCTGGTCGACATCATCCGCCTGCTCGATGGGTGCGATCCGGTGGGAGCCGACCTGGTGGAGGTCGCCCAGGCCCACGACCCCTCCGGACGCACGGCAATCGCGGCCTCCTGGATCGTCCGCGAGATGATCCTCGCCTTCTGGGGGAAGCGGGGATGAGGGCGATCAGGTCCCGCGAGCAGTACCGCACACCCCGCTACTACGAGATCGCCTTCGATCAGAACCGGAAGGCCGAGGTGGACTTCCTGGTGAAATGCTTCAAACGGTACGCCAGGGCGCCGGTCAAGCGGGTGCTGGATATCGCCTGCGGCACGGGGCCGCACCTGCTCCGCCTCGCCGAGCGCGGCTGCGAGATGTCCGGCCTGGACCTCTCGCCGGAAAACATCGCCTATCTTCGGGCCCGGGCCAGGACCAAGGGGCTCACCGTGAACCTTCACGTCGGGGACATGACCGGCTTTACGCTTCCGGCCCGGGTCGACGCCGCCATCTGCATGCAGGACTCCCAGGGCCATCTCCTGACCAGCGCGGAGATCATCAACCACCTCCGGGCCGTGGGGGCGGCGCTCCGTCCTGGGGGGCTTTACATCTTCGACCGGTACATCCCCTCGTCGTGGACCAACCCTGCCCGGCGGTGGTGCTGGACCAAGCGCCGGGGGAACGTGACGGTGCGAACGACGTTTAGAGCGCTGGAGCACGTCAACTCGGTCAGCCAGATCTTCAGGGAGGAGATGGAGTTCGAGGTCTTGGAGAACGGCACGCGCAAGGTCTACCGCCAGCGCCATCTCTCCCGGATGGTCTTTCCGCAGGAGCTTCGGACGCTGGTGGAGCTGGCGGGCGGCCTCGAGTTCGTGGAGTGGTTCTACGGCTTCAAGCTTCATCAGCGGCTGGATCAGGCCAGGCACCCCCTCATGATGATCATCGTCCTCCGAAAGAAAGGGGGTCGGGGTTAGGGGCTCGGGGCTCCCATGGCGAAGTTGATCCTCAAGCGGGGACATGAAGGGCGGATCCTCGCCGGGCATCCCTGGATCTACCGGGGGGTGATCTCCGAGCTCCACGGTCCCTGGCATTCGGGCGAGGCGGTGAGCGTCCTCGCGGGTGACGGCAGATTCCTGGGCCGCGGCTTCTACAACCCCCGGCCCTCCATCGCCTGCCGGCTTCTGACCCGAGACGACGAGCCGATCGACGCGACCTTCTTCCGGCGGCGCGTCGAGGCGGCCCTGGCCTATCGCCGGACCCTGGGGGTGGCCGGCGACGCCTTCAGGCTCGTCTGGAGCGAGGCTGATGGCCTGCCGGGGCTGGTGGCCGACCAGTACGGCCCGGTGACGGTGCTCCAGTGCCTCACCCTCGGCATGGCCCAGGCCCGGTCGCTGATCGCGGACGTCCTCCGTCCCCTCACCGACGGCGCCGGCGGGCTCCGGTCGCCGGCAATCTACTGCCGGGACGAGCCCGGCGCCGCGCGCCTGGAGGGCTTCGAGCCGCATGCGGGATGGATCGGGGAGGCCGGGCCGACGGAGGTGGAGATCAGCGAAGACGGCTGCCGCTTCCTGGTGGATGTGGTTCGCGGGCAGAAAACCGGCTTCTACCTGGACCAGCGCGAGAACAGGGCTCTCGTGGCCGGCCACGCTCAGGGGAAGCGGGTTCTGGACGCGTTCTGCTATACGGGAGCGTTTGCCTGCCAGGTCCTGGTCCGAGGGGCGGCGCGCGTGCTCGGCATCGAACGCTCGGCCGAGGCGGCGGCGCTGGCCCGGAGAAACCTGGCTCTGAACGGAGTGGAAAACCGCGCTGAGGTCAGAGAAGCGAACGCGTTTGACGAGCTCCGGCGGCTCGAGCGGGCCGGGGAACGATTCCACCTCGTGATCCTGGACCCGCCGCCCTTCGCCCGCCGGAAGGACGCGCTGGAGTCGGCGGCCCGCGGCTACAAGGAGGTGAACCTCCGGGCCTTGAGGCTCTTACACCCGGGCGGTCTCCTCGCCACCTTCTCCTGCTCTCACCACATCTCTCCGCCACTCTTCGAGGAGATCTGCCGAGCCGCCGCCGCGGACGCGGGGGGGAGTGTCCGTCTCCTC
>CAYJUC010000233.1:0-6546 GCA_964372605.1 uncultured bacterium | reverse complement strand
TACACGGTCCTCATGGGGTTGATCCAGCGCTCCGAGCACTGCCGGCTCGTCTGCCACTTCTATCGGGACGACCCGACACGGGAGACCGGGGAAGTCCAGCTCGCCTACGGGCCGGGGTCTCTGGTGATCTTCAACGGCGACAAGCTCTGGCACGCCGTGACTCCCCTTGCGGCGGGGGAAGAGCGCGTGGTGCTCACCATGGAATACGTGACCGACACCCAGATGGGACCGGTCAAGCGGTTCGTCTCGAACATGAAGGATACCATCGCCTACTTCGGGTCGGCGGCGCTGGTTCGGCGGAAGCCGCGTTCGGCCAGCACCGCTCGGCGGCGGGAGCTTCCATGATGAGAACAGGATCGGATTACACAGAAGAGTACCACGAGATCGGCGGAGCGAAGATCCAGCTGCTCAGGGGCGGAGATGGACCTCCGCTCCTGTTTCTGCACGGGGCCATGGGCGGCGGGCTCTGGCTCCCCTTTCTGGAGCAACTGGCCAAGCGCTTTTCCGTCTATGCCCCGGCCCACCCCGGGTTCGGGCGCTCTGAGGATCCGCCCTGGCTCGATTCCATGGACGACATGGTCCACTACTACCTGGACTTCCTGGACTGGCTGGGGCGGAAGAAAGTCCACCTGGTGGGGCTGTCGCTCGGGGGCTGGATCGCCGCCGAGCTGGCGACACTTTGCTCCCACCGGATTGACCGTCTCGTCCTCGTGGATTCGGCCGGGCTCAGGGTGGACGGGGTGAAGGTTCCCGATCTCTTCGCTATGACCCCGGAGGAGGTCGTCGGGCATATCTTCGCCAAACCGGAGACGGCCGCGGCCCTCTATCCGGCTGACCCGACGCCCGATCAGATGGAGCTGCTGCTCCGCCAGCGGATGACGCTGGCGCGGCTCGGCTGGAACCCGTACCTCCACAACCCCAAGCTCCCCCGCCGGCTCGGGCGCATCCGGGTCCCCACGCTGATCGTCTGGGGGGAGCGGGACCGGCTCTTTCCGCTGGAGGTGGCACAAGCGTGGGAGCGCGCCATCCCGGGGGCTCGGCTCGCCGTCCTCGAGGGCTCTGCTCACGTCCCGCCGCTGGACGACCCGGGCCGGTTCGTCCGCACCGTCACGAGGTTCCTGACCCGCGGAGAACGCTGAGGAGGAACACGACGTGGACTTCTACTTCTTCCACCTGATGCCCTGGCCGTACCTCCCGGAGGACTTCGACACCGCCCACCGCTCGGCCTGGGTGACGTTCCCGAACAAGTACTACGACCCGGAGCGCGGTCAGCGCCTCTACGAGCGCTACCTGGACGAGCTGGAGTACGCCGAGGAGCTTGGGTTCGAGGGCATTTGCGTCAACGAGCACCATCAAAGCACGTACGGCATCATGCCCTCACCCAACATCATGGCGGCGGCGCTGGCGCGACGCACCTCCCGCGTCCGGATCGCCATCCTGGGCAACGCGCTCCCGCTCCGGGACCATCCGCTGCGCGTGGCCGAGGAGGTGGCCATGCTGGACGTCATGACCGGCGGCCGCATCATTTCGGGATTCGTCCGCGGCATCGGCGCCGAGTACCACTCCTTCTCCATGAGCCCGGCCGCCTCCCGCGAGCGCTTTCTGGAGGCCCACGATCTCATCATCCGCGCCTGGACTGAGGAAGGCCCGTTCCCCTTCGAGGGGAAGCACTACCGCCTCCGCTACGTCAACGTCTGGCCGCGGCCGCTCCAGAAACCCCATCCGCCCATCTGGATCCCCTCGCAGGGAAGCGCGGAGACGGCGGAGTGGGCCGCCCAGCGCCGGTACCCGTACCTGATGGTTTACTCCCCGCTCCAGGTGATCAAGCGGGTCTACGACGAGTACCGGGGCTACTGCGAGAAGTTCGGGTACCGGTGCCCGCCAAGCCAGCTCGGCTGGCTGGCCCCGATCTATGTGGGGGAGACGGACCGACAGGCGCGGGTGGAAGCCGAGCCCCACCTCCTCTGGCTCTTCCGGCGGGGGCTCAAGATGCCGCTGGAGTTCCTCTTCCCGCCCGGGTACGTGACGCTCCCGTCGATGATGAGGCAGCTCGCCACCCGAGCCAAGGCTGAATGGGGGAAGCGGACCTTCGATGAGCTGGCTGAGCAGGGCTACGTCATCGTGGGAAGCCCCGAGACGGTGACCGAGCGACTCCGCGCCGCCCACACCGAGCTCGGGTTCGGCACCCTGCTCCCGCTCCTCCAGTTCGGCCCGCTCCCTCCCGACTTGACGAAGCGGAACATGGAGATGTTCGCGAAAGAGGTGATGCCGCAGCTTCGCCCCTTGTGAGGAGGACGCCATGGCGTTTGCCTCCACGCTTAAGGAGTTCATCCGCGACGCGGTGACCTCCCTGGCGGCGCTCCTCCCAGCCGATGCCTGGGCCTGTTCTGTCTGCGTGGGCTGGAACGAGGGACAGAGGCTGCACGCGGGCTTTTACGTGAGCGCGCTCTTGCTCACGGCACTGCCGTTCGCGGTGGTGGCGGTGATCGGAGTGTGGCTTCGGGCGAAGGTCAGAAGATTCGAAAAGGAGAGAGCCGATTATGAAATTCGGGTACTTCACCCTGACTGACAATCCCCCGGGGTACGGAGCCATGCGCCGCGATCCCAACCGCTTCCTCCTCGACTTGATGGTGGAGTGCCTCCACGCCGAAGAGATCGGCCTCAACTCCGTCTGGCTCCCCGAGCATCACTTTGGCCTCTTCGGCTGCCTTCCCGTTCCCTCCGTCTTTCTGGCCAACCTGGCGGCCAAGACCACCCGCGTCAAGCTGGCGCCGGCCACCGTGGTCCTGCCGTGCAACCACCCCATTCGCACGGCGGAGGAGTTTGCCCTGCTGGACCTCCTGAGCGACGGGCGGATGGTCTTCTCGGCGGGCCGCGGCTACGACAAGCGGGAGTACGACGCCTTCGGGATCCCTTTTGACGAAAGCCGGGAGCGCCTGGACGAGGAGATGGAGATCATCAAGCTCGCGTGGACGGAGGAGGCATTCACCTACAAGGGGAAGTTCTTCCAGTTCGACCAACCCGTGACCGTGCTCCCGCGGCCTGTGCAGAAGCCGCACCCGCCGATCTATGTGGCCTGCTTCAGCAAGCCGACGATGGAGATGGCGGCCCGGAACGGCTTCAACGCCATCTTCGCCCCCTTCGCCGCGGCCATGATGTTCGGCAGCGTGGAGCGCGCGGCCGCCTTCCACAGAGAGATGGCGGCGGAGGCGGGACATCCCAACGTCCGGACCATGTGCTCCTACTTCGTGGCCGTCGTGGACAGCCGCGCGGAGGCGCTCAAGGCCAAGGAGCGGCTGATCACTTATCTGCGGGGCGTTGTGCCCGCGCTGCCTGGGGACCGGTCCAAGGCCCCTCCCCACATCGCCTACTTCGTGGAGATCGTCGAGCGGCTCCTCAGCATGAAGCCGGAGGACCTGGGGGAGCGGAGCATCATCACAGGCTCCCCCGAGGAGTGCATCGCATCCCTGAAGAAGGTGGAGGCGGCGGGGATCGAGGAGGTGATCCTTTACTTCAACTTCGGCGCCTACCCCCACGCGGAGACGATGAAGATGATGGACCGTTTCGTCCGGGACGTGGCCCCGCACTTCGACGGCGGGGTGACGGCCTGAAGGCGGCGGTTACGAAAGGAGAAACGATGCCATACGTGAGAGGACTCGGGCACATCGGGATCTACGTCAGCGACCTGGAGCGAATGGTGGCCTTCTACCGGGACTTCCTGGGCATGCAGGTCACGAAGCAGAACTGGCAGGCAGGCATCGTGTTCCTCAGCGCGGACCCGGAGGCGGTCGACCACGAGATCGCGCTGATGCGCGGCCGGCCCGACACGAGGGATCCGCACCTGATCAACCAGATCTCCCTGCGCGTGGCCACGCTGGAGGACCTCCGCGCGTTTTACCGCCGGCTGGTCGCCGAGGGCTACCGCGTCGACCAGGTAGTGAGCCACGCCAGCGCCCTCGGCTGTTACTTCTTCGACCCCGAAGGCAACCGAACGGAACTGTTCTGGGTCACCGGCCGTCCCTGCTGGGTGCCTGCCGCCGTGCCGATCGACCTCGAGCAGCCCGACGAGGCCATCATGGCGGAGGTCGATCGCGTGTGGGAGCGCCTCCGCCACGTCCCGATGGGCGGGATCTCGGAGACCGACCCAGCGAGTTCGAGGGCGCTGGAGACGCTGCTCAGATAGAGAACGAGCGTGACGAAACTTCGGTGATCCGAACGGAGGTGGCTTATGGACAAGGTCAACGGCGGGTATAACGTCGGTGGGGTGCTCCTTCAGCGTCCGTTCAAGATCCGGCGGCTGGGGCACTTTGGCTTTAACTGCTCCGACCTGGAGGAAGGAGTCGAGTTCTACACGAAGCTTCTCGGGTTCAGGCTCACCGATCAGCTCGACCTCAGCAAGCTCCCGGTTCCGGAGCTTCAAAACGCGCTGGCGAAGGTAAAGGACCCCAGGCTCATCTTTACGACCTACGGGACGGACCACCACGCCCTGGCCCTCGCTCACAGGTCCGTCGGCGCCGTCTTCGGCGATGACAAGGACTCCCCGGACATCACCGTCAACCAGATCACCTGGCAGGTCGGCACGTTGGAGGAGGTGGTGGAGGCCTATCGGTTTTTTAAGGACAGAGGGGTGCCGATTCGGCGGATGGGGCGGGACATGCCGGGAAGCAACTGGCACGTCTACGTCGGAGATCCGGACGGTCACACGATCGAGATCTACTACGGCATCGAGCAGGTGGGATGGGACGGCAAGTCGAAACCGTTGCCCATGTACTACCGCCGCTTCGACACGGTTCCCGAGCTGCCGCAAATGTCGGAGTCCATGGAAGTCGAGGAGGCAATGCAAAAGGGGATCGATATCTTCTCAGGCCATCGAAACCGGGAGCCGTTGCCCAGCACCTATAACGTAGGCGGGGTCCTCCTCCCCCGGCCGTTCAAGATCACGCGGATCGGCCCGGTGGGTTTCTTCGTCAAGGACGTGGCGAGGTCCGAGGAGTTTTATGTCGAAACGCTGGGGTTTGTGAAGACAGAGGAGGTGAGCTTCAAGGGTCGCCGGTGCCTCTTCCTCCGCAACGGCACCGAGCATCACAGCCTGGGGCTCTTCCCCAAGGAGTTGAGACAGGAGCTGGGGCTCTCCGCTCACACCAGCTGTATGACCTTCGGAGCGGAGGTGGGGAGCTACGGACAGCTCCGGAATGCGATCGCGTTCCTCAAGGAGAGGGGCGCGAAGTTCGTCAACTCGATTCCTCCCGATCTCTATCCCGGGATCGATTACGCCGCGCACGCGCTGGATCCGGATGGGCACTGTATCCAGCTCTACTACTACATGGAGCAGGTGGGGTGGGACGGGAAACCCCGGCCCAAGGACCTGCGCCGGGCAGTGCGTGAGGAGTGGCCGGAAATCGTGGAGCCCCTCTCCGACACTTACGCCGATCAGACCTTCCAGGGGCCCCTGGGTTAGAACTCGGAGGGGGGCGTCGCCCCCCTTCCGAACCTCCCCCCTGGGGTTCGAGCGTGACGGGTTCGGCCTTGCCGCGAGGCAGGCCACCCGGAGCGCGAGGCCCGAGTAGATTGCGCGGGCGAAGCCCGCGCTCGAACCGGGAAGCTGAGAAAGGAGCGAGAAGCGATGAAATTCGGGATTGATTACTTTCCTGACGCCCACCCCGAGGTGAAGTCCGGCAGGCAGTATTTCGAGGAGGCGCTGGACCTGGTCGGGTACGCGGACGAGCTGGGCTACGACAGCGTGAAGATCGTTGAGCATTACTTCATGCCCTACGGCGGCTATAGCCCCGACCCCTGCCTCTTCCTGGCCGCGGCGAGCCAGCGCGCCAAGCGGATGCGGCTCGTCACCGGGGCCGTGCTCCCGGTTTTCAATCACCCTCTGAAGCTGGCCGGCCAGCTCACCATGCTGGACGCCATCAGCGGGGGCCGGCTCGACGCGGGAATCGCCCGCGCCTTCCTCCCCTACGAATTCGACGCCTTCGGGGTCTCCATGGAAGAAAGCCGCGCTCGCTTCGAGGAGGGGATCGAGGCGCTGATCAGGCTCTGGACCGAGGAAAACGTCACCTTCGAAGGGAAGTTCCACCAGTTCAAGAACGTCACGTCGCTGCCGCGCCCCACCCAGACACCCCACCCCCCGATCTGGATCGCGGTGGTGGTCACGCCTGAATCGTTCGTCTGGGCCGGGGAGCGCGGCTACAACCTGATGGTGGTCCCGTACATCGGCGAACACCACGAGCTGGCCGAGAAGCTCCACCTCTACCGCCGGGCGTACCGGGAGCACGGTCACAGTCAGCCGGGCGAGGTGATGATGGTTCTCCACCTCTACGTCGCCGACAGCTCGAGAGAGGCGCGGGACGGGTGCCGATCGTACATGGAGCAGTACCTCCGCACCTTCAGGGCATCGGCCAAATCCTGGACCGGCCGCCAGTCCGGGCAGTACAAGCGGTACTCCGAGCTGGAGCAGCTCCTGAACGACCTCTCCTACGAGCGGATCCTGGCGGAGACCCGAGCGCTCATCGGCGACCCCGACGACGTGGCGAAGCAGCT
>CAYJUC010000232.1:2660-6590 GCA_964372605.1 uncultured bacterium | reverse complement strand
GCGGGTGAAAAACCCGTCGGTGAAGGTTCCGCCGATGTCGATGTCGGCCGTATACGCCATGTGGCTCAACTCTTCTCCTCTCCCCGCGCCCCCTTCACGCGACCGCCCACTCCTGCGACAGCACCTCCGCCTGCTCCAGCACAATCTGCGTCGCCTTCTCCTGCTTGTCGGGCGGATAGCCGTGCTTGCGCAGGATGCGCTTGACGAGCACGCGCAGATTCGCGCGGACGTTCTCGCGCACCGTCCAGTCGATCGTCACGTTGGCCCGCACCGTCGCCACCAGCTCCCGCGCGATCGCGCGGAGCGTCTCATCGCCCAGCACTTTCACGGCGCTGTCGTTCGTCTCGAGCGCGTCGTAGAACGCCAGCTCGTCTTCGGTGAGGCCGAGCGACTCGCCCCGGGCGTTCGCCTGGCGCATCTCCTTCGCCAGACCGATCAGCTCCTCGATCACCTGCGCCGCCTCGATGGCGCGGCTCTGATACCGGCGGATGGCCTGCTCCAGCATCTCGGCGAAGGAGCGGGCCTGCACGACATTCTTGCGCCGCCGGGTCTGGATCTCGCCGGAGCGACTCGACCCCGTCCGATACGACCAGCGCGACGTTGTAGGCGAAGAGCGAGGGGATCTCCTGCTGGTAGGTCTGGAGCTGGTGGAAAGCCGTCCAGATCGTGGCGTTCTCGTCCGCGGCGTTCTTGAGCTCGATCACGGCAAGCGGCAGGCCGTTGATGAACAGCACCACGTCGGGCCGGCGGACGTGCTTGTTCTCGGCGACGGTGAACTGGTTGACCGCCAGCCAGTCGTTGCCGTCGGGCGTATCGAAATCGATCGCCCGGGCCTGAGCGCCGGCGATGGAGCCGTCCGCGCGGCGGTACTCCACCGTCACGCCATCCACCAGCCAGCGGTGCACCGCTCGGTTGCGGGCATCGGAAGCGGCCCCCTCGGGCCGCGTGAGCTTGCGGAAGGCGTCGTCGAGCGCCTCGGTCGGCAGTGCCGGGTTCAGCCGCGCGAGCGCCTGGCGCAGGCGATCGCTCAACACCACCTGGCTGTAGTGGTCCCGCTCGGCCTCGGGCTCACCCGGGGCGATGGCCGGGCCTGCCTTGACCGCGTAGTCGATGCCTTCCAACCACGCGAGCGCGGCGTCTTCGACCACGGACTCGGCGAAGCCACGAGGCATCGAGCGTGTCAGGCGCCGCGGATCACGAGTTCTTGCTCTCCGGTCCGGCCAGCAGCGTTTCGATTGGCCGCCCGGTCACGAGGGAGTACAGCACCAGCGGATCCCAATCCGCGTCGCTGGGCCAGCAGATCGTTCCCAGCTCCGGGTTGACGCGTACCCGGGCGAAATACGCCGGATCACGGAGTGGTGCAAAGACCCCTTGAAAGCTCAGTTCGGGCGCAAGATCCACCTCCCCTTCGACCCCGTCCTGAAACTGAAGCCAGAGGCGGTATCCACCTCTCGGCTCGACCTTGACGATGTCGTTCAGCATCTCTCCCTCCTACTCCAGCGGCGCGATGCGCTTCAGCGGGGCGCTCTCGCGCGCCAGTCGCCAGTCTTCCAGCAGCTCGTCACGGTGCTGCAAGGCCCATTCAACTACCAGGCCCATGACCCGGGGACTGAGGCGCCCTCCCAGCACACGCAATGTCTCGATCTCGATGATCGCCTGGTCACCCCCCGTATCGCGCATGGAAATGCGGCGGCGCGTGATCGTTATAGCTCATCGTGATGATAATGCCAAAGAACCGGCTGATTTCCGGCATCAGGTCGACCGATTTTCTGCCAAGCTTGATGCGCTCACAGCCGCATTATGTTATTACGAGACATGCCTTTGAAGCGAGACATTCCCCTGAAGCCCTTGGTCCACACTAACCCCTACCTCAAAGACCCGAAAGTGCGCCTGCATCTCCTTGCCTGGGCGGTTTCGACTTCTACGAGCATTGAGACAATTCACACTATTGACCCGCAAGCCTTCGACGCTCCGCGTCATCGAAGCGGAAGCCCTCTTTGATGTTTCCAGCGCGGGCAAAGGGCAGACCACTTGAAGCCAGCTCGTCGTTCTTCGCCCGGTACCCGTCTCCGATGACCAAGTTGCCGTCTCCAATCAACTGGCTGACTTCGTGCTGCCGCCACTCACCCGCCATACCCAACTCCCTCAGGTTGCTGCAATGGGTGCGTCGAGCCTGCGCGCCTCGGCTATCTGCTCTTCACGTTTTACGGGCACCCGTTTCATACGCTTTCCCCGGCTTCCCGCAACAAAGCCTCCACCTTCGGGGAAGATGGCACAGCAGCTTCTTCGCGCGGTTGTCCATAGACGAGCCGACGAGTCGCCTCGATTTCACGCCGGAAGTAGGGGTTGCGAATGGACTGTTCCGTGATGAGATCGACAGGCCGTTCGAAAAGACGCTCCAGGTCTTCCGCAAACCCGAGGAACCGATCCGCATACGCAGCGGTCGGCTGGCGATCCGCCATCTCGACGACGAAGTCGAGGTCGCTCGACGCCGGGAGGAACTGGTCTGTGGCGGCCGACCCGAAGAGATAGAGGCGCTCAACACCGTACCGACGGCAAAGCTCGGCGAGCTCGCCACGCTTCGTGTCAATCAGCTCAATCAGCGCGTTCATGGCTCGGCATTCCAGTGTAACCCAAGCGTCGCAGTTCTCTCGAATGGCATCCTCGAGCCCGCACACCTTTGATCATGAGCGTCGTGGCACCGCGGTCGAGCGTTACCGCGGCTTTACCGGGCCGGGTTTCGCCATTTCTGCAAATTACGCATTTCATGGGTTGGCCCCCATGCTGATCAAGTCTGCCCCTCCGGTTCAGTAAGTAGAGCCTCGACCTCACCCAGAAGCGTCGGGAGGTCGTTCTGGACCACATCCCATGCGACATTGGTATCAACAAGGGCGTAGCCTATGGATCAGGATGTTGCGGAAGTCTATGATTCTCCTCCTCTGGCTGATCCGCGATGCGGTGGCAGCATCGAGTGTAGTCAGTCGATTGATGGCCTCACCGATAATCTCGAACTGGCGCTCGATCCCGGAACGTAGAAGGGCGTTCTCTGAATAATCCATGGATGGTTTGGCCCGCGGCGAACTGAAGGATCAGTCCGATGGCCTGCCTGACGTCTTCCAGGAGCTTCCTGGATTCAAGCCGCATAGAGCACCGTCCGGCTGCGGTTGATCGATTCGAGGAAATAGCGGTTCCTGATGGCACTGGTCATGACCAGGTCGACGTTTCGCTGAAAAAGCTCCCGCAACGCTTCTAGCAGGCCGAAGTACGCGTCGGCGTACTTACCGGGCTGGAGCGGGAGAAACTCCACGAGGAAGTCCAGATCGCTGGTCCGGGGATCGAAACGGCTCGTGAATGCCGACCCGAAGAGCTCAAGCCGCAGAACACGGTACTTGGCGCACAGCCGGATCAGGTCGTCGCGTTTTTCTTCGATCAGGCGGTTCAACTTTTCGATTCTCCGTCGATATCGTATCCTAGTTTGGCCAGGTTCTCGCGGATGGCCTGTTCCAGCCTGACGGACTCGGCAAACTGTTTCTCAAGCTTCTGCGTGAGCCGCTTTATCTTCTCCTCGAACGGCTCGTCCTCTTCCGCGGCGGCCTCGGCGCCGACCCGGCGTGAGCACGTGGCCGTGCTTGCGGATCTCCTCCAGCGGCGCCGCCTTGCAGAAGCCGGGCAGGTCCTCATACTTACCCGCGCCCTTCTCACCGCGCCAGGCGTGGTAGGTATTGGCGATGCGGGTGATCTCCTCGTCGGTGAGCTCGCGGTGGGTCCGGTCCGCCATGCGCCCGAGCTTGCGGGTGTCGATGAAGAGCACCTCCCCCCGGCGGTCGCGGGGGGGGGGCCCGCCCCCCCCGCCCCCCCCCCGGGGGGGGGGGGGGGGGTGGGGGGGGGGGGGGCGCCCCCCCCCCCCCGGGCTGGGCGGGCGTGAGGTGA
>CAYJUC010000232.1:0-2650 GCA_964372605.1 uncultured bacterium | reverse complement strand
TCAGCTCGCGGTGGGTGCGGTCCACCATGCGCCCGAGCTTGCGCTCATCGATGAAGAGTACCTCTCCGCGGCGGTCGCGGCCCTCACCCTGGCCCTCTCCCGCAAGCGTCGCAAGCGGGAGAGGGAGTCTTTTCTTGTCGCGCGCGAGGAACCAGAGGCAGGCCGGGATCTGCGTGGAATAGAAGAGCTGGCCCGGCAGCGCCAGCATGCAGTCCACCAGGTCGGCCTCGACGAGGCTCTTTCGGATCTGGCCCTCGCCGGACTGGTTGGAGGACATCGAGCCGTTGGCGAGCGCGAAACCCGAGAGCCCGGTCGGTGCGAGGTGATACACCATGTGCTGCACCCAGGCGAAGTTGGCGTTGCCCGCGCGGGCGGCACGCCGTACTTCCAGCGCTTGTCGTCCCTGAGCAGCTCGCCGCGCCAGTCGCTCACGTTGTACTCGGCCGCGTCCATGTTGTTGCGCAGCGGGTCGGCCGCGGCCCAGAGCTTGGCCTCGGGGCCGAGGTTGGCGGCGGTGTCCTTGGCGCCCGTCGAGTTCTTCTTCACTTTTGGCACGGGCTACCTCGCGAGCGACGTCACTGCGCGCGATCCTGGGGACGGGTCAAAGCGTCCGTCCAGGCGGCGAGCTGCTCGGCCGGCAGGTGAGGCGGCACCTGCCACTCGGTGGCGAGGATCGGCACGTTTTCCAGGCGCCAGAGGCGGGCGCGCTCGGCCGGTTCCTCGAGCGCCGCGAGCGGAAGCAGCCGATCGCCGGCCCCGCCCAGCGTCAGGTCGAAGCCGGCCGCGGGTCCCGCGGCCAGGTTGTCCAGGAGAACGGAAGGGATGCGGAAATAACGCGCCACGTTGAACAAGGGGGTCAGCGAGAGGTGTTCCGGGAGGCCGGTCGTCCCGGCGCGAGGGTGCTCGACAACCAGCAGCAGCCGAACGCCGCGCTCGGCGTAGGCTCGCGCGAGGCTCGCGTAGAGCTGGCCGAGGCCCGCCGGTTGAGCGGTGAACAGGCCGGCGAGCGTGCGGGGTCCCGTCAGCACGCCGACCGTGGCGGCGGCTCCGCGCAGATCTTCGCTCAGGCGGCGCGCGACCTCCAGCGCAGGCGCCAGTGGTGTCCGCTCAAGGATGCGCGCGTCCAACGCGCCCGGCTCGGCTAGCCGGCGCGGCTCTTTCCACTCCCCGTCGGCGTCGCGCCCCAAGTCGGCTCCGCACGCCTCGGCTTCGACGCCGACGCGGAAGTGAGTCACTACCGCTCTCAGATGGAAGAGTTTCTGCGCCGCGCGGAGGGCGTAGGTGGAAGAGGTTGGGTCTTCCGCCAACTCCTCCCACGCCATCTGCTCCAGCCGTCCTGCGAGGCGGTAGACCAGAGGCAAGAAGAGAAAGCCCTGCCGGCGCTCCACCAGGGCTCGGAGATCGATCACTCGTAGAGGCCCCAGAACGGTTTCGCGTAGGCGGGGAGGCGGGGCTCGGGCCAGTGGCCGTAGTACTTGAGCTTGTCATCGGCGGGACGCTGGGGCAGCCACCCCTGGATGAACTCGGCGAACGGCTTGCCGCGCGCTCTGCGCTCCTCGCGCGCCCGCTCCCGCTCTCGGGCGGTGGCGAGGAGGTCGGGCAGGAGCGTGGCCGCGTCGTAGACGACGCGATAGACAGAGCGGGCGACCTCGTGAGAGATCACGTTGGTCCGGAGGTCGTCCATGACCAGGGCAGGCTCGCGCTCGAGCACGTCGCCGTAGCCGCCCCCCCCGCCCACGCTGTACACGAAGATATCCCCGGCCTTGAACGCTTGCGTGTGCTGGGAAGAGGCTTCGATGATGTACTCGCCGGGGATCGGCTGTTCCTTGGCCAGCTCGTACTGGGAGAGCTTGAGGCGCGGGTCATTGTTCGCCAAGAGCTCGAGCGCGTTGGCGTTCCGGATGATGAAGCGCGGCGCCGGGGGACCCGCGTAGCCGCCGAACAGCCCCGGGCTGTGGCTGACCCGGTCGCACGTGCCGCGCGAGGTCAGGAGGCACCCGGCCGGCGGCGCCGCGCTGATCTCCACCCAGGGCGCGCCGCCCCGGTACCGCCCGAAGCCGTGAAAGTCTTTGTCCACTCTCCGCGCCAGGGTGACGAGCGGCAGGCGCATGTCGGTCTCTTCGGCCTCGCCGGCGTCGGTGACGGAGGCCCAGAAGAAGCCCGAGCCGTGCTCGCCGTCCAGGTCGAAGCGCGCGCCCTGCCCGGCGGCGTTCTGGAGGCCGGTGAAATTCGCCACCCGGTAGCCGTAGCTGTTGATCCCCGCGTGAGTGTTGATCATCACCTGGCGGGAGAAGGGGGCGCAGACCCCGAGGCGGTGAGGGCTGTCGAAGAGCATCTTGGAGCCGATGACGTGCAGGTTCTGGACGTTCATGGCCGAGAGCGTGGTGCCCTCCCCGTGGGCCACCTCCTCGGTGGCGTTGGCCACGGAGGGTCCTTCGACCAGCACCGTAATAGGGTCGAACAGAGCGATGTTGGGCGGGAGCCCGCGGAAGAAGTAGGTGAAGAGGTAGACCCCGAGCGAAGCCTTCATCAGATGCCAGGTCGCGTGCTGGGGCCCCCGCCAGTTCTCGGGAGAAACTCCCTGGTTGATGACGACCAGCTCGTCGCCCTCCTTGATCACGGTGGTCGGGAGCCGGACAAGCCCGGAGTC
>CAYJUC010000231.1:0-6614 GCA_964372605.1 uncultured bacterium | reverse complement strand
AGGTAGCTCTCGATATTCTCGACCGCCATCAGCAGGCCGTCCCTGATCACTTCCGGTGTCTGCCCGGCGTTGTGGGGGGAGAGCACTACGTTGGGGAGGGAGAGGAGCGGGTCATCAGGAGCGATGGGCTCCTCGTGGAAGACGTCGAGCCCCGCTCCGCCGAGGCGCTTCTCGACGAGGGCCTCGAGCAGCGGTTCGCGGTCTACCAGGGCCGCCCGGGCGGTGTTCACGAGGATGGCGCCGGGCTGCATCAGCCGGAGCTCTCGCCGGCCCAGGAAACCGGTGGTCTCGGCGGTCAGACGCAGATGCAGGCTCACCGCGTCGGCGTCTTTGAGAAGTTCCTCCTTTCCAACCGGTTGTCCTCCGAGGGCTCTGATCCGCCCG
This sequence comes from uncultured bacterium, assembly GCA_964372605.1. Taxonomy (GTDB): domain Bacteria; phylum Methylomirabilota; class Methylomirabilia; order Rokubacteriales; family CSP1-6; genus CAYJUC01. Next base: position 6,230 of record CAYJUC010000231.1, on the reverse strand, counting down.
GCGTCTCCCCTGAAGCTCCAGCCTAAAATCTCCATCCCGATGGCCCGACCCAGCTCGGCCATCCGGCTCCCGATGGCGCCGAGACCGAACAGCCCGAGGCGTTTTCCGTGAAGCGAGTGGATGGTGGACTCTCGCGGCCACCCGCCGGCCCGCATCTCCCGGTCGTTTTGCGGGATCCGCCGGGCCACGGCCAGCATGAGGGCCAGGGTGTGCTCGGCTACCGCGTTGGCGTTGACCCCCGCGGTATTGCAGACCGTGACGCCGTGACGGCTCGCCGCGGGGAGATCGATGTTGTCCACGCCGGTCCCCCAGACGGAGATCAGTTTGAGGCGGGGGCAGGCGCTGAAGATGGCGGGGGTGAACTTCGCGGAGGCCCGGATGTTGATGACGATCTCGGCGTCTCCGATACGACGGACAAGCTCGGCTTCCTGATGGGCGCCGGGTTCGGAGAAGACGATGACCTCACCGAGGGCGCTCAACCGCTCATGGGCCGGTGTCCCGTGGAAAACCGGCGGGAAGTCGTCGGGGACGACGATCAGGGTCACGCCAAGTTGGCGAACGTCGACTGGGCGGCGGCCACCCCTGCTCCGGACTCGGTTTTGTGGCCCAGATCCCGGAGCGCAAGCTCGAGCGCCGACAGGGTGGGGAGCACATAGAGGGGGCTGGCGGTAAGCCCCATGGTCCCGATGCGGAGCGTCGTGGCGCGGAAACGCTCTAGCCCGGTGCCGATCAGGATGCCGTAACGGTCCCGCATCTCTCTGACCACGGCGCCGGCCTCGATGCCGTTGGGCAGTCTGAAGCAGGTGACCGTGTTGGAGGCGATGGAAGGGTCGGGGAAGATTTCGAGCCGCATGGCGTCCAACCCGGCCCTGAACGCCCGCGCCGCCACCGCGTGTCGCTGGAACCGGTGGGGGAGCCCCTCCTCCAGGATGAGCCGCGTCGCCGCCTGCATCGCGAGGGTGAGATGCGTCGGGATCGAGATGGGCTGGCGGCGGGGGGACCCGTCGGGGACGCCCCCTCCGCGTGAGGTCGGTATCCACAGTTCCCTCCAGCGCAGGAGGTCGTAGACAAGGCTTCCCGGTTTCCGGCCCCGACGTTCCATGGCCTGCCACGCCCGGGGGCTCACCGAGACCACGGCCATGCCGATGGGGGCCGTCAGGCATTTCTGAGAGCCCGTCATGTTCAGGTCCACGCCCCAGGCGTCGGTCGAGATGTTGATGCCGGCGAGGGAGGAAACGGTGTCCAGGAGGAACAGGGCGCCGTGGCGGAGGGCGATGGCGCCCACCGGCTCGGCCGGATACGTCGCGCCGGTGGAGGTCTCGTTGTGGACCATGGTGATGGCCTTGGGCTTGATCTCCTCGACCTTCTTCTCCAGCGCCGCCAGGTCCAGCGGCCGTCCCCACTCGACGGAGAACTCGGTGACCTGAGCGCCGATCCGCGTCATGATCTCCCGCATGAGAAGCCCGAAGACCCCTGCAACGATGGTCAGGACTCTCTCACCGGGCTCGATCACAGAGATTGCTCCAGCCTCCAAGCCTGTCCGGCCGGACCCCGGCAGGAGGATGACCTCGCCGTCTTTCGTCTGGAAGATCTCGCGGAGCGCCTGGGTAGTCGGCTCGAGAATGTTCAGATCGAACTGCTGGTCGTACTGGATCATGGGTGGCTGGTTCATGGCCTGGATGACCGGCCACGGCAGCTCCGTCGGCCCCGGGATCATGAGGATGGCGCGGTTCAGCCCCAAACTCCACCGAACGGTCGATTCCACACTGCCCTCCCTGGCGCGATTCATGTCACGCTGTCGCCGGCTGGCGTTTCCGGTGAATCAGGTAGAGGTTGCGAGAGTAGACGAAGAGACCCGCGGCCTGACCCAGGATGAACACCGGGTCCTGGCGATGGATAGAGTAGGTCAAGAGGGTGAGCCCACCCCCGATGGAGAAGTACCAGAAGTAGATAGGGATCACGCTTTCCTTCCGCCGCTCGGAGGCGATCCACTGGACGAGGAAACGCATGAAAAAAAGCGCCTGCCCGAGAAATCCCACCGCAAACCAGATCTGCTCGAGACTCATCGCTCCAACCCTTTCGGAGTAGGCCTGGCGCCTTGGAGGTCAGGCCGATAGATGCTAGAATTTCTTCGCCGTACCCGACCATACCCGAGAAGCGCCGCGTCCCGCAAGCGAAATTCGTCCCACGGCGGAGAGTGATGAACGCCATCAGCCAGAAGCTGGTCGACGATGTCTGGCAGGAGATGATTCGCTACCCTCCGGAGAAAGCGGAAGACGAAGCCAGGCGCTTCCTGGAGCGTCAGCCGCACGTCGCGGAGCTCTGTCAGAGCGCCATCAAAGAATTCGACGATCGCGCCAGGAAGGCGGCGCTCGGGCTCACGTTCCTCCTCTTCAAGATCCTGGAGACAAGCCTCGGCGCCCCGTTTCCGACCGTGGCCCGCCAGCGGATCGCCGACGCCTACGCGGCGACCACCGAGTGGATGGAGCGATGGGAGGGGGCCGATCCTCGAATCTTTCTCAGAAGCGTTGAGGCCGGCGAGGAGTTTCCCCAGCCGAACCTGATCCAGTATCTGCTCACCGTCTTCTACGGTGGCGACCCGGAGAGCGAGGAGTATGATGTCGAGGTGCGAGCCACCCTGTTTCTCCTCCTGAAGACGCTCTCCGACGCCCTCGACATCGGTCCCGTGGAGGACGCGGGGTAGCCCGCGACTCGGAAAAATGGGCGAGGAAAAGCGGGAAATTTCAGAGCGCGATGGGCGGACCGCGAGCGGGGACGCGCAGAGGGCCTGCCTCCTGGTCCACTACCACGAGATCAGCCTCAAGCGGGGGAACCGCCCGCTCTTCCTGCGCCTCCTGGCCCGGAACCTGGGACGGGCTACCGCCGATCTCGGGCATGTGCGGGTAGTCCGGTTGCCGGGCCGGATCATGCTGGACCTGGAAGGCCACCCGGACCCCGAGGCGGTGCGCGACCGGGTGCGCCGGGTCTGCGGGGTGGCGAATCTGGCGCTGGCCCACCGGGTTCCCTCCCACATGAACGCCATCAAGGCCTGTGTGGCCCGTCTCATCGAGCGTAGCCAGTTCGAGTCGTTCAGGATCACGGCGCGGCGGGCGTTCAAGACCTATCCGTTGACGTCCCCCGAGATCAACCGGGAGCTGGGGACCTTCGTCCTTGAGCGGGCGCGCGCGAGGGTGGATCTGGAGCGACCAGGCCTGAACATCCACGTGGAGGTGCTGCCCGGTGAGGCCTTCGTCTACGCCGATCTCGAGCCGGGTCCCGGTGGCCTCCCGGTAGGGGTGAGCGGCACGGTGGCGGCGCTCCTGTCGGGCGGTATCGATTCTCCGGTGGCTGCGTGGCGGATGATGAAGCGTGGCTGCCGCGTCCTCTTCGTTCACTTCCACAGCGTCCCCTACCTCCCGGCGACCTCCATCGACAAAGCCAGAACGCTGGTGAGCCACCTGACCCAGTGGCAGTATCTCTCCCGCCTCTGGCTGGTGCCCTTCGGGGAGATCCAGCGCGAGGTGATCCTCTCGGTCCCGCCGCCGGCGCGGGTGGTCGTCTACCGGCGGCTCATGGTACGAATCGCCGAGACCATCGGGCGATCGGCCGGGGCTCAGGCCCTGGTCACCGGGGAGAGCCTGGGACAGGTCGCCTCGCAGACTCTCGAGAACATGACCCGGATCAACGAGGTAGCCTCGTTGCCCATCCTTCGCCCGCTCGTCGGCATGGACAAGCTGGAGATCACCCAGGAGGCGCGCCGGCTCGGGACATACGAGACCTCGGTGGAGCCGGACCAGGATTGCTGCACACTGTTCGTTCCCGAACACCCCGCGACCCGAATCTCCCGGGAAGAGATCCAGAAGCTCGAGGCCCGGCTCCCCCTGGACCGGCTCGTGGCTCTGGGCGTGGAGGGAGCCGAGAGCGTGACCACTGCCTTTCCGGAGCCGGTGGAGCATCTTCCCGAGCCCCATCCCTGAACTCGTCAGCCCCCATATCTAGGGGGCCAGCTTTCAACCCACCCCCGTATCTGCGGTTTATCCTTGACAGTTCCCGGCCGGGCGAGGTATCGTCGAAACCGCTATGACCGTGGCTCTGGGATGTGACCACGCCGGCTGGGAGCTGAAGGAGCGGCTCAAGGCTTGGCTCATCCAGGCCGGCCATCAGGTTCTGGACTTCGGCACTCATTCCCCCGATCCAGTCGATTACCCCGACTACGCCATCCAGGTGGCAGACTCGGTTGCCAACGGGAAGGCCGAGCGGGGTGTTCTGATTTGCGGTACGGGGATCGGCATGGCGATGGCCGCCAACAAGATTCCCGGCGTGCGAGCCGCGTTCTGCCCCGACCTGTTCACCGCCCGTCTCTCCAGGGAGCACAACGACTCTAATGTGCTCACCCTGGGTGGCCGTCTCATGGGGCGCGAGATGGCCATCGAGATCCTGGGCATCTGGCTCGCCACCCCCTTTCAGGGCGGGCGTCACAGCCGGCGAATCGCGAAGATCACGGAAGCCGAGGAGCGGCACCTCCGAGAGCAACGGGAGCCATGAGAGGTCGGCTCGAGCAAGTGGACCCCGAAATCGCCAAGGCTCTCCGGGCGGAGGCGGAGCGCCAGGCCCGGAATCTGGAGCTGATCGCTTCGGAGAACTTCGTTTCGGAGGCGGTGCTCGAGGCCATGGGCTCGGTGATGACCAACAAGTACGCCGAGGGGTACCCCGGCCGTCGCTACTACGGCGGCTGCGAAGTGGTGGATATCGCCGAGGAGCTGGCCATCCAGCGCGCCAAGGAGCTGTTCGGCGCAGAGCACGCCAACGTCCAGCCCCACTCCGGCTCCCAGGCCAACATGGCGGTATATTTCACGCTGCTCCAGCCCGGCGACACGATCCTCGGGCCAAACCTGGCCCACGGCGGCCACCTCACCATGGGGAGCCCGGTGAATTTCTCCGGCAAGCTCTACAACGTGGTGCCCTACGGGGTCAGGCGGGACACCGAGCTGATTGATTTCGACCAGGTGCGGGATTTGGGCAAGCAGCACCGCCCGAAGGTTATCGTCTCCGGCGGTTCCGCGTTCCCGCGCGCCATCGACTTCAAGCTGTTCCGGGAGATCGCCGACGAAGTGGGGGCCGCCCTCATGGCGGACATTGCTCACCCCGCAGGGCTCGTCGCGGCGGGCCTCCACCCGTCTCCGATTCCGTACGCCGACTTCGTGACCACCACCACCCACAAAACCCTTCGCGGACCCCGCGGGGGGATGGTCATGTGCCGGCAGGCCCACGCCCAGGCCCTGGACAAAGTCGTCATGCCGGGGACGCAGGGTGGGCCCCTCATGCACATCATCGCCGCCAAAGCCGTGGCCTTCAAAGAAGCCCTCACCCCGGAATGGCGCGCCTACCAGCGCCAGATCGTCGCCAACGCCAGGGCCCTCGCCGACGCGCTGATGGCCCGGGGCTACCGCCTGGTCTCGGGCGGGACCGACACCCATCTGATGCTGGTGGACCTCACCACCCACGGGATCACCGGCAAGGACGCCCAGGAGGGGCTCGACCGCGCGTGGATCACGGTGAACAAGAACACGATCCCGTTCGAGACCCGGAGTCCCATGGTCACGAGCGGGATCAGGATCGGGACTCCGGCGGTGACCACGCGGGGGATGAAGGAGCCTGAGATGGCCCAGATCGCGACCTTCATCGACCGCGTCCTCACGAATCTCGGCAACGCCTCGGTGGAATCTGCGGTGCGCGGAGAGGTTCAGGAGCTGACGTCGAGGTTTCCGCTCTACCCGGATCGGCTCAATCCCCAGCCATGAAGTGTCCCTTCTGCGGGCACTCTGAAGACCGCGTGGTGGACTCCCGAGTGGGAGGAGATGGCGAGTTCATCCGCCGCCGCCGCGAGTGCCTCAAGTGCCACCGCCGCTACACCACCTACGAGTACATCGAGGACGTGCTCCCGATGGTGGTGAAGCGGGACGGGCGGCGGGAACCCTTCGACCGTCAGAAGCTCCGCTCCTCCATCCTCAAGGCGTGCGAGAAGCGCTCGGTGGGCGTTCAGGCCGTGGACGACGTCGTGGGAGAGATCGAGACCAAGCTCCACGAGCGCGCTGAGAAAGAGATCTCGAGCCTCGATCTCGGGGGCATCGTCATGGAGCGCCTTCAGAGACTGGACCAAGTGGCCTACGTCCGCTTCGCCTCGGTCTACCGGCAGTTCAAAGACATCTCCCAGTTCATGGATGAGGTGA
>CAYJUC010000230.1:0-6627 GCA_964372605.1 uncultured bacterium | reverse complement strand
GGGCCCCAAGGTCGGCTATTTCCAGGGAAAGCGGGACCCAGGTGAGGTGGGGATATTGTGCGCGAGTAGCCCATAAACGGGGTGGGCCTCGATAAGGTAAATCAGGATGCTGGAATCTAGGCCGATCGTTCTGTGCTTCTTGAGAAAGCCCCGCAGGGCGGCAGCACCTACCACGACCCGCGCTCCGTCTTAAGGTATCTTTTCGGGTAGAGTCCTTTACCGCTCCCGGAAAGGGCCTTGGCATATTTTTTGGGCTTGGGCATCAGGAGGGTCACGCTCCCTTTCACCACGACCAGTAGCTGGTCCCCACCCCTGACTCCCATCGCCTGCCGAGCCTCTTTGGGGAGCACGATTTGGTTCTTTGAAGACAATGTGAGACGTGTCACTCTCTCCTCCCATTGAGACGATCCGTTGATACGCGCTTTACTTTACACGAAATCGTAAAGCAGTTCAAAAACAACGAGGATCAGAAGAAGGGTAAGCGCTTCACCGGGCGGGCGTTGGGCCAGGGATGCGCCAGAGGAATACCCAGTTCAATCCCTCGAGCACCGTGACCGTAATCGTCTTCTCCGGCTTCCAATCGCCGATGCCGTAGCGGTGTGAGACGACGCGACTCCCCGGGCGGAGGTCGCGCAAGAGCTTGGGCTGGAGTCGCAGGTTGATCTCCGGCGAGAGGAAGAGTGTCACCACCGTCGCTTCCCGGAGATCGGTGTCGAACAGGTCCTGCACGCGGAAGGTCACCCGGTCGGCGACGCCGGCCCTGACGGCGTAGCGCTGAGCCTCACGGATTCGCCGCGGATCGAGGTCGACGCCGACCCCCCGCGCACCGAACTCCTTGGCGGCGGCGATGACGATCCGTCCGTCCCCGCAGCCCAGGTCGTACACGACGTCGTCTCGTGTGACGCCGGCGAGTGCGAGCATCTCGGTCACGACGGCCAGGTCGGTGGGGACCCAGATGACGTCCAGCCTGACCGGTCCCTCGGCCACCTCGCGCGATGCCGCCCCGGGCCACCCCGCTCCGGCAGCACAGCCGGCCGTCACCAGCGCGGTCAGGGCCACGATGATCAGCCGACCCGATCGTGAACCCCGGACACCCATCCTGCCACTCCCGATGTACGGCATCGCGGGATGTCAGCGAACGCGTTGCGCGACCGAGTGTCCCGCGACGATGGTGCCTTCCATGACCGTTCCGTCGGGACGCACGGTAATCGTGCCCCCGAGGAGCGCTGCGCCGACAGCGTCGTGAATGGTGCGGGCGGCTTCGGCCTCACCCAGCCACTCTAGCAGCATGGCCGCTGAGAGGATCATGGCAATGGGGTTGGCCCGGTTCTGGCCGGCGATGTCGGGTGCCGAGCCGTGGATCGGCTCGAAGTAGGCCCTCCCGTCGCCGATATTCCCCGAGGGGCACATCCCGAGCCCCCCGACAGTTCCGCCGCCGAGGTCCGACAGGATATCGCCCAGGAAGTTTTCCATCACGAGAACATCGAAGTGCCCGGGATCCTGGACCAGACGCGCCGCTGCCGCGTCGGCATAGCGGCACTCGGCCTGGACATCTGTGTGCCGCCCGGCCACTTCAAGGAAGATCTCCCGGAAGTAAGCAAAGCCTCTAAGAACATTGGCTTTGTCAACACAGGTCACTCGGCGGATCCAATCCTTCGGTGCACCCCGCCTCCGGCGCGCCAGCTCGAAGGCTTTTCTGACCACCCGCTCCACGCCGCGCCGGCTCATGATCATGAAATCCACCGCCGTGTCCGGGGTGACAAAGCCGCGTCCCCTGGAGGCGTAGAGCCCCTCGGTGTTCTCCCTGACGATGACGTAATCGATGGCGCCGGGTTCGTGAGCGGCCAGGGCAGACCGGACTCCGGGGTAGAGCTTCACCGGCCGGATATTGGCGTAGAGGTCCAGACCGATCCTGAGCACTCCGCCCAGCACACCGGCCTCGGTCCCGTCCGGGGCCCGCACCGACGGGTCCCCTACCGGCCCCTTCAAAATCCCGTGGGCGGCGCGACAGGCCTCCAGCGTTTCCGCCGAAATCGACTGCCCGGTCCGCGAGTACTCCCCTGCCCCTGCCGATCGCCAATCCAGATCAACGGCGAAGCCACCGTTGGCCTTTTCCACCGCCCTCAGGACGCTCACCGCAGCTTCGGTGATCTCGGGTCCGATCCCGTCGCCGGGAATGATCACCACGCGATAACGGTTCACGGGGAACAGTCCATGGGCTCGTTCCGCTCCAGTGATGTTATCGGCGTCAACGCCGCCGCCGGGTCTGGATGAAAGACATCAGCAGGGCCGCGAGGCAGACCGCGGTGGAAACCAGTAAGGTGTCGTGGAACGCGGTCATGAAGCTCGCCGTCGCGCGCTGGCGCCAGTCGAACACGAGGCTTGCGACGGTCACCCCCAGAAGCACCCCGACAGTCCGCATTGTCAACATCATTCCGCCCGCCAGCCCCTGCCGGGGCCTCGGAAGCGAGCGCATGACCAGGTTCATGTTCGGCACCGCAAAGATCCCCTGGCCCAGCCCCACCAGCGAAAGCGCTAACGCCACTCCCCCAATGTGACTGGCGGCGTCAAACCGGCTCACCAGGAAGAGCCCGGCGCTCTCCAACGCAAGCCCGGTCACCACCAGCCCCCGAGTTCCAAGACGGTCCGCCCCCCACCCGGACAATGGCGCGGCCACCGCTGTCCCGAACGGAGTGAGCAAGAAGATAAGGCCCCCAAGACCGGGCGGCTCGTGGAGGACATCAACAAGGTAGTAAGGCACCAGAAGCCAGACGGCGAACACGGCGAGGTTGGAGAGAAGCGCCAGGAAGGTGGCCAAGAGCACTTGAGGCGTGAGCGCCCGCCACACCGGCTCCTGGAAGGAACTCTCACTCCCCCTCGCGGGGCGAAGCCATACCGCCGCGCCGACCGCGAGAAGAAAAGCGAGGGGGACGCGGAAAAGGTAGACCCACCGCCAGCCAAACTCTTCCACCAGGACTCCGCCGACTGCCGGGCCGACGGCGAAGCCGAGCGCCATGCCCAGGTTCAGGAGGCCGAGCCCCCGCCCCCGGGCCGACGCGGGGGCGGAAAGGGTGATAAGCGCCGGCGCGCTCCCATACACGAGCCCCGAAGCCACGCCCTGGACCACGCGAACGAGGAGAAAGAGGCCATAGGTTCGCACCGGGCCGACGAGCGCGAAGGCAAGCGCGCTCAGCCAAAGCCCGGCCAGGAAGACCCTCCGGTGGCCGGCTCGATCTCCGAGCCAGCCGCTCGCCAGGGAGCCACACGCAGAGGTCAGAACGTAGCTGATGACCACCCACTTGATCGCGACGGGCCCGATGCCAAACTCGCGGGAGATGGCGGGGAAGGCGATGTTGACGGCAGAGTCTAGCGAGACGACGAGGGCGCCCAGTGACGCGATGGCAAGGGGGCGAGCCGCGGAGCTAAAGCTCTTGACATCGTCCACGGATCGCGCCATGAAGGTCCTCGTGACCATGGCCGGGCGGAGAACCGCTCCCTGACATGCCTGGCGCGCTCGCGTGGGCCGGACTCCTGAGCGCCGCCCTCATCGGATCCACCGTGGGCGGTGTCGCGGGCTTTGGCGCCGGCCTGGTCCTGCTGCCGACCTTGGTCTGGGCAGTGGGGACGAAAGCCACCATCCCCACCCTGACCGTCGCGATGGCCCTCGGCAACCTCTCCCGGCTCTGGTGGAGCCGTCGGGAGATACACTGGAGCGTTGTTGGCGCCTTTCTGTCCGGCGCGACGCCCGCGGTGGCGCTCGGGGCCATCACCTATGCCGGATCCAGGGCGGAGGCGCTCAGCCGGATCATCGGGGGATTCCTCCTCGCCTCGGTGCCGCTCCGCCGCTGGCTTCTGACTCAGGACGTCCGGATCCGACTCGCCCACTTCCCGATTGTCGGAGGTTTCTTCGGATTCCTCTCAGCGCTGGTGGCCACCGTCGGCCCGCTCATCACGCCGTTCTTCCTGGGCTACGGGCTCAGAAGAGGGAGTTACCTCGCCACGGAATCGCTCTGCGCCCTCGGCATGCACCTGACCCGCGCCATCGTCTTCCAGCGCTACGCGCTCCTGACGGGGGACACCGTGACGGTGGGGCTCACGCTCGGCGCCGTCATGTTCGCGGGCTCCTACGCCGGCCGCCGGATCGTGGATCGGATGAGCGAGCGAACCTTCCTCCTGGCCATCGAGGGGCTCTTGGTCCTGATCGGCGCGTACCTCCTCCTCTGGCCGTCCTCATCGTGACCACGCCCTAACGGTGGAGGAGCCAGTCACGCAGCGCCTCGCGCGTCGACGGGAACGCCAGCTCCTCCCACGGGATCTCTTCGGGCCGCACCCAGGCCAGCTCCCGAACCTCGTGGTTCCCCCTGAGCGTCCCGCCGCTCGGTCGCGCCCGGTAGACCACGATCGCGACAGGCGAGCTGGGGTAGGAGTAGACACCCACGAGGGCGCCGAGATCCACCGCGAGCCCGGTTTCCTCCCGCGTCTCTCGCACCGCGGCCTCGCTGACGCTCTCCCCCCAGTCCACGAACCCGCCCGGGAATGTCCACTTCCCCCGCGACGGCTCGATGGCGCGGCGAACCAGGAGAATTCTCCCATCCTCCGCCGGAATCGCTCCGGCCACCAGCTTGGGGTTCAGGTAGAAGACGAAGTCGCAGGTCGGGCAGACCGCCTCCTCCTTCCGGTCTGGCGGAATCGGTTGACGGATGAGGGCCGCGCCGCAGAGGGGACAGAAGCAGATCGTGTCCGGCGCAAGCTGCCGCAACGGACGCTCATGATCGTGGGTCATGGGGATTGATTGTAGCACGCCGACCTTGACAGGGTCAGGACCTCGATGCTAAACACACAGGATAGCCGGATCGGATCGCTCCATGCCGGACATCTATACATCGCTCGAAGATCTGGTGCGCCGCGAGCCGGCGACGGATTACCGCGTCGTGGTCAGGGACCGCCGGAGCCGCGTGACCGTCGTGGCCCCTCACGGCGGGCGCATCGAGCCGGGAACCTCCCAGCTGGCGGAAACCATCGCGGGAGAGAGCTGGAATCTGTTCGCCTTTGAAGGGCTCAAACCCCGGGGCAATGGGGCGCTCCACGTCACCTCAACACGCTTCAGCCATCCGGAGCTGGAGCTGCTGCTCGCCCGCTCCACGGTAGGGGTGAGCGTGCACGGAATGGCCGAGCCGGGTCTCCTGATCGAAGTCGGCGGGCTGAACGCGCGGCTCGTGAAGCTGGTCAGCCGGGAGCTCTCTCTTGAACGGTTCGACGTCTACGACGCACCGCCCAGCCGTTCGGCTCAGAGCCCACAGAATTTCATCAACCGGGTAGCAGGTGGAGGGATCCAGCTGGAGGTCTCCCAGGAGCTGCGGAAGGTCCTTCAGGAAGACCGGGGCTTCCGCTCCCGATTCGGCACGGCCGTGCGGGCGGCCATCGCCAGCCATCTCGAGCAGGGTGATGCGGATTAACCTAAATCGGCTCGAGGCCGCCTTCGACGAGCTCGGGAAGATCGGGGAAACGCCCAACGGAGGGCTGACCCGCCTGGCCCTCACCGAGGCGGACAAGCGGGCTCGGGACCGGATGGTGGCCTGGATGAAGGAGGCCGGGCTCCGGGTCAGCGTGGACCGGATGGGGAACATCTTCGGCGAGCGGGGTGGGATTGAGACTCTGCCACCGGTGCTGATCGGCTCTCACCTGGATTCGGTCCCGACAGGCGGGAAGTACGACGGACAGCTCGGCGTCCTCTGCGCCCTCGAGGTGATCCGGAGCCTCAACGACGCCGGCGCCCGCACCCGCCACCCGGTCACGCTCTCGATCTTCACCAACGAGGAAGGCGCCCGCTTTCAGCCCGCCATGATCGCCAGCGGCGTGCTGGCGGAAAAGATCGCCCTCGAGGACGCCTACAACGCCAGGGACAGGGACGGGATCCGCCTGATGGACGAGCTGGAGCGGATCGGCTACCTGGGACCCGAACCGTGTGTCCCTCGGCCGATCCGCGCCTACCTGGAGCTCCACATCGAGCAGGGGCCGCTCCTCGAGGACGAAGGGTGCGCTGTGGGCGTGGTGGAGGGAATCGTGGGAATCTCCTGGTCACGCCTGACCTTCTCCGGGATCCAGGACCACGCCGGCCCCACCCCGATGCGGGGCCGGCGCGACGCGCTGGTGGCTGCGGCAGACGTGGTCCGTGCCGTACGCGCCATCCCGGGCCAGGTGAGCCCGGCGATGGTGGCCACCGTGGGCCGGCTGGAAGTCTCCCCCAACATTCCCAATGCGATCCCCGGCAGCGTCGCGATGAGCGTGGATATGCGGGATCCGACGGACGAGCAGTTGACCCGCGCCCTTGCCCTGCTCGATCGGGCGGTGAGAGACGCCGCGGCGAGCGAGGGGGTGAGCTACGAGCTGACGCATTACTGGCGGGTGCCACCCACGCCATTCCATCCCGAGGTGGTGGGCGCCGTGGAGCGCGCGGCGAAGGCGCTCGGCTCCCGCCACCGGCGAATCCTGTCGGGCGCCGGCCACGACGCCCAGTACATGGCCACCATCTGCCCAACCGGGATGATCTTCGTCCCTTCCAGGAACGGGCGGAGCCACTGCGAGGCGGAATTCACGGCCTGGGACGAGATCGAACCCGGCGCCAAC
>CAYJUC010000229.1:0-6643 GCA_964372605.1 uncultured bacterium | reverse complement strand
CCTCGAACGTGACCCGGCCGTGGCCATACGGCGTGATCTCCAGCCGCGCCTGCCAGGCTCCGAGACTTCCCGCGGCAAACGGTCGCACCTGATGATTCCGCCCCCGCGGCTTGGACCCGTTGCCCAGCGGGTAATAATGATCCGGCAGCTCGTCCACCACGTAGAACGGCACCCCGACCTGCTCGAAGAAGTGGAGCGCTTTGGGGGCGTGTTCGACGAAGCTCTGCGTGACCTCGGGGTCGTTCTTTCCGCCGCCCAGGTAGTCCAGGTAGGCGCGGGTCTCCTCAGCCGAGTCCTCGATCCCCCGGGCGCGGGCCAGGTGGCTCGCCCCAACCCACACGATCCCGTACGACCAGGTGGTGGTGCCGCCCACTCTCTCCGACTTCTCCAGCACCGTCACCCGCAGCCCCGCCTCCGCGCCGGCCACGGCCGCGGCCAGGCCGCCCAGGCCGGAGCCCACACAGATCAGGTCGGCTTGGTCACCCCACCGTGCCAATCGAGTCCTCCCCCCCCTCACCTTCGTCCTCTCCCCGAGGGGGAGAGGGTAGGGTGAGGGGGCTGATGGTGAGGGGGCTGATGGTGAGGGGGCTGATGGTGAGGGGGCTGATGGTGAGGGGTTCCTGCGTCATTTAGCGACAGCCGGCTGGTAGGAGAGATCGGTCCAGCGCGCGGGATCGACCGGCCCTTTGAGGATGCCGAGGTCCTTGAGCTTCTGGCCGTAAATCTGGAGGCCCTCCATGTCCACCTTCGCCCCGCGGGAGACGATCCGCCCCGAGCTCTCCTCGTAGTAGAGGCGGTAGATCTTCTCGTGGTGCTCGCGGCTGACCTTGGGCATCTTCTTGGCGATCAGGTCCACCGCCGCGTTCCGGTTGGCCGGGTTGTAGAGCCAGTCGGTGGCCTGGGCCAGCGCAGCGAGGTAGCGGGTGACCTCGTCCCGGTGCGACTGCGCCCAGGCCGCGTTGGTCCCGATCATGATGAACGAGTAGCGGGGGAGGATCGCCTCCGAGCGGGCCAGCACGCGGTACCCTTCGGCCTCGGCCATGAAGTCGAGGGGCGGGGCCAGGATCGCGATGTCGATGGCGCGCACCTTGAGGGCGGCGTAGCGGTTGGGCGTGATGCCGACCGGGATGAAGGTGTAGTCCCCCTCCTTGAGCCCGTTGGGCTCGGCCATGAGCCGGAAGACGATGGCCGCTCCATCCTTCGGCGCCGACACCCCCACGGTCTTTCCCTTGAGGTCGCCCCAGCCCTTCAGCTCGGGCTGGACCACCACGCTGAAGGCGGGGTTGCCGATGGTCTGGCCGATGATGGCGATCTTGGCGCCGGCGTCGATGGCGTTGATGAAGGCGTCGGCGGAGACCTGCGAGAAGTGGACGGAACCGCCCACCATGGCCTGGACGGCCTCGCTGGGACGGGTGAACTGGATCGTCTCCACGTTGAGCCCCTGCCCTTTGAAAAAGCCCTGCCCCTCGGCCGCGTAGCTCGCCCAGTAGAACGGGAACGGCGACAGGAGCCCGACGGTGATACTGGCCGGCTTACCCTGAGCGAGCGCGAGAGGCGCGGGGGCAGTCAACACAAACGCCGCCGCGGCCACCAGAACAACTCCAAGGGCTCTGATGAATTTATCCATAAGCCATCTCCTTAAGTTCCATGCGAGGCGCTCCTCGAAGCCCCTACCGGCGCCTGCCTCCTCCCCAGCTCGCTCTCCTTGAACCCGAAGAACCGAATCGCGTTTTCCCCCAGCACTCTGGCCTTCGCCCGCTCCGAGAGCCGGTCCCGCTCCGCGATGAGGCGCACCGAGTCCGGGAACCGGCAGTCCCAGTGGCAGTAGTCCGACGCGTAGATCACCGCGTCTTCGCCGACGAGCTCCAGCACGTGGGGCAGCGTGGCTTCGTCCGAGTCGCACGAGACGTAAATCCGACCGCTCTTGAGGTGCTCGCTGGGTCGCCGTCGGAGCTTCGGCACCTGGGGATGGAGCAGGTGATAGTGCTCGTCCATGCGCTCCACCCAGTAGGGGAACCAGCCGGCCCCGGCCTCCAGGAAGGCGAACCGCAGGCCGGGGTAGAGGTCCATGATGCCGCCGCCGACGAGCGAGATCATGGCGATCATCTGTTCGAAAGGGAAGCCCACGGCGTGGGTGAAGTAGAAGACGTCAAACCGCTCCGTGCCGGCGTTCTGCGTGCCGTACACCCCCGGCATCCCGTTGTGGCCGATGCCCGCGTGGCAGCAGAGGGGGACCTCCAGCGCCTGGGCCGCGTCGTAGAACGGGTAGAGATCGGGGTGGTCGAGGTTCTTCCCGTGGATGTTGGTGGGAAGCATGGCGGTGGGCATGCCGAGCTTCAGGACCGCCCGCTCCAGCTCCCGCACGGCCAGCTTGACGTCCTGGAGAGGGACCAGCGCCACGGCCTTGAGCCGGGCTTGATCGTGCGAGCAAAACTCGGCCAGCCAGTCGTTGTAGGCGCGGCACACGGCATCGGCGAGACCCGGATCCGCGATGTTGGCGGCGCTGAGCCCGATCATCGTGCCGAAGAGGACGGCGACGTCGATGCCCTCGAGGTCCATATCCACGAGGCGGGCGGCGGGATCCGACATGCCGCGGCGGTAGCGGTTCGCGATCGGGAGATCGTCGCTGAAGATCCCGGGGTTGCCCACGCCGGGTCCCTCGACGATGGGCCAGACCCGCCCCTCGACGAGAATCCGGGGCCGGTTTCTGAAGTCGCGGAAGAGGTGAGGAGCGCGATCGCGGTAGGCGGGGTCGATGCGCTCCCGCCAGTCGACCCGGTCCTCCATCACGTGACCGTCGGCGTCGATCACCCGCAAGGTTTCCATGGTCTCAGCTCCCGACGCGGCTTTCCTGAACGGCCGGCTCCGCCCACTTGGGCCACTCTCGGAGGAGGCGGCCGAGGCCAGCCCGCGGCTCCTGGACGCCGACCTGGCTCAAGCACCCCCACATGACGGCGCCCATCTGGGCAACCACGGGCTTTTCCGTGTCGCGCTCAAGGCGTTCGATGTTGCCGACCACCGGCCACTGGGGGCACGAGATGAACATCCCCTGCGCCTCCGGGGCCTTCCGGTGCGCGCTCATGGCGGCCTCGTACGCGGTCTCCATGGTGGGCTTGGTCATGCAGTCCGCCAGGGCGTAGCTCAGCCCTTCGTCGGCCAGCGTTCGAACGCCGTAGTGCCGGAAGTACCGGATCAGGTTGTCCTGGATATAGCGCTGGTAGATGGACGAGATAACGATCCTGTCCAGGTCCAGGGCGCGGAGCGCGCCCAGGACGCAATGGATGTCCGTCGTGACGGGTTTCCGGCGCCCGATGACCGCCCCCAGCTCCTGTTCCAGCCGTTCATGATAGCCGGGGCCTTTCGAGGTCTGCAGCGGGATGCCCATGAAGACGATGATGTCCACCTCGCGATCCGCCAGCTCTTTGGCGGCGACGGCGGCAAGGCTGAGCGCCTCGTCGAACTGGTACTGGCCGAACTCCGGTAGGCCCAGCACGGACCAGCACCACGACACTCCCTCCGGCGCCAGCCGGATTGCTTCGTGGATCACCGTTTCATTGGTCCGCGGTGGAACGATGCACCCGATCGTCGCTTTCCACCCGTATGCACCCATTGCTCAGGCTCCTTTCTCTCTGATCCTGCCGGGATTCCCGGACAGCTCATCGGCCGTCATGGCAGCGGTCCCTGCAATTGGGCCGCGCTCAGGTAGGCCGGGTCGATCACGCCGGTGATTGTCGTCGCGGCTCGCCGCTGCCGGCCCATGGCTCCCGTCCTCAGGTCAACCTCCTTTGGCCTGCCTGAGATACGACTCGTTGATGAACTGGTCGGGCGAGGGGAGGGGCGGCTTCAGTAACCCCAGCTCCCCCATGAGCCGGATCACGTGCTGGAGCCCGGGCCGGCTGATCTCGCCCGCCCGCGGGTGACCCTTGAGCCGCTCGAAGATCAGCTCGTAGGTCCGGAGCGCGATTTCCGGCTTCGCTTTCGTGCGCTCGGCCAGAAGCCGCACGGCCTCCGCTTTGTTGGCCGGATCATAGACCCACGCGTACGCCTTGAGGAGCGCGCGCAGAAAGCGCACCACCGTGTTCGTGTTCTTGCTCCCCCAGTCCTTTGACACGGTCCACATGGTGAACGTGTACTCCGGGACGTAGTCGGTGGTTCGACCCAGAATCCCGAAACCGCGCTCGGCCATGACGAAGTCGGTGGGCGGGGCGAGCAGGGCCGCCGCCACCTCGCCGCTCTGGAGCGCGGCGGCGCGCGTCGGCGTGCCGCCGCCCACGATCAGGTCGTAGTCCCGCTCCGTGAGCCCGTTGGCTCCCAGCATGGTCTTGAGGAGGAGCGTGCTCGACTGGTTCAGCGTCACCACGGCGATTTTCTTCCCCTTGAGGTCGGCGTAGCTCCTGATGTCCTTGCCGACCACGAGCGCGAACGAAAAGGCGTTGTCCTGGCCGGCGATGAACTCGAAGTTCGCTCCGCGCAGGTTCAGGTTGATCACGTTGTCCGAGCCGACCGTGAACAGGTCCAGGGCCCCTGTGAGCGCGGCCTGCATGATGGTGGTCGAGTCGTTGAACGTGGTGTGATCGATCGTGATCCCCTGCTCGTCGAAGAACCCTTTGGCCCTGGCGGCGTAGTACCCCAGGTAGCTGGCGGTCTCCACCACGTGGCCGGTGCGCACGCGCACCGGCGTTTGGGCGGCCGGCGCCGTGACGCCGACCGCGGCGAGCCCGGCCGAAGCGAAGGCACCCTGCAGAAATACGCGCCGCGACAGTACACTCATCCGCGTCTCCTTTTTCAACCCCCTCACCTTAAATCCTCTCCCCCTTCGAGGGGGAGAGGGGAGGGTGAGGGGGGATCGAGAGGTGAGGGGGTCAGCGGCGCGCGGCCGCGGCCTCCGCGGCCTCCCGCCCCATGCTTTCCCGCACCTCTTCCTCGATCAATCGCCAGATCCTGTCCGTGTAGCGGACGAACTCCGCCGTGCGCTTGACGGCCAGCTCCCGCGGCCGGGGAAGCTCGATGGGGATCTCTTCTTTCAGCCGGCCCGGCCGCACGGTGAATACCAGCACGCGGTCGGAGAGGAAGACCGCCTCCTCGATCTGATGCGTCACGAACACCACCGTCTTCTTCGTCTCCCGCCAGATCCGCAACAGCTCTGACTGCATGATCTCGCGAGTCTGAGCATCCAGGGAGGCGAACGGCTCGTCCATCAAGAGCACCTCCGGCCCGACCGTGAGCGCCCGGGCCAGGTTGACGCGCTGGCGCATCCCCCCCGACAGCTCATGGGGGTAGTACCGGTCGAACCCGTCCAGGCCGACCAGGTGCAGAAGGCCTCCGGCAAGCTTGCGGGCGGCATTCATGTCCCGGCCCTGAACCTCCGGACCGAAGACGGTATTGTCGAGCACGGTCCTCCAGGGGAACAGGCTGTCCTGCTGAAAGACGAATCCCCGGTCGGGTCCGGGCTTCCTCACCACTTTGCCGTCGATGGCCACGGTCCCGGAGGTGGGCTCGAGGAGGCCATCCAGCAGCCGGAGAAATGTCGTCTTGCCGCACCCCGAAGCCCCGACGATCGCCACGAACTCCCCGTCTCTGATGATGACGCCGATATCGCGGAGGGCTTCAACGGTCATGTCACCTTTACGGAAGGTTTTGGAGAGCCCGCGCGTCTCCAGCTTGTACGCCGCCACCCTACTCTCCAATGGGGAATGCGGAATGGGGGGTGCGGAATGTGAGCCGTGTCACCCTATTCCCCGGTGTCCTGGAAGCGCCACGGCGCCATCCGGCGCTCGATCAATTTCAAGAGCTCGACGGCCACGACGCCGCTGAAGGCGAGGATGATGACTCCGACGAACAACCCCGCCGTGTCGAAGGTCTGAGCCGAGATCAGGATGAGGAAGCCGAGCCCGGCTTTGGCGCCGAAGAGCTCTGCGACCACCACGCCGACCAGGCCCCGCGCGACCCCCAGGCGGAGCCCGGTGATGATGAACGGCATCGCGGCCGGGAAGCGCACCTTGGCGAAGATCTGGGCGGTGCTCGCTCCAAACGAACGGGCGGCTTCAATCAGGTTGCGGTCGGTCGTGGTGAGCCCCGCAAACGTGTTGATCAGCACCGGAAAGACAACCACGAGGAAGATGACGGCGATCTTGGAGCTCATGCCGATGCCGAACCAGAGAATGAACAGCGGCCCCAGCGCGATGATCGGCGTGCTGTAGAGCATCGAGACCCACGGGTCGAAGAAATCTCGCATCGTGTCGGAGCTGGCCATCAGGACCCCGCAGAGGATCCCGACCGCCGAGGCGAACACGAATCCCAGCAGGAACTCCTGCAGGCTCGTCCAGATGTGGATCTGGAGCTCGTTCGCCCGCCAGAGCTCGATCGTTCGACTCCCCACCGCCGAGAGCGGCGCGAAGAATAAGGGATTGTTCACGATCGTCCTGGCCGCAACTTCCCAGAGGATGACCACGGACAGGATGGATGCGGCGCCGCGCCACGCGGACGGTTTGATGGAGAGCCACGGCTTGCGCCGCGGGCGGGTGATCGGCGCGCCGGTTGCGACCGCGCGGGATTGTGCCATCACTTCCTCTCCACCGAGGTGCTCACCAGGCTTCGTTGCGCGCGCGAGTCGGCGGCTCAGTGGCCGGCGGGGGCCACCAGG
>CAYJUC010000228.1:0-6659 GCA_964372605.1 uncultured bacterium | reverse complement strand
TACCCGGACGCTCCCGACATCCCGCTGACGGTGCTGATCAACCCCGAGGTGACCTTCCTCACCGACGAGATGGAGGAAGGATGGGAAGGGTGTCTGTCCATCCCCGATATGCGCGGGATGGTCCCCCGCTACACCGCCCTGCGTCTTCAGGCCTACGACCGGACCGGCGCCCAAATGGACCTGGTCGCCAAGGACTTCTTGGCCAGGGTGATCCAGCACGAGACCGATCATCTGAACGGCATCGTCTATCTGGACCGGATGAAGGACTTCTCGACCCTTACCCATCTGGCCGAGTGGAGCAAGTATTGGCTGGGGGTCCGGGAGCAGAGTGATTAGCCGTGCCGATAACCGTCGCATCCTGGCGTTCTCGGTCGTCGGGCGAATGTCGCCGGAGGCATCCTCTGCGGGCACCCAGTCCCGCGAAGCGGGCTGGGTCGCTACAACCGCGTACGCCTCCGGCGCCCTCCTCCCTCGGGCCTTGGGCTGCTCGGTTCTTGGCACGGCTATAGAAGGAAGAATGAAGGCTGTGGCCAAGAAAGTTCTCGTGGTCACCAAGGACCTCTTCTTCACGGCGCGGATCCGCGAGACCGCCAGGCTCACGGGGACGACCGCGGAGTTCGCGCGGTCCAAGGATGACCTGGAAGCCAGGCTCGCCAGCGGTCCGCCCGATCTCCTGATCGTCGATCTGACGATTCAGGGATGGGACTACACGACCATCTTCGCCGCGCTGGAGCGTCAGGAAGTCCGGGCGCCGATCCTGGCCTTCACCACCCACGTTCTGGCCAAGTCCACCCAGCCGTACCATGGCCGGTGCGATCGCGTGGTGACCAAGGAGACCTTCACCCAGGAGCTGCCTCAGATTCTGAAGAGCGGAGTGAGCACGAGAGAACGTGCGGGGGTAAGCGATGACATCAGCTGAATTTGTCGAGGAGCTGGACGAGCGGAACCAAGAGATCCTGCGCCGCCTCGCGCCCGACGATACGCTCAAGCCCGAGGTGGAGGGAGATCTCAACGTGGTGAACCTCCTCAAGGTCGCCTTGAAGAACGAGATCGAGGCGGCGGAGATCGCGGCCCGCTGGATGGTCACCAGCGACCCAGTGGAGGTCAAGCTGGCGTTCGCCCGTCAGGTGGGGGATGAGTCCAAACACTATCGGATGGTGGCCGAACGGCTCAAGGAGCTCGGGTTCGACGCCAGGGCGTTCAATCCGCTGGCCAAGGGGTACGGCCCGCTCTTTCACTATCTGGACGGCCTCAAAAGCACAGTGGAGCGCGTGGCTGCCGGACAGTTCACCCGGGAGGCCATCGCCGTCGTCAAGAACCGGCAGTTCATCGAGTTCTGCGAGCGGGCCGGAGACCAGGCCACGGCGACGATGTACCGGGACGTGATCGAGCCGGACGAGCGCTACCATCACGAGCTGGGGCGCCACCTCCTGCTCCGCCTGGCGACTACCCACGACGATCAGGAAGCGGCCCGTCGCGCCGCGGCCCGCACCCTCGCCATGGCCGAGGAAGTGCAGCTCGCCGCCCTCAAAACCGCGGGGATTCACCACGCGCCGGGGTGCTGAGCCCTTGGACCCAAGCCTCCTGGAGTTCGCCGCGGAGGTCCGCCGCCCCGAGTCTCGGATCGACCTGAGCCGGGCTGCGCTCCTCATCGCCCGGACCGCGTACCCGGACCTGAATCTCCCGCGCTATCTCACCCGGATCCAGGAGCTGGCCGACGGGGCCAGGTCCGAAGACTGGGCCGGGAGCCCGCTCAAGCGCCTCCATCGGCTACGGAGGTTTCTCTTCGAGGAGCAAGGGTTTCGCGGGAACGATGCGGACTACTACGACCCGCAAAACAGCTTCCTCAATGACGTCCTCGATCTGCGGCTCGGCATCCCGATCACACTCTCGCTGCTGTTCATGGAGGTCGGCCGTCGCCTGGCTCTTCCCGTGGAAGGGATCGGGCTCCCCGGCCACTTCATCGTGGGATTTGGGGCCGGTGAAGAGCGGATCCTGCTGGACCCCTTCAACGGGGGGGCGATCCTGACCCCCGAAGGTTGCGAGGCCGTGGTCTCCCGGGTTATCGGTCATCCCGTGACCCTCGAGGCGAGCCACTTTCTCCCCATCAGCAAGCGGCAGCTCCTCAGCCGGATGCTGACCAATCTCAAGGCGGCCTACTTCAAGCGGGAGGAATGGGAGAAGGCGCTCGGGATCCTGGATCGGCTCCTCGTCCTGGCTCCCGACGCTCCGGGAGAAGGAAGGGACCGCGGCCTCGTCTTCGCCAAGCTCGGAAAGTTTCCGGTTGCGATCGCCCTCTGGGAACGTTACCTCCGCCAGCAGCCCGAGGCCCCGGACGCCCAATCCGTCCGGGGCAACCTCCGCCAGGTTCGCCAGGCCCTGGCTACCCTGAACTGACCCGCTTCAAATGACACGCCGCAGTCATTGAAAACATGAGTCCCCAAATTCTGCTTGATCGGGAAAAAATCGCTGAGTTTTGCCGGCGGTGGAAGATCACCGAATTGGCCCTGTTCGGCTCGGTCTTGCGTGAAGACTTTCGGTCTGACAGCGACGTGGACCTGCTGGCAACTTTTGCGCCGGATGCCCAGTGGAGCCTATTTGATCACGTTGATATGGAAGAGGAGTTATCAGTCCTTGTCGGTCGAAAGGTAGACCTGGTCAGCCGAAGGGCAATTGAGCAGAGTGCAAATTGGATCCGCCGCAAGGCAATCCTGGAGACTGCAGAACCCTACTATGTCGAGGGATGATGCCACACTCCTCGACATCCTAAGGGCGGCCCGGCTGGCAGTCGAGTTCAAGGGGACCGCGGACAAAATCGCTTTTACGGGAGACCTTAAGACGCAATCGGCTATCTTGCACCAATTGATCCTCCTGGGAGAGGCAGTCAAGCGATTGTCGGAGGAGTTTCGTGCGCGGCATCCAGAGGTTCCGTGGAGACAGATTGCCGGCATGCGCGACAAGCTGATTCACGAGTATGATGCCGTGGACCTCGACGAAATGTGGAGGACAGTTAGTGTAGATGTTCCGCTTCTGATTACCCTAGTAGAGCCACTGGCCCCCCATGACGACCGCTGATGTCGTGGTGATCGGCGGCGGGATCATCGGCGTTTCCATCGCCTACCACCTCCTCGAGCGCGATCCGACGCTGCAGGTCGTGCTCCTGGAAAAGGAACCGGAGCTGGGGACCGGCGCCACGGCCAAGGCCACCGGCGGGGTTCGCCATCAGTTCTCCACGGAGCCCAACGTCAGGCTCACCCTCCTCTCCTACCGGTACTTCACCGATGCGGAGGCGATCCTGGGACGGCCTGTCGACTTCGTGCCCCACGGCTATCTCTTTGTGACCGCCGCCCCGGACACCTTTGAACAGATCCGGAAAAATGTGGAGATCCAGCAGCGCCTTGGCGTGCGGAGCCGGCTCGTGGCGCATGATGAGATGCGGGCATTCCTGGCTCAGCTTCAGGTGGATGATCTGGCGGGGGGAAGTTTCTGCCCTGACGACGGGTCAGCAGACCCAAACGCCTTGCTCCAGGGGTTTCTGGCCGGGGCCAGACGGCGAGGCCTCCGGGTCAGGACCGCCGAGCCGGTCATCGCAATCCAGCGGGAGCAGGGGAGCGTCACCGGCGTTTCCACGCCGACCGACCGCTACGCGGCGCCCGTGGTGGTGAACGCCGCCGGGCCATACGCCGACCAGGTGGGCGTCCTCGCTGGAGTAAACGTTCCTTCCAGGCCGTACCGCCGTCAGGTGATCGTCACCGAACCGCTGCCCGATCTCCCCGAGCGCTTTCCGCTCATCGTGGATCTGGACAGCGGCTGGTACGTTCATCGTCTGGGGAGGAGCGCGCTCCTCATGGGTGGGACGGACAAAGACCTTCATCCGGGGCTCGACGCCACCGTGGACTGGGAGGCGTTCGAGCCGGTCTTCCAGGCGGCCGGGAAACGGGCGCCCCTTCTGGCCGAGGCGAAGGTGCTGCGGGCTTATGCCGGGGTGCGGGACCTCACCCCGGACTATCACGGGATCCTCTGCCAGGCGCCGGCGGCCCCGGGGTTCTATGTGGCGTGCGGCTTCTCGGGCCACGGCTTCATGCACGCGCCGGCCATCGGCCTCTTGATGGCGGAATTGATCCTCGACGGCCGAGCGGAGAGCATGGAGATCGGGCCGTTGTCGCTGGACCGCTTCAAAAGCGGAGCGTTCGTGACTGAAGCCAACATGTTTTAGACTGGACCCCGATGCCTCCGGTCCCCCTTACGTCAGTCGCCCGGTGTTTCGCACGATTCGTGACGAGCCTCGCCCTGGATGACGTTCCGGCCCCGGTCGTAACGCGGACGACGCTCCTCGCCCTGGATACGATCGGAAGCTGTCTTGCCTCCTCCACCATGGACTTCGGCCGCGCCGTCATCCAGACCGCGGAGCGCCTCGGGGGCGCGCATGAGAGTTCGCTGATCGGCGGCAAGACGAAGGTCGCGGCCCCCAACGCCGTTCTTGCGAACGGCACCCTGGCCCATGGCCTCGACTTTGATGACACCCGGGAAGAGGCGATCGTCCACACCGGCTCGGTGGCCGTTCCCACCGCGCTGGCCGTCGGCGAGGCCGTCAACGCGTCGGGGAAGGCCGTGCTCGAGGCGATGATCGCCGGCGTGGAGGTCATGTGCCGCGTGGGGCTCGCGGTCCCGGGGAAATTTCACGCCCGAAACTTTCATCCGACCGCTCTCACGGGCAGCTTTGCCGCCGCCGCGGTCGCGGGAAAACTCTACGGGCTGACGGAGGATCAGCTCGTTCACGCCTTCGGAATCTGCGGAAGCCAGGCCGGCGGGATCATCGAGTATCTGGCCGATGGCTCGTGGACCAAGCGATTCCACCCCGGCTGGGCCTCCCACGCGGGCGTCGTCGCGACCGTCCTCGCCCAGTCCGGATTTACCGGCCCGGAGAGCGTGTTCGAAGGGCGGCAGGGTTTTTATCAGGCATTTGCCGGCGGGTGCGACGAGAACAGGCTGCGCGAGCTTCTCGAAAGCCTGGGCAAAGTGTGGGAGGCGGAGCAGCTCACGTTCAAGCCGTACCCGTGCGGTTCCATCGCGCATCCCTACATGGACTGCGCGCTCCGCCTCCGCGAGCGCTGCGGGATCAGAGCTGACCAGATCGTCGAGGTCGTTTGTCGCACCGCCGAGGGGCCGGTGCCGCGCCTCTGGGAACCGCTGGCGGCGAAGCGCCGGCCGCAGAACGGCTACGCGGCGAAGTTCAGCCTGCCGTACCTCGTGGCGGTGATCCTCACGAAAGGCAAGGCGGGCCTCGCCGAGTTCACCGACGAGGCGGTCCGGGACCGGACCGTGCTGCAATTGGCGGCAAAGGTGAACTACGAGCTGGACTCGACGATCAGGTATCCGGCCGAGTTCGCCGGCCACCTCATGCTCACGCTCGACGACGGGCGCGTCGTCGAAGAGAGCCAGGATCATCCGAGAGGCGGCCCGGACTTCCCGATGCCCCGGGAAGAGCTCCTCGCGAAATTCCGTGGCAACGCGGGTCTTCTCCTGTCGAGCGAAAAGATCGAGCGTATCATCGGCGACGTCGGCGGGCTGGCGGCCCGTCGAGAGATCGCCTCTCTCGTGAGCGTCTTGACGAAGTAAAAAGGAGCGAAATCATGGCAAGGCGTTGGCTCCTCGTGCTCGCAATTCTCGCATGGTCCCTGGTCCTCCTCGGTCCCGCATCCGCCCAGGATGCGCGCCTGGAGGCCGCGAAGAAGGAGGGAAAGGTCGCCTGGTACACCTCGCTGGTTCTCCCCAGCGCGGAGAAGGTCGCCAAGCTGTTCGAAGCCGCCTATCCGGGGATCAAGGTCGACGTCCACCGGACCGGCTCGGAGCGGGTCCTCCAGCGCGTGATGCAGGAGCTCCAGGCGAACATCAAGAACGCGGACGTGCTCCACACCTCCGACGCCGGCCACTTCGTCCTGCTGAGGGAAAAGAAGCTCCTCATGAAGTACACCCCCGCGGGCGTGGAGAAGTTCCCGCCTGGCTTCAAGGACAAGGACGGCTACCACTACGGCCTGCGCGCCACGGTCTCGGTCATCGCCTATAATCCGAAAATGATCTCAGCGGCGGAGGCGCCCAGGGGCTGGAAGGACCTCCTCGATCCAAAGTGGAGGGGGAAGCTGGTGACGGCGCACCCGGGCTACAGCGGGATCATCGCCACCCACGTGCTGGCGCTCGTCAACCTCCACGGCTGGGACTACTGGAAGCAGCTCGCCCAGAACAAGCTGATGCTCGTCCAGTCAGCCGCCGACCCGGCGGGGGTGGTGGCCTCTGGCGAGCGGCAGGTCGCGGTCAACGGAGGCGACTACACGTTCTACCAGTCCAGGAAGAAGGGGAACCCGATCGAGATGGTCTACCCGAAGGAGGGGGTTCCCCTCATCGTCTCCCCCAACGCCATCACCAGCTTCGCGCCGCATCCGAACGCGGCCAAGCTCTTCACCGACTTCATCTTCACGCGGGACGTCCAGCAGCTCCTCGCCGACAGCGAGGGGCTTTACACGGGGCACCCGGACGTGAAGTACCCGCCTGATAAGCCGAAGCTCAGCGAGTTGAAGCTTCTCCAGACCGAGCCGGAGGAGCTCGAGAAGCGGGCGGAGGAGATCAAGAAGCGGTTCGTGGAGTTCTTCGGCGCGTAGCCT
>CAYJUC010000227.1:0-6672 GCA_964372605.1 uncultured bacterium | reverse complement strand
GCGATCTCCCGGGGAGATTTCAGGATAATCATCCGCTACCGCCCCACAGCCTTCCGGATGCCGGAAGCGACGGCCTCCAGAGTCCCTACTCCGGCGACCGGCAGGAGGAGGCTCCGGTTCCGGTAATAGTCGAGGAGCGGCGACGTCCGCTTCCCGTAAATCCGAAGCCGATCACGAACCGTGGCTTCGCGGTCGTCCTCGCGCTGATATAGCTCTCCGCCGCACCGGTCGCAAACACCCTCCACTTTGGGGGGAGCGGAGAGCACGTGAAAATTGCTCGCGCACCGTTTGCAGACCCGGCGGCCGGAGAGGCGGCGGACCAGCTCTTCGGGGGAGACCTGGAAGAAGATCACCCGGTCCAGCTCGAGGCCCCGATCTTTCAGGAGGCTCTCCAGGGCTTCGGCCTGGGCCACGGTCCGGGGAAACCCATCGAGGAGGAAGCCCTTGGCAGCGTCCGGTTGCTCGAGCCGTTCGGCCACGGCTCCGATCACCACCTCGTCAGGAACCAGATCGCCCCGATCCATGTAGACCTTGGCTTCGAGTCCGAGTCTGGTCTCGTTCGCCACCGCCTCCCGGAGCATGTCTCCCGTGGCGATGTGGGGGATGCCCCACCCGACCGCCAGCATCCTGGCCTGCGTCCCTTTCCCCGCCCCGGGCGGTCCCAGAAAAATGACCCGCATGACTACGCCCGAACCCTGGCTTTCCGTTTGAGGAAGCCCTCATAGTGGCGCATCAGGAGGTGGGACTCCATCTGCCTCACGGTGTCCAGGGCCACCCCCACGACGATCAGGAGGCTCGTGCCCCCGAAGTAGAAGGGCACGTTGAACCACCGGATAAGCATATCCGGAAGCACCGAGATCAGCGCCAGGAAGACGGCGCCCGGCAGCGTGATCCGCGTGAGGATCCGGTCGATGTACTCCGCGGTCCGTTTGCCGGGCCGAACGCCCGGGATGAACCCCCCGTACTTCTTCATGTTGTCGGCCAGGTCGATGGGGTTGAAGACGATGGCGGTGTAGAAGTAGGTGAAGAAGATAATGAAGGCCGCGTAGAGAACCGTGTACGTGAACCGGCCTGGGGAGAGCGCGTCGGAGACGACCTGCATCCAGGGATGGGGGATGAACCGGGTCAGCGTCGCCGGGAAGAGGATGATGGACGAGGCGAAGATGACCGGGATGACGCCCGCGGTGTTGATGCGAAGCGGGATGTGCGTGGACTGCCCGCCGTAGATCCGCCGGCCGACCACGCGCTTGGCGTACTGGACCGGAATTTTTCGTTGTCCCTCCTGCATGATCACCACGGCCGCGGTGACCAGGACCATGACGACCACGAGGCCTCCGAAGACCAGGGGCTTCAGCTCTCCGGTGGAGATGAGTGTATACGAGGCGACGATCGCCGAGGGGAGACGGACCACGATCCCGGCCAGGATGATGAGCGAGATCCCGTTCCCGATCCCCTTCTCCGAAATCTGTTCTCCCAACCACATGATGAGGGCGGTCCCGGCGGTCAACGTCAGCATGGTCAGAAGCCTGAATCCCCACCCCGGTTGCGTGACGATGCTCACACCCGTGGGGCTCCGCATCCCCTCCAGCCCGATGGCGATGCCCATGGACTGCACCATGGAGAGCACGATGGTGCCGTATCGGGTGTACTGGGTGATCTTCTTGCGTCCGGCTTCCCCCTCCTTGGACAACCGCTCCAGGGCCGGGATCACCACGGTCAGGAGCTGCAGGATGATTGAGGCCGAGATGTAGGGCATGATGCCCAGGGCGAAGATGGTCAGCCGACGGAGGTTTCCCCCGGAGAAGAGATCCACCATCCCGAGCAGGGTCCCCTGGACTTGGTCGAAGAACTGGGCGAGCGCATCGCCGTCGATCCCCGGGGTCGGCACGTGGGCGCCGACCCGGTAGGCCGCCAGGAAGCCGAAGGTGATCAGGAGGCGGCGCTTGAGCTCCGGAACCTTGAAGACGTTCTGAAAGCTCTGAAGTCCCTCCATCATACGGGCAATACCTCGACCCTGCCGCCGGCGGCTTCGATTTTTTGTCTCGCCGAAGCGCTCACCGCGTGCGCCTTCACCGTGAGGGGATGTGACAGCTCCCCCTCTCCGAGGATTTTCACGGCGCCGCGTTCGGCGTTCTTGATGAGCCGGGCCGCCACCAGCCGGTCAGGATCCACCACGTCTCCGGCCGGGAACCCTGCGAACGCTTTCAGGTTCACGACCGCGTACTCGGTCCGCTCCCGGGGGGTGAAGCCGCGTTTGGGCACCCGGCGGTAGAGCGGCATCTGCCCTCCCTCGAAGCCGGGTCTCGTGCCGCCCCCGGAGCGGGCTTTCTGCCCCTTGTGGCCCTTGCCGGCGGTCTTCCCCTGCCCGGAGCCCGGACCGCGGCCCACGCGCTTCCGCGGCTTCACGGCCCCGGGAGCCGGACGAAGCTCGTCAAGCCGCATGGCTTCCCTCTTCCGAAACCCTGAGGCAGTGGGGGACGTGAGCGATCATCCCCCTGATCGTGGGGGTATCGTCATGAATCGCGGACTGTCCGATTCGGCGGAGCCCCAGGGCTTTCACCGTGGCCTCCTGCTTCGGCGAAAGCCCGATCAGGCTACGAATCAGCGTCACCTTTAGTTTCTCGCTCGGCATCCTGCGTCTCCGCGGCGGCCTCTTCCTGGACGGCCCGCTTTCGAATCGCGTGCGTCTCCTGGAGCTTCTTGATCTGCCGGAACGCGTCCATGGTCGCCTTGAGCACGTTGTGCGGATTGTTGGATCCAAGCGCCTTGGTGAGAATGTCCTGGATCCCAGCGGCCTCCAGCACCGGACGGACCGCGCCGCCGGCAATGACACCGGTCCCGTGGGCCGCGGGCTTGAGAAACACACGCCCGGAGCCGTAGTGCCCGGTGATCTGAAACGGGACTGTGCCATCCTTCAGCGGAACGTAAATCAGATCCTTCTTCGCGCGCTCCACGGCCTTCCGAATCGCCTCCGGGACCTCGTGGGCTTTGCCAAGCCCCACTCCCACGTGTCCCCTGCCGTCTCCCACGACCACGAGGGCGGTGAAGGAAAAGCGCCGGCCGCCTTTGACCACCTTGGCGACCCGGTTGATAGACACCACCCGGTCCGTCAGCTCCAGCGCGCTGGGATCAACCTTCAATTCCGCCACTCAGTTATCTCCTCGCTCGCTCCATTTAATCGGAGGGGGCCACGACAGCCCCTCCGAGACCTCCCCCAGAAAGGTTACGGCGGCAACTCCGATCAAAACGCCAGGCCCCCGGCCCGGGCGCCTTCGGCCAGCGCCTTGACCCGTCCGTGGTACTGGTACCCGCCCCGGTCAAAGACCACCTGCTTGATTTCGAGGGCCTTGGCCTTCTCGGCCAGAAGCTCGCCCGCAAGTTTTGCGGCGGCGACGTTGCCGCCCGTAATCAACCGCTGCCGGAACTCGGAAGACCGGCTGTCGACGCTCACCAGCGTCCGGCCGGTGTCGTCGTCGATCAGCTGGGCGGAGATATGCTGCAGGCTGCGGAAGACGGAGAGTCGAGGCTGCTCTGCCGTTCCCCGGACCCGGCGCCGCACCCGGAGATGCCGGATCTCCCGCCCTTCTGTCCTGCTCTTCGTCAACACGCGCGACGTCTCCTCCGACCTTACTTCGCCCCTGCCTTACCCACCTTTCGCCGGATGACCTCGTCCGAGTATTTGATCCCTTTCCCCTTATACGGATCCGGCGGCCGGAGCGCGCGAAGTTTGGCCGCAACCTGGCCCACCAGCGCTTTGTCAAAGCCTTTGACCGTAATCGACACCTGCCGATCCACCTCCGCCTGGATCCCGTCGGGGAGGGGAAAGACCACGGGGTGGGAGTAGCCCAGGGCGAGGACAAGGTTCCTCCCCTGAAGCTGCGCCCGATAGCCGATTCCGACGATGTCCAGCTTTTTCTCAAACCCGTCCTTCACTCCGTGGACCATGTTGGCCAGGAGGCTTCGGGTCAGGCCGTGAAGTGCCTTCACGGTTCGCTGCTCGGCCCGCCGGCCCACGAGGAGCAGGCCATCCTCAAGGCTGACCGTCAGGGCGGCCGGGATCGCGTGGCTCAGCGCGCCCTTGGGACCCTCCACCCTGACGATCCGGCCTTCGACCGTCACTCGCACCGCCTGCGGCACGGGAATCGGCTTTCTTCCAATCCGCGACATGGCTCCGTCTTCCTCAGCCGACCGTCACCACACGTAACACAGGACCTCGCCGCCGACTTTTTGCTTCCTGGACTCGCGATCCGTGAACACGCCTTTCGAGGTGGAAAGGATCGCCACCCCCATCCCGCCGAGCACGGACGGGATTTTGTCGGCGGTCACATAGGTCCGCCGGCCGGGCTTCGAGACCCTCACCAGGCCCCCAATGATCTTCTCGTTGCCGGCTCCGTATTTCAGGTACACCCGGAGAGTGCCCTGTTTCGAATCCGTGATGACCCGGAAGTTCTTGATGAAGCCTTCCGCCTTCAAGATCTCGGCGATCCGGACCTTGAGCTTGGAGGCCGGGATGTCCACCTTCTCGTGCTCGGCGGAGCTCGCGTTGCGGACCCGCGTGAGCATGTCGGCGACGGGATCGGTCATCATCTCACCAGCTCGCTTTCACCACGCCCGGAACCTCCCCCTTGAGGGCGAGTTCCCGGAAGCAGATCCGACACATCTCGAACTTCCGGAGGTAGCCGCGCGGGCGCCCGCACAGCTTGCAGCGGCGGACGACGCGCGATCGGAACTTGGCGGGGCGCTGGGCTTTCAGAACGAGAGCGGTCTTCGCCATGGGCGCTTACTCCTCATTCTCCCCTGAAGGGCATGCCCAGATGCACGAGCAGGGCTTTGGCCTCATCATCGGTCTTGGCGGTCGTGACCATGACCACGTCCATCCCCCGGACCTTGTCGATCTTGTCGTACACGATCTCCGGGAAAATCACCTGCTCTTTGAGGCCCAGCGCGTAGTTGCCGCGCCCGTCGAACGCCTTGGGCGACACGCCCTTGAAGTCGCGCACCCGCGGGAGCGCCACGTTGACCAGCCGGTCGAAAAATTCGTACATCCTGGCACCCCGGAGGGTGACCATGGCCCCGACGGGGACGCCGGCGCGCAGCTTGAAGTTGGCGATGGACTTCTTCGCCCGGGTGACGACCGGCCGCTGCCCGGTCATGGTCGTCAGGTCGGCGACAGCGAAGTCCAGGATTTTCACGTTGTCCTTGGCCTCGCCGAGCCCCATGTTGATCACGATCTTCTCCAGACGGGGGACCTGGAACGGGTTCGCGTAACCGCGCTCTTTCAGGAGCGCCGGCACCACCACCTGCCGGTAGCGGTCGAGAAGTCGCGGCAAGATGCTCCCCCTCGCCTTGGGCCGGACGGGCGCCGCCTTCGCCTCTGTCGTGGCCGTCCGCGTTCCTTTCTGAGGCGCCTTTGGGGGCTTATCCGCTCGCGCCATGATTAGATCACTCGGAGGGGGGCACGCCCCCCTTCCGAACCTCCCCCCGGATGGTTTGCGCGGGCAAAGCCCGCGCTCGAACGAAGCCGCAGTCCATCATGAGATCGGGCATCCCACGGTAACCAGTTTTTTCCCATCCGACTGGGCTCCCGCCTCAGGTCTTGTCGATCATCTCGCCGCAACGCTTGCAGACCCGCACCTTCTTTCCCTCCGACAGCCGCTGCACTCCGGTCCGGGTCGGTCGATCACACTTGGCGCAGACCACCATCACGTTGCTGAGGTTGAGCGAGCCCTCCCGCTCGATGATCCCGCCCTGCCGGAGCTTCTGGGTGGGGCGCTGGTGCTTTTTGATCATGTTCACCTTCTCGACGATGACCCGCCCGCGGTCCGGAAGCACCCGCAGCACCTTCCCCCGCTTCCCGCGCTCCGCGCCCGCGATGACGGCGACCAGATCCCCCCGCTTCACGTGAAATCCCGCCATGGCGTTCCCTCAAATAACCTCGGGCGCCAACGAGATGATCTTCATGTACTGCTTGTCGCGGAGCTCCCGGGCCACGGGCCCGAAGATCCGGGTCCCGATGGGGTTGTTCTGGGGATTCAACAACACCGCCGAGTTCCGGTCGAATCGGATGTAGGACCCATCCGGACGGCGAACCTCCTTCACGGTCCGCACCACCACGGCCCGCGCCACCTCTCCCTTCTTGACCGTCCCCTCGGGGGCGGCCTCCTTCACGGCCACGATGATGGTGTCCCCCAAGCTGGCGTACCGTTTCCGGGACCCGCCCATCACGCGGATGCACTGGACCCGCTTGGCTCCGGAGTTGTCGGCAACCTCCAGCATCGTCCTCGGCTGAATCATCGCGTCACGCTTGAGGCGCGCGGCTCAGGATCTGGCGAACCCGCCAGCGCTTGTCCTTGGAGAGCGGGCGCGTCTCCTCGATCAGCACCCGGTCCCCCATGCGGCTCTGGTTCTCCTCGTCGTGCGCCTTGAGTCGTTTCGACCGCGTGATGACCCGCTGATATCTGGGATGGCGAAAGACCCGCTCGATGAGAACCACCCGGGTCTTTTGCATCGCGTCGCTCACCACCACGCCCTCTCGGGTCTTCCGTTCGCCCACGCCACTCTCCCGCTTCTATATCACTCGGAGGGGGGCATGCCCCCCTTCCGAACCTCCCCCTTGTAGTTCGAGCGTGGCGGGTTCGGCCATGCCGAGAAGGCAGGCCACCCGCCGCGCGA
>CAYJUC010000226.1:0-6676 GCA_964372605.1 uncultured bacterium | reverse complement strand
AAGCGTCTCCATCTCTTCCTCCGCTGGATGGTGCGCCGGGAGGCGCCGGACTTCGGCCTCTGGCGGGAAGTCCCGCCGTCGAAGCTCCTGATGCCCATCGACACGCACGTGGAGAACATGAGCCGCGCCATCGGCCTCACGAAGCGGAAGAGCCGGAACTGGCGGATGGCTCGCGAGATCACCGAGCGGCTCCGTATGCTCGACCCTGAAGACCCGGTGAAGTACGACTTCGCCCTCTGCCACAAGCGGATGTCCGGCGACTGCCTGGACCGGCGCGATCCCGTCGTCTGCTCCCCCTGCGGCCTCCGCGCGGTCTGCCGGCACTGGCGCGGCCGGCGCCTGTGAACGGCCCCTGGACGCCGCTCCTGCTCCTGGTGCTTCTGATCGGCCTCGCCCTGCTCGCCTGGACCGTCTTCAAGCTGGCCGACCAACTGCGTGCGCTCCGAACCGCGCAGGCGCAGCCTGACCAGGCGCTGCTCCTGCTCCAGCGTGAGATCGAGGCGTCCAGGAGCGAGGCCCGCCAGCTCCAGATCGACTCCCTTGTGTCGGTCAGGCAGGAGCTTCGGGATTTCAGAACTGAAATGACCGGCCAGATGGGGCAGGTCGGAAGCGGCGTCCAGAGCGAACTCCACAACGTGACTGAGGTGGTGAGCAGCGTTCAGGGAAAGCTTGGTCAGTTGAGCGAAGCGACGCAGCGGGTGGCAGAGGTCGGCAAGGATATCCATGGATTGGAACAGATCCTCAAGTCTCCGAAGATCCGCGGCGGGTTTGGCGAAATCCTGCTCGAGCAGTTGCTGGCTCAGATACTTCCGCACGAGCACTACACGCTGCAGCACGCGTTCAAGAGCGGCGAGAAGGTGGACGCCGCGATTCGGATCGGCGGGCAGCTCGTTCCGGTGGACGCGAAGTTTCCGCTGGAGAACTTCCGCCGGATGCTCATGGAGACAGAGGAAGACCGGCGGCGAGCGTTCCGCAAGGCCTTCGGCCGTGACGTCAAAAATCGCGTCGAGGAGATCGCCAAGAAGTACATCCTTCCCGATGAGGGCACGTTCGACTTCGCGCTGATGTATGTTCCGGCGGAGAACGTCTACTACGAGATTGTCGTGAAGGATGACGAGGCGGAGGATGAGGCGATCGACGCCTACGCGCTGTTGCGGCGCGTGGTGCCGGTGTCGCCGAACAGCTTCTATGCCTACCTCCGGGTCATCGCGCTGGGCCTCCGCGGGCTCCAAATCGAGGCCAAGGCGCGGGAGATCCAGAACGACCTGGCCCGGCTTGCCGGCGACCTCGAGAAAGTCAAAGAGCACTTCGGTAAGCTTGGCGGTCATCTCTTAAACGCGCAGAGGCAGTTCACCGACGCCGAGCGTGACCTGTCGCGCTTCGAGGACAAGTTGGAAGCCATCGAACGAAAGGGCGAGCGCTCGGCACTCCCGGCCTCGGATCCGTGATCCTCGCGCCCCTCGACTGGCTGATCATCATCGCGTATTTCATCCTTTCGCTCGTCGTCGGGCTGGCCTTCACCCGGCGCGCGGGCAGGAGCCCCGAGGAGTACTTCCTCTCGGATCGAAAAGTCCCCTGGTGGCTCGCCGGGACCTCCATGGTGGCCACCACCTTCGCCGCCGACACGCCGCTCGCGGTGACGGGCCTCACGGCGCGTCATGGGATCGCCGGGAACTGGCTCTGGTGGTCCTTCGTGATGAGCGGAATGCTCACGGTCTTCTTCTACGCCCGGCTCTGGCGGCGCGCCGGCGTCATGACCGACGCCGAGTTTACCGAGCTGCGCTACGCGGGGAAGCCCGCCGCGTTTCTCCGCGCCTTCAGGGCGTGCTACCTGGCGATCCCGGTCAACTGCATCATCATGGGGTGGGTGACCCACGCGATGGCCACCATCCTGGGGCTGACGCTCGGGGTGGGGAAGTGGCAGGCGGTGGTGATCCTCTTTCTGATCACCGCGTTCTACTCCGCGCTCTCGGGGCTCTGGGGGGTGCTGGTCACAGACTTTTTCCAGTTCATCCTGGCCATGGCCGGCTCGGTGGCCCTGGCGGTTTTCGCCGTTGGCGCGGTCGGCGGGCTCTCGGGGCTCCGGGGAGCGCTCGACGCCAGGTATCCCGACGGCGGGCCTCTGGCCTTGTTCCCGGATCTCCATTCGGCGTGGATGCCGCCGCTGACCTTTTTCGTCTACCTGGCGGTCAACTGGTGGGCCTCGTGGTATCCGGGCGCCGAGCCCGGCGGCGGCGGGTACATCGCCCAGCGCCTCTTCTCCGCCAGGAACGAGCGGCACGCCCTGCTTTCGGCGCTCTGGTTCAACCTGGCCCACTACGCCCTGCGCCCCTGGCCGTGGATCCTGGTGGCCCTGGTCTCCCTGCTCCTCTATCCGGGGCTCCCGAACCCGGAGGAGGGATACGTCATGGTGATGGTGAACCATCTCCCGCCGCTCTGGCGGGGGTTCCTCCTGGCCGCGTTCTTCGCAGCCTACATGTCCACGATCTCCACCCACCTCAACTGGGGCGCCTCCTACCTGCTGAACGATCTCTACCGGCGATTCGTCCGCAGAAACGAATCCCCCCGTCACTACGCGCTGGTCGCCCGGGCCGCCACCATCCTCCTGATGGTCATCTCGGGGGTGATCACTTACTACATCAAGTCCGTCGAGGGGGCCTGGAAGATCCTTCTGGCGATCGGCGCCGGGACCGGCCTGGTCTATCTGCTCCGCTGGTACTGGTGGCGGATCAACGCCTGGTCCGAGGTCTCGGCGATGACCGCTGCCCTCGTTCTGTCACTCTGGCTCCAGTTCGGGCTCGGTCTCTCTCCCGAGGATCCCCGGGAGTTCGCCTGGCTCATGCTCTGGACCGTGGCTGGCACCACCGTGGCCTGGCTCGCGGTCACCTTCGCCACCGCGCCGGAGCCCATAGCTCAGCTCCGCGCGTTCTGCGAACAGGTGCAGGCGGGAGGACCCGGCTGGAGGGTTGTGACCGGCGCCGCCACGCCCGACGGGCCCGGACTTGCGGGGCTCGGCCACTGGGCGCTCGGTTGCGGCGTCGTCTATCTCGGGCTCTTCGGGATCGGCGCCCTGCTGCTCGGTCACCCGGTCCGAGGCGCGTTCTTTGTGATCGCCGCGCTCCTCCTGACGGCGTGGCTCGTGAAGTGGGGATCGGGGCCGGCGATTTCCAGGAGCCTGCCGGAGAATTCGCGCTGAGTTCCGGTTCGAGCGCGGGCTTGGCCCGCGCAAATCAACTCGGGTCTCGCGCGGCGGGTAGCCTGCCTTCTCGGCATGGCCGAACCCGCCACGCTCGAACTGCAGGGGGGAGGTTCGGAAGGGGGGGCATCGCCCCCCTCCGAAGATCCAGCCGGGTGTGATATCATACGCTCATGATTCCCGTCCAGGTCTACGGCATCAACCTCGTAGTGAAGCTTCTGTCCGAACCTCCAGCCGACCTCCGCGTACACTGCCCGAAGGGCTCGCCCATCCGCTACGGCGAGGTCGTGGGGCGGGGCGACGGGTTCGACGAGGGCGCCAACGCCTTCCGCGAGATGCCGCCGCTCAAATCCGTGGTCGCCTTCGAGGAGAGCGCCGAGGAGGTGGAGGGGCACTACTTCTACATGGCTGGAGAGGAGTTCCGGGTGATCCGCCTCGACGCCGTGATCCTCTCGTTTCCGCATGAGTGAGGGCGCCGCCACCGCGCCCGCGCTGGCGCCCCCATCCGTTTCTCTCGACTTCTGACTCAAGCCGTCTCGACACCGATTTTCCCCGGACTCGCTCCGTGATCTCCATCCAAAATACCCATCTTGACGATATGTTACACTGCGGCATCGTAGAAATTTTCTGAGGGAGCGCGCCAAGGCTGATGGTTGAGCTCTCTGACCGCCCGAAGCTCCGTCCGGTCGAGGCGTTTCCGACCGAGGCGGAAGGAGCGCGAGTGATCGCCCTCCGGGACCCCGCGGGCTTCACAGACTCGGTCCTGCTCCTCCCGCTCCCCCTCCTCGACATCGTCTCCCTGTTCGATGGCGAGCACTCGATCCTCGACATTCAGGCGGAGATCATGCGCCGCCGCGGCGAGCTCCTCTTCCGCGAGGAGATCGACCGGATCCTGGCGATGCTGGATGAGCACGGTTTCCTCGACAGCCCGCGCTTCGCCGAAAGACGCCGCCACCTCGAGGAGACGTTCCGGCAGAGCCCGACCCGTCCCGCGGTCCACGCCGGCGCGGCGTACGCCCGAGAATCGGAGGCCCTCCGCGCGCAGATCGATGGCTTCTTCGCGCCACCCGACGGACCCGGCGCTCCCGCCGCTCCCCGGGCGCTCTCGCTTCGCGCGATCATCGCGCCCCACATCGACTTCCACCGGGGCGGGCCGGTGTATGCGTGGGCCTACCGGGAGCTGGCGGAGCGGAGCGAGGCCGATTGCTTCGTGATCTTTGGGACCTGTCACGCGGGGATGGACGATCCTTTCGCCCTGACCCTCAAAGACTACGAGACGCCATTCGGGCCGGCCGTGGTTGACCGGGAATTCGCCGACGCCCTCTCGCGACGGTACGGCTCGAGCCTCCGGGGAAGTGAGCTGGCCCACCGGGCCGAGCACTCCATCGAGTTTCAGGCCCTCTTCCTCCGCTACCTCTTGGCGGGCCGGCGGAAGTTCACCATCGTGCCGATCCTGGCGAGCTTCGTCCACGAATGCCTGGCGCTGGAGAAGGATCCCGACGCGGACCCGATGGTGGGCCGTTTTCTCGAGGCGCTCAGGGAAACCATCGCCGCCTCCGGGCGCAGGGTGTGCCTCGTGGCCGGAGCCGACCTGGCGCACGTGGGCCCTCGCTTCGGCGACCCCGAGCCTGTCACCGACTCCTGGCTCAGGACGGTGGAGTCCGAGGACCGCGCCATGCTCGAGACGGTGACCGCGCTGGATCCTGCCGGGTTCGTCGACTCGGTGGCCAAGGACGGCGACCGGCGGCGCGTGTGCGGGCTCTCGCCAATCTACGCTCTCCTCAAGACCGTCGAGGCTCGGACCGGAGCTCTCTTGAAGTACGCTCAGTGGCCCGATCCTCAGGGGACCGTCACTTTCGCCAGCGTGGCGTTTTCGTCGTGAGCGAGCTACCAATTGCCTGGGCTTTTGGGTAAGATGAGACAACGGAGCGGGCAATGACCCCGACGCGAAGACTGCTGCTGGCGACGCTGGCGTTCTCTCTGATCGCGACTCCAATCGGGGCCGTGCACCGGGTCCAGATCGGCAAACCCGCCCCCGATTTCTCCCTCCCTTCGCTCGGCGGGAAGAAGGTGACGCTCTCGGAGTTCAAAGGGAAGGCAGTGTTCCTGAACTTCTGGGCCACGTGGTGCCCACCCTGCAAGGACGAGATGCCGAGCATGGAAAAGATATACCGCGAGCAGAAGGGGAAGCTGGAGATCCTGGCGGTCAGCATCGACAAGGGGAGCAAGGAGGTCGAGGCGTTTAAAAAGGAGTACGACCTCTCTTTCCCGATCCTGCTGGACCCGGACAACTTGGTTGCTGCGCTCTATGAGCTCGCCTTCGTCCCCACCACCTACCTGATCGACCGCGCCGGCAACGTCGTCTTCCGTGAGACCCAGTACCGGGACTGGACCGACCCCGAAGCCCGCAAGCTGCTCGATAAAGTTCTCAAGTGACCTGTCACGGTTAGCTTGACAGCAAAATTTCCGGAAGCTAGAGTGGCGTTATGATTCGTCCTTCAAGGCTTCCCGTCTTCCTCCTGGCCGTGGCGCTCTTCGTGGCCTGCGCGGTGGTTCTCATCGGCGTAGACTGCGGGGGCGATGCAGCTTGCACTGTTGGCAAGGTCGCCCTCGGATACATCCTGATCGGCCTCGGGGTGGCGCTCACGGGAGCCGTCGCGTGGTTCTCCCGAGCCCCGGTCACCGCGCTCCGCCTTACACCGCTTCCGGTTTCCCCTCCCATCTCCGTTCCGCGGAAGATCTCTGCCCGCGCCCCTCCGATCCTGCTCTAACCCACTAATCTTCCCCACGTTAACTGCCAGGTCCGGCCGAAGCCGAGAGTTTCGGTTTCTGCCCCCCTGCCGGTAGTTCACCGTGGGCTGAATAACACCCGAACGAAGCGCGATGGAGGAATCACTACCCATGAAGCGCTTGCTTGCAGTCCTTGCGGTAGTTTCAGTGATCGGGCTGGGAGCCTTTGCTGTGGCTTCGGCTCATGGAGAGCAGGAGAACCGCCCCGACCACTCTTACGGCATGCGTGGAGGGATGGACGGAATGATGGGGGTCGGCCATCCGGCTGAACGACCGTTGATCAGCCTGGCCCTCCAGAACAAGGAGCAACTTAGCCTGACATTGGATCAGGTCAAGGTTCTGGAGGCCCTTCGATCCGAATTTTAAAAGGAAGCGATCCCGCGGTCGGCTGACCTCCAAATCGCCGAGACGGAGTTGGCGGAACTTCTCCGCGCTCACACTGCGGACCTGGCGAAGGTAGAGGCCAGCTCGAGGGCCTCCGGACTAACATTCGACTCAGCCGGATCAAGACGCTGGAAAAGGGGAAAGCACTTTTGACCCCGGAGCAACGGAAGAAGCTGGAGTCCCTCAGTCCCCACGCTTCGGCGGATGTTCCTGGAAGCACGATGGCGGGGCGAGGCATGGAGGAGATGCCACGCTTCATGAACTCGGAGCGCATGCCTCAGGCCATGACCGCCATGATGGAGATGG
>CAYJUC010000225.1:0-6681 GCA_964372605.1 uncultured bacterium | reverse complement strand
CGGGCGGAGTACACGGGTCTGACGCGCGCCACGTACGTCCCCATTCAGCAGCGCTGACGTAGCACAGGTTTGTGTCTTGCGGGGGGGAGGTTCGGAAGGGGGACGGTAGTCCCCCTCCGAGTTTATGTCCAGGGTGACCCTGGTGATGGTGGTCTTCAATCGATTTTCCCTGACCCGCGCATGCCTTGAAAGCCTCCGCCCGACGACGGTTCCCTTCAGCCTGGTGGTGGTGGACAACGGATCCACCGATGGCACCGGTGAGTTCTTCCGGAAGTTCCCGTACCCTTATCCGCTCAGATATCACCGAAACCCGGAGAATCTGGGGCTGATCCGGGCCCTCAACCATGGGTGGCGGCTGGCGGACCGGGAATTCATCTGCTTTCTCCACAACGACACCGAGATGCGAGAGCCGGCCTGGCTCGCGCGGCTCGCGGCGGCGATGGACGAAGACCCCTCGGTGGGGCTGGCCGGACTCTACGGCGTGAAGCGAATCAGACGGAACGGTCGCTACGCAGGCCGGACCATCGTCCACTGCCTGGCGGAACAGCCGACGATCATGGGCGACCGCGTCGAGGTGGCGGCGGTGGACGGTGTCTGTCTCTTCCTGCGCCGCGGAGTCCTAGAGGCGATCGGCGGATTCGACGAGGGGTACGGCTTCTTCCACGGCTATGACCGCGACCTTTCCTTCAAGGTGCGGGAGACCAAGCGACGCTGCGTGGTGGTCAACGCTCCCTTCGTCCACCGTGGGGGAGGCACGCGGACAAGCTCCGAGGCGCCGGTTCAGCTCGCCGACGACCTGGTCCAGCGCCGCGAGGCGCTCGCGCGATTCGCCCGGCGCTGGCGCCACCGGCTGCCGGCGGATGTGAGAGGGGTGCGGGAGCGATTCGCCGACTTGTTGGCCGGAAGGTCTGAGGCTGAAGGAGGGAGGCCCCTGTGATCGCCGCCGGGTCGGGTCTCGCGACCGGGCTCCCCACCGAAGATGCCGCGCTGGCGGCGGCACTCCAGGCGCTGTCCAAGAGCGGGCATGACCATGCGGACCTCGCCCTCGTCTTCGTCTCCGGTGACGCCTACGCCGGCGCCCCCAGGATACTTCACGCCATCAGGCGGGTGACCGGAGCCCGGGCCGTGGTCGGTTGTAGCGGCGCCGGAGTGCTCACCGAAGCGCGCGAGGTTGAGGGGGAATCCGCCGTCGCCGTCCTGACCGTTCGGGATGATCGCCTGGCTCTCACTCCGTTCTTGTTGGAGGATCAGGCGCAGGTCGGCGACGCTGCGGGAGCCGAGTTGGCGGATCGGGTGGGGGCGACCGTCGCAGAGGGGGGATGTCTCCTCATCCTCCCCGACGCGATGGGACTCGATCCGCGGGCGCTCCTCAGCCGGCTCCATGAAAGCCTCGGGCGCATCCTGGTGATGGGGGGCGTCGCTGCCGGGACGCCGATCTTTGAACTGTTCAACACCGACCCGGTGCGGGGCGGGCTCGTCGGAGTCGCCCTCTCCGGCGCCGTTCCCATCATCGGCGTCGCCCAGGGGTGCATGCCCATCGGATCGCCGTACGTCATCACGCGCGCCGAGGCCAACGTGATTCAGCAGATCGGCAGCCGCCCGGCGGTGGAGATCCTCAAGGGGGCGATCCTCTCGCTGGAAAATCCGGGGGAGCGGATCCGGCGCGCCGGGATCTTTGCCGGTCTCGCCATCGATCCGGCCAAGTCGCCGCTGGAGCGGGGCGATTTCCTCGTGCGAAACCTGGCCGGGGTGGACCAGGAGAGCGGCGCCGTCGCTCTCGCCGAGCCGGTGAAGGTCGGTCAGACGATTCAGTTTCAGATCCGGGACGCCCAGTCCTCGCGCGAGGATTTAAAATCCACCCTGGAAGAGATGGCCAGGCGACTGGGCGGCCGCCGGCCGGCCTTCGGCTGCTACTTCAACTGCGCAGGTCGCGGTGAGGGGCTCTTCGGCGTCCCGGACCACGACGTGACCCTCATCCGAGAGCATCTCGGCGAGTTTCCGCTGGCGGGCTTCTTCGGCAACGGAGAGTTCGCCCCCGTCGGCGGCCGGAACTTCTTCCACACCTACACCGGCGTGTTAGTGGTCTTTCCCGGGGAGCCCGCATGATCCCGTTCGTCAAGGGGCACGGGCTCGGCAACGACTACCTCGTCATCGACGGGAAGGACCTGGACTTTCCGCTGACCCCCCTGGCGGTTCAGCGCATCTGTCATCGAAACTGGGGGATCGGCGGGGACGGCATCCTGCTGCGCGTGGACTCTTCGAACGCCGACTTCGGCCTCCGCATCTTCAACCCGGATGGGAGCGAGGCGGAGAAATCCGGCAACGGCCTCCGCATCTTCGCCAAGTACCTCTACGATCACGGCCACGCGAAGAAGACCGGTTTTACCGTGGAGACCAAGGGCGGTCTGGTCGAGTGCCAGTGCCAGGCGGCCGGGGGACGGGTCAGCTCGGTGACCGTCGAGATGGGGCACGCCACGTTCCGCGCTCCCGAGATCCCCATGCACGGGCCGGATCGAGAGGTGGTTGGGGTCCCGCTCCAGGTGAACGACCACTTCCTCAAAGTGACCGCGGTCTCCGTCGGGAACCCCCACTGCGTGGTGTTCACCGATCGCCTGGATAAGGCCCTGATCCGGCGTCTCGGTCCCCTGATCGAGCGCCACCCGACCTTCCCGAACCGGATCAATGTCCAGTTCGCCCGGGTGCTCGATCGGGCTCTGATGCAGATCCTGATCTGGGAACGCGGCGCGGGCTACACCCTGGCCTCGGGCTCCTCCTCCTGCGGCGCAGCATCTGCCGCTGTGAAGAACGGCCTTTGCGACCACGGCCTAGTGACGGTGAGGATGCCGGGTGGCGAGCTGCTGGTCGAGGTGAGAGCGGATTGGTCGCTCCGCCTCCAGGGGCCGGCCGAGGAGGTCTGCGCGGGTCGGCTGAGCCAGGACCTCCTGGATGCCCTCCGCCGCAACGAGCCGATCCCGGGAATTGAGGCGTGACTTGAGGAGGACGCGCCCATGAGCGGCACTGCCTTTTTTGACCTGCCCTTTTTCGATGATTCGCATCGCGCGCTGGCGGCCCGTCTTCAAGAGTTCGTGGCGCGCGAGATTGCGCCCCGAGCGGCTGACGAGGAGGCGGGCGATGTCAACCAGAAGACGCTGGAGCTCGTGAGGCTCCTGGCCCGGGGCGGCGTTCTCGGGATGCTGGCGCCGCGCGCGTACGGGGGCGATCGGCCGACGGTCCGGGCGACGGACCTCTGTCTGGCGCGAGACCTCCTCGCCTATCATTCCGGCCTGGCCGATGTGGCGTTCGCCATGCAGGGGTTGGGGAGTTACCCCATCACGCTCGCCGGCGGGGAAGAGATCAAGAAAAAGTTTTTGCCGCGGGTGATCGCCGGCGAATCGGCGGCCACCTTTGCGCTGACCGAGCCCGAGGCCGGCTCGGACGTGAGCGCGATCCGTACGCTTGCCCGGCGGGACGGGAATGGCTATCACGTGAGCGGCATCAAACGGTTCATCTCGAACAGTCCGGTCGCCGACGTGCTCATCCTGTTCGCCTCGACCGACCCGACAGCGGCGGCCAAAGGGCTGTCGGCGTTCGTCCTCGAGAAGGGGATGAAGGGCCTCTCTGTTCGGCCGAT
Organism: uncultured bacterium; assembly: GCA_964372605.1. Classification (GTDB taxonomy): domain Bacteria; phylum Methylomirabilota; class Methylomirabilia; order Rokubacteriales; family CSP1-6; genus CAYJUC01. Next base: position 3,050 of record CAYJUC010000225.1, on the reverse strand, counting down.
GGAGCTGATCGCGCCCCATTCCATCGGTGAGCTGGTGCTGGAGGACGTCCGTGTGCCGGAGTCCAACCGGCTCGGCAAGGAAGGGGAGGGGTTCCGCGTTGCCATGGACACCCTGGCGCTGTTCCGAGCGACGGTGGGCGCGGCTGCGGTCGGTATGGCCCGCCGGGCACTGGACGAGGCGATCCTGTACGCCAAGCGCCGGGTGCAGTTCGGCCGGCCCATTGCCGAGTTTCAGGGCCTTCAGTTTTACCTGGCCGACATGGCCACAGAGCTGGACGCCGCGCGTCTTCTGGTCTATCGGGCGGCCTGGAAGTTCGATCGGGGCGAGGCCGCCGGTCAGGAATCGTCCATGGCCAAGCTCCACGCGACCGAGGTGGCCCAGCGGGTGATCGACAAGGCCCTGCAGATCCACGGGGGATTGGGAGTGGTGAAGGGGGTCATGGTCGAGCGGCTCTACCGGGAGATCCGCGCCCTCCGCATCTACGAGGGCTCTTCGGAGATTCAGCGGCTCATCCTGGCGCGAGGACTGCTGAAAGGTTCGTAGAGCTTACGAGGGGGAGCCGTCGCCGCGGCCCTTGATGAGGGCGTCGAGCCGGGCGATCAGCGCCTTGATGTCCATGGACAAACTGCGAACCTCTTCCGACAAGACCCGGAGCCCTTCAACCAGGGCGCGGAGGACCTGCTGGGTTTCGAGGTGCTGCTCACGGATGCGCACGTCGAGCTGAGTGAACCGTTCCCCCTGAATGCGGTTATTCTCCCGGAGCAGGCGGACCATTTCCTCATTCTGTTCCCGCGTGGGAAGGCTCTGAAAGCCGGTAATCAGCGTGACCTTCAGATCCGCAAAGCCGGTCCTCATCTCCCCCTTCAGGTCCGCAAACCCGGTTCGCATCTCCTGCTTCAGGCCGGCAAACCCGGCCCTCAGGTCCTGGTGAACCGTGGTCAGCGTCACTTCTTCCGGCTCAGGATTGGCCATCGACTTTCCGCGCAAGCACCATAGCACGCCGTGACGGTCAGGACAACGTCCGCAAAGAGAGACAGGACCTGCCGACGTGTGTGGAGGGGTCAGAGGCCGGACTTGTCGGCCAGCTCCAGGGCGACCTCGGCCACGTTCGCGGCACGCTCGTCAAATTGGCTGAAGCGCTCGTCCCGCGTCTGGCCACGCTTCCAGCGGATATAGATCTGCTGGACCACCACCGCGGTCTTGTAGAGGGCGAAGATCTCGTAGAAGGCGATTCTCGAAACATCCCGCCCGGTCTTCTCCGCGTAGCGCCGAACGATCTCCGCTCGCGTGTACCATCCGGGCTGGGCAGTGAGGGGGTTCGTCGCCTCGCGCCGCGCCTCCGGGTCACCTGGCTCGGACCAGAAGCTGAGCAGGTAGCCCAGGTCGGCCAGGGGATCGCCGGTGGTGCACATCTCCCAGTCGAACACGGCCACCACGCGCGCGGGATCGTTCGCGTCGAGCATCGTGTTGTCGAGCTTCAGGTCGCCGTGGACCAGCGTGGCGTCTCCCGGCTCGGGGATCCGCTTCGCCAGCCATCGGGCAAGCCGGGTGATGACCGATACCTCGCGGTCCTTGGCCCGCTCCCAGCGCTCTGCCCAACCCTTCACCTGACGCTCCAGGAACCCTTCGGGGCGTCCCAGCGACCCGAGCCCGATTTTAGCGTAATCAAGCGCGTGCAGGGCCACCATGACGTCCACCATCGCCTCGCTGGCGCGCCTGCGGACGGCGTGATCACCTTTCCATTCCGCCGGCTCCTCACGTCGGACCACGATCCCTCTCCGGCGCTCCATCACGTAGAACGGCGCTCCGATGACGGCGGCGCCCTCGCAGACGAGGTAGGGGCGGGGGGCGGGAGGGAAGACCGGCCAGAGCGCGCTGAGCACCCGGTGCTCGCGGGTCATGTCGTGGGCCTTGGGGGGAACCGGCCCCAGCGGCGGTCGTCGAAGGACGAACTCCGCGGTCCGATAGCGGAGGAGGTAGGTGAGGTTCGAGTGGCCGCCCGGGAACTGCTCCACTTCGAGGGGCCCGGTGGCGCCGGGAAGGGCGCCGGCGAGATACGCTTCCAGCGCCTTGACGTCAAACCGCTCGTCGGCCCGAATCGGCGTGGTGTCAGGCTGAGCGGCCATGAAGCGTGGGAGCTACTGGAACTCCCTGAGAATCCGGCGCGCCACCACCATCCGGTGGACTTCATCCGGGCCGTCGTAGAGTCGCGCGGCGCGCGCCTCGCGGTAGAACATTTCCAGCGGCGTGTCCCCCGAGATCCCCAGCGCGCCGTGCGCCTGGATGGCGCGATCAATGACATCGTGCAGCACCTTGGCGCCGAAGAATTTGATGAGCGAGATCTCGATGCGGGCGTCCAGCTTCTGGTCCATCTTCCAGGCCGCGTGGAGGGTCATGAGCCGCGCCGCGTCGATCTCGGCTTTGGAATCTGCGATCCAGTTCTGGATGGTCTGCTTCTCGGCCAGCTTCCCGCCGAAGGCCTCGCGGCGGAGCACGTGCCGGCACATCAGCTCGAAGCTCCGCTGGGCCACGCCCAGCCAGCGCATGCAGTGCTGGATGCGTCCGGGGCCGAGCCGCGCCTGGGCGATCTTGAACCCCTCGCCCCGCGGGCCCAGCAGGTTCCTGGCTGGGACGCGGCAGTTCTCGTAGAGGATCTCGCAGTGGCCGCCGCCCCGCACGTGCCCCATGACCGGGACCGGGCGGATCAGGTTGAAGCCGGGCGTGTCGGTGGGAACGATGATCATGCTGAAGCGCTTGTGTGTGGGCGCGTCGGCCTCGGTCCTGGCCATGACGATGGCGAAGGCCGCGCCGATAGCGCCGGAGGTGAACCACTTGTGTCCGTTGATGACCCACAGGTCACCCTCCAACACTGCCGTGGTCTGGAGATTGGTGGGATCGGCGCCGGAGACCTCGGGCTCCGTCATCGAAAAGCAGGAGCGGATCTCTCCGGCGACGTTGGGCAGCAGGTACTTCCGCTTCTGCTCCTCCGTCCCGTAGAGGTGGAGGATCTCGCAGTTCCCGGCGTCGGGGGCCTGGCAGCCGAAGATGA
>CAYJUC010000224.1:2600-6705 GCA_964372605.1 uncultured bacterium | reverse complement strand
GTGGCGGGTTCGGCCATGCCGCGAGGCAGGCCACCCGCCGCGCGAGGCCCGAGTTAATCGTGCCGGCGAATCCGGCGCTCGAACAGCGGTTATTCCCACGCGCTCCTAGCGCACATTATTCTTGAATTGCTCAGCGCCTCTGACAGGCCCCCTCACCCTGACCCTCTCCCCCACCGGGGGCGAGGGACCCGAAAGGGCGCCCTCTCCCTCCCGAGGGAGAGGGCGGGGGTGAGGGTGCCGAGCGCGGACGCGAATAATCCGCTAGAGGGGAGGGAGCGGCGATGAAGCGGAGCACAGAGAGGATCCTGACGACCCATACGGGCAGCTTGCCGCGCCCTGACGATCTGGTGGCAATGCTGTACGCTCGAGACCGGGGCGAGCCCCCGGAACCGGCTGCCTTCCGGGCCTGCGCCCGCGCGGCCGTGGCCGACATCGTCCGAAAGCAGATCGACGCCGGCGTCGATGTCGTCAACGACGGGGAGATGAGCAAGATCGGCTACTCCATGTACGTCAAAGCTCGCCTCACCGGCTTCGAGGGCGAATCCGGCCCGCCGATAAGCCCATCGGATCTGACGGAATTTCCGGAGTACACCCAGCGCCTCTGGCGCGATCGTCCGATCACCAAAATGAAGACCCCGGCCTGTACCGGCCCGGTCAGGTACAGGGACAGGGATGCTGTAAGGACGGATATCGAGGACTTCAAGGCGGCGCTGGTGGGGGTCAGGCCCGAGGAGACTTTCCTGAGCGCCGCCTCTCCCGGCGTGATCTCCCTGTTCCTGAAAAACCAGTATTATGGGAGCCACGCGGCCTACCTGGAGGCGCTGGCTGACGCGATGAAGGAGGAGTACACCGCCATTCACCGGGCAGGTTTCCTGCTGCAGGTGGATTGCCCGGACCTGGCTATGGGGCGCCACATCCAGTTTGCCGGCGTCGGGCTCGAGGAGTTCCGGAAGAACGCCGATCTTCACGTGGAGGCGCTCAATCACGCCGTGGCCGGTATCCCGCCGGAGCGCATGCGGCTGCACCTCTGCTGGGGGAACTACCCAGGCCCGCATCACCGGGACGTGCCGTTGAGGGATATCATCGAACTGGTCCTGAAAGCGCGCCCCGCCGCCGTTTCGTTCGAGGCAGCGAATCCTCGCCACGCGCACGAGTGGAAACTGTTCCAGGACATCAAGCTGCCTGACGGCAAACTGCTGATTCCGGGTGTGCTCGACTCGACCACCAACTTCATCGAGCATCCGGAGCTGGTGGCGGAGCGAATCTGCCGTTTCGCCCGGGCAGCCGGTCGCGAGAATGTCATCGCCGGCACCGACTGCGGCTTCTCGACATTCGCCGGATTGACCCAGGTCGACCCCAAAATTATCTGGGCGAAGTTCCGGGCCATGGCCGAGGGGGCACGCCTGGCCTCACGCGAGCTCTGGTAACCCCGACACCAAGGAGGGAAGGATCATGGCGCGATACCCGAATGTCAGCCAGGCACGGCGCGACTTCCTGAAGATCGCTCTCGCTGTGCCTACGGCGTTCTCGCTCGGCTCGACACCGTTGGCTCTTGCGCAAGGGGGGCTCCGGCCGACCCCGGCCTGCGGAGACGACGGTGATATCACACTCAGCCAGACCGCGGGTCCCTTCTTCAAGCCGGACTCTCCCCGGCGCGCGTCCCTCGTCGAGCCCGGCATGGCGGGAACCCGGATCGTCGTGACGGGCCTCGTCCTCTCGACCGCGTGCGCGCCCATCCCGCGCGCGCTCGTGGACTTCTGGCACGCCGACGACCGGGGCGAGTACGATAACGCCGGCTTCAGGCTCCGGGGCCATCAGTTCACGGACGAGGCCGGACGCTACCGGCTCGAGACCATCGTCCCGGGGATCTACCCAGGGCGGACCCGCCACTTCCACGTGAGGGTGCAGGCCTCGAACCAGCCGGTCCTTACGACCCAGCTCTACTTCCCCGGCGAGCCCCACAACCGGGCGGACTGGATCTTCAACCGAACCCTGGTGATGAAGGTCGAGGACGCTGCCGGCGGCGGCAAGGTCGGAAGGTTCAACTTCGTCCTCAATGGCCAGCGCAGGTGAGACCGCGCCGGCGGATGAGTGCCGCCCCCGGAGAGAACATGCGCCGGAAAGCGCCGCGCTGGCTCCAGACTCTGATCGCCCTGTTCGTCGTCGCCTCGCTCCAGGCGGTGGCCGAGGCGACCACCCTCGAGGTCGTGCCGTCGGCGAGTGAGGCGCGGTACCGCGTGCGCGAGCAGCTGGCGGGCTACAACTTCCCCAACGACGCGGTGGGGATCACCCAGAGTGTCAGCGGCACGATCACCTTCGATGCCCAGGGCCGGCTCGGGCCCGGCTCAAAGCTCACGGTGGACCTCCGGACGCTCAGGAGCGACGAGGCCAAGCGCGACAACTACCTGCGCGCCAACACCCTCGCGACCGCGAGCTTCCCCTACACGGAGCTCGTCCCTCGCAAGGTCCGTGGCCTTCCCTTCCCCCTGCCCGCATCGGGACGCGCGAGCGTGCAGATCCTGGGCAACCTCACTGTTCGGGGCGTCACCCGCCCGACGACGTGGGATGGCACGGCCGAGTTTCAAGGCCGGGCCGTCCGCCTCCAGGCCAGGACCGCCTTCAAGTTCGGAGACTTCGAGCTGACCCAGCCCCGCATCTTCCGCGTCCTCAGCATCGAGGACCTGATCCGCCTGGAAGTGGACCTCACGCTGCGCCAGGCTTCGTAGCGTCCCGGAACGATGAATAGCCGCCGGCATCAAGACCCCCGATACTGTCTGACCAGGCGGATCACCCCGAGGAAGACCAAGAAGAGCCCCAAGCCGACAAACAGTAACGGGACCGCTATGGACTGCACCGGGATCATCATCCCTGCGGCGAGGACCTGCCCGTAAGCGAGGAGCGCCATGGCGCCGAAGGCCAAAAACAAAGCGCCCCCCGTGAGACAGAGCCCGGTAAGCACGCCTCAACCGATCCACGCAGCCAGAGCCCGCCCACCGGGAGTGAGCAGCGTGAGTCCGATGATCAGCATGAGGGTTCCGCCCATCCCCAGTGATTCCTTATCGACCAGGGCCATCCAGAGGGACCACGCTCCGGCGAGAAAGAAGATCCACCCGATCAGCCGCATGAGCGCCCTCTCACGGTAGGGATTTCTCCTTGAGCCGCCGGAAGAACTCCTCGACCTCGGCCCGGCGTGGGAGCGAGGGCTGGGCGCCGCGCCGGGTGCAGGCCAGCGCGCCCGCGGCATTGGCCAGCGGGATCGCTTCCTCCACTGTTCCTCCAGCCGCCAGCCCCGTCGCCAGCGCTCCGTTGAAGGCGTCGCCGGCCGCCACCGTGTCCACGACCTCGACCGGGAAGGCGGGGAAATGCTGGGCTCTATCCCCGTCGCAGAAGAGCGCGCCTCTGGAGCCGAGCGTGACGATGACCTGCCTGACCCCCAGCTCCAGAAACCGCCGCGCAGCGCGAGCGGCATCGTCGAGCGTTTCGATTTGAACGCCTGTCAACGCTCCCGCCTCCACCTCGTTGGGGGTGACGAGATCTACCAGCGGGAAGATCTCAGGGGGAAGCTGGCGGGCCGGCGCGGGATTCAGAATCGTGAAGACGGACAGCCGGCGGGCGGTGTCGAGCGCGAGCTGAACCGTGGGAAGCGGCACCTCGAGCTGGCAGAGGAGGACCTGCGCCCACTGGAGGTCGGGGGGCGCCACCCGAGCGGGATCCAGCCGGTGGTTGGCGCCCGGAGCCACCGCGATCTGGTTCCGGCCTTCGCCGTCCACCACGATCAGGGCGATCCCCGTGGGCGAATCCGGGATGCGATGCAGGCCCTCGCCGGGAATCCCCTCCGCCGAAAGCTGCTCGACGATCTGATCGCCGAACGCGTCACACCCAAGCGCAGCCACCAGCCTGACCTCGGCGCCGAGGCGTCGGGCCGCCACGGCCTGGTTGGCCCCTTTGCCCCCGTGGGCCACGTGGAGCGTCCCGCCGGAGACCGTCTCTCCTTCTCGAGGGAGCCGCTCCACCGCGCAGGTGAAGTCCAGGTTCGCCGAGCCGATCACGAGGACGCGGGGCATAGGCGGTCGAGGAAGAGGGAGAGGAAGCGGGGCGCGTCCAC
>CAYJUC010000224.1:0-2500 GCA_964372605.1 uncultured bacterium | reverse complement strand
TCCACCGGAAGGCCCGCCGCCAGCACCCGGGCCGCGGCCTCGGGGTCCACGTAGAAGTTGAACTCGGCGACCGGAGTCACGTTCCCCGGAACCGAAACCGCCCCGCCCATCACCACCAGGCGATGAAGCCGCGCCATCCGCCGCGGATCCCGCTGGAGCGCGAGCGCCACGTTGGTGAGAGGACCGATGGCAATGATCGTAAGATCCGGGAACCGGCTGACGCTGTCGAGGATCAGGTCGGGGCCGTCGAGAGGCGCCAGTCGTACCGAGGGGCGAGGGTAGCGGGGGGCGCCGTCGGAGGTTTTGAACTGGTGGAGGTCGCCGAGGCCGTCGTCGCCGTGGACGTGACTCGCGCTCGTGAGCGGGCGCGCCAGCGGGGCGGCGGCGCCCTGCGCCACGCGGGGCCAGCGGGCCGGATCGACCAGCTCGAGGATTCGAAAGACGTTCTCGCTGCAGCGCTCGACCGGGACGTTCCCCGCCACCGTGGTGATGGCCTCCACCGAGCACTCCGGAGAACGGAGCGCCAGGATGATTGCCAGCGCGTCGTCGATTCCCGGATCGGTGTCGATCAGCAGCGGAACAGCCATGGGCCTCAGCGCCGCGACGGCGATGTCCCACGGGTGAAGGCGACGATGCTCATCGCCAGACCGAATGCCGCGAGGCCGAAGGCGATGGTGTAGGAACCGGTCGCGTCGTGGATGAACCCCGCCGCTGTCGGGCCCAGGGCGGCGCCCGAACGCCACCCGATGCTCAGGCCGCCGATGATGGCGCCGAGGGCCCGGACCCCGAAGACCTCAGAGACAGCCTTGATATATGACGCATCGGAGCCGCCGGCGCCCAGCCCGTACAGGAAGATGAGGAGATAAAGCGCCCAGAGGGGCGGCCCTGTCAACACTCCCGCGAGGGTCACGACTTGAAGCGCCATGCAGGCCCGGAAGATCAACCGCGTGCCAACCCGGTCCGCGAGAGCCCCGAAGACGAGGCTGCCGGCGAACAGGCTGAGGCCGTAGATGGTCAAGCCCAGGGAGGCGTACTCGAGGACCACCCCGCGGTCCTTCACGTACGACACGATATGAATCACTACCGTGTAGTAGGCGAAGCCCATGAAGGCCCACGTCCCTGCGAGAAGCCAGAAGGGCCGGCCGGCAAGGGCTTCCCGAGCCGTTGTCCCGGCCGTTTGGGGGACAGGCGCTGATGGGGAGCGCGATGGCGCTCCCGGTGCTGCGGAGCCCCCTTCTGACGGCGGGTTGCTCATGAACAAGCTTGCAGAACCGGCAACGGCCCACACCAGGCCGCCGAGAACACGGTAGGCCGTCCGCCAGCCAACGGCGTTGATCAGGAAGGCGGCCAGTGGGCCTCCTGTGATGTAGGCAAGACTGAGCCCCGCCAGGACGATGCCAACGGCGAGTCCCCGCCGCCTCACGAACCAGCGGGAGACTGTCGCGGCGGTCACCGGGTAGACCGGCGACAGGCCGACTCCGGCAAGCAACCCCACCAGGAGGTAGAAGTGCCACAGGGCATTGACCGAAGACGAGAGAAAATACGCCGCGCCCGCGACCAGGGCCGCGAAGGCGAGGACGGCCCTGGGTCCATAGCGGTCGCTGGCGGCGCCCAACCCGATCCCCGTGGCTCCTCCGATGAGGAGGTTGACGGAAGAAGCAACGGAGATGGCTCCCCGGCTCCAGCCGAACTCCCCCGCGAGGACGGGAAGAAAGACGCCGAACCCCGCGTGGGTATTCCAGATGCCGAACATCACCCCGACCGACGCGGCCACCACCACCCAGCGCCGGGCAGCCGACGCAGGCTCTGTCATGGCTGATCCTCCCTCTCCCTCGTTGGGGGAGAGGGCAGGGTGAGGGGGGTGAGGGTGGTGAGGGGCGCAAGTTTGACAGAGGGCAAGAGCGCCCGTATCATAAAGCAGCGTTCATGCGAAAGGAGGATCGGATGAACATCCAGATCACCTACTGCGGCGAGTGAAACTACCTCCCCCAGGCCTCCAGTTTGCAGGCCGCCATCAAGACGAAGTACGGGCTCACCGCCTCCCTGAAGGAAGGGTACGGCGGCGTCTTCAAGGTGGACATCGACGGAAAGACCGTCTACGACAACCAGGTCACCTATCGCTTCCCCACCGATCAGGAGATCTTCGAAAAAATCGACGCGGTCAAGACGTAGCAGCAAGGCTCCGCTCCAGCGATTCTACGAACGCCGGGTGGGCGATGCGGACCAGCGCCTTCGCCCGCTCGGCGTCGCTTTTTCCCCGAAGTGACGCGACCCCGTATTCCGTCACCACATAGTCGGGCAGGTACCGCGGCGTCGTGACCCGGGCTCCCTCCCGCAGCGCCGGGACGATCCTCGACGCCGTCCCGTTCTGGCCGGTGGACGGCAGCGCGATGATGGACCGGCCCCCGGGGGCTATGGAGGCGCCGAGGACAAAGTCGAACTGCCCGCCGATCCCGGAAAGTTGCGCCCGCCCCACGCTCTCGGCGTTCACCTGGCCGGC
>CAYJUC010000223.1:0-6711 GCA_964372605.1 uncultured bacterium | reverse complement strand
TCCCGTCGTGGGACTCGCGGAGGATCGTGGAGTAGCCCGAGTGGAAGAGCAGCCGTTCCATGGTGGAGACGACCTCGCGCAGGCGGTTGTTGAGGACCTCGAGCGTGATGGGATCCAGCGCCATCATTTCCCTCCCGATGCCTCGACCTCGATGATCAGGTTGCCGAAGCGGTCCACGCGCGCCCGCTGCAGCGGGTAGATGACCGTCGTCGCGTCCAGCTGCTGGACCACCGCCGGCCCCGCGATCCGGTTCCCCGGGGCGAGGGCGTCCCGGCGGAACACGGGTGTGGGCACGTACTTTCCGGTCTCCTCGAAGAAGATGTCACGCTCGCCGACCTGGGCTGCCGCCGGCGACTCACCGCCCGACGGCAGCTCCCGGAGCCTGAGCTTCGGGATCGGCGCCACGGACACGACGCGGACGTTGACCACCTCCGGTGTCTCGTCGGGGGCGCTGGTGCCGTACACCTGCTGGTGGAGCTCGTCGAAAGCGCCGCGGACCTCCCGCCGATCGGGCTCCTCCATCGGCCGGGGCGGGCAGGGGACCGTCAGCTCGTAGCCCTGGTAGGGGTAGCGGAGATCCAGCTGGCGGCCGAGCTCGATCGCCTTCGGGTCGAACCCCTCCAGCTTCGCCTCGGCCAGCGCTCGCTCCTCCAGGCTCGCGAAGATACGGTTGAGCTCCGGGAGCGGGAAGCTCAGGAGCGAGGCGAACCGGCTCTGGATGTAGTAGTGCTTCACGTCGGTCTGCATCAACCCCATCGCGCAGCTGATCCCTGGGTAGAGCGGGACGATCACGCGCGGGATGCCGGTGTTCCGAGCCACACGCCCCGCGTGGACCGGCCCGGAGCCGCCGAAGGCGACGAGCGCGAACCGGCGCGGGTCCAGGCCGCGCTCGACGAACGAGAGCCTGAGCCCCACCTCCATGTTGACGTTGACGACGCGGACGATGCCCAGCGCCGCTTCCTCGAGGCCGAGGCCGAAGGGCTCGGCTACCTTCTCCCGGATCGCCCGGCGCGCCAGCTCGGGGTCGATCCGCATCCGCCCGCCGATGAACGAGGCGGGGTCCAGGTAGCCGAGGACCAGGTTCGCGTCTGTCACCGTGGGGTCGGTGCCGCCGCGGCCGTAACAGGCAGGCCCCGGATCGGCCCCCGCGCTCTGCGGGCCCACCTTCAGGAGGCCGTCCTTGCCGATCCACGCAAGGGTGCCGCCGCCCGCCCCCAGCGTGCGGATATCGATCATGGGGCTGCCGATGTCCTGGCCGCTGATCTTCCCCTCCCGCGTCTCCGCGTAGCTCCCCCCCACGATGGTGCTGATGTCGGTGCTCGTGCCGCCCATGTCGAAGGTGATCAGGTTGGACTCCCCCACGACTTGGCCCATGGCGGCGCCGAAGACCACGCCGGCGGCGGGGCCCGACAGGAGCGTCTGGTTCGGGTAGTGTGAGGCGATGTCGAGCCGCATCAGGCCGCCATTGGACTGCATGATGTAGAGCTGCTCGGTGTCGGCCCCGGCCGCGCGGAGCCTGCCGCGGAGCCGGTCGAGGTAGCCCTGCACCACGGGCCCCACGTAGGCGTCGAGCACCGTGGTGGCGATCCGCTTGTACTCGCGAATCACCGGGAGCACCACGCTCCCGAGGGAGACGCGGCAGCCCGGGTACTCCTCGAGGATGATCCGGGCGGTCCGCTCTTCGTGGGCCGGGTTCATGAACGAGAAGAGGTAGCAGACGGCGATGGACTGGACGCCCGCCTCGCGGAGCCGGCGGACGGCCCGTCGAACGGAGTCCTCATCCAGCTGGGTGACCACGCTCCCGTCGTAGGCGATCCGCTCGTCGATCTCCTCGATGTACTTCTGGGGCACGAGCAGGGGCGGCTTCTGGTAAAAGGGGTCGATGAGCTCCGCGCCGGTGGGGCGTGTCCCCCCGCGGACCTCGTAGACGCCCCGGTAGCCCCGCGTGAGGAGGAGCCCAGCCCGGGCGCCCTTCATCTCGAGAAGCGTGTTCGTGGCTACCGTGGTGCCGTGAGCGAAGAAGCGGATGTCGGAGAGTCGAAAGTCGTCGCCTGCCGCGGCGCGCTCGTCCAGGCCGTCCATCACGGCGTGGGACGGATCCGACGGTAGGGACGGCACCTTGGCGATCCTGAGCTCGCGGGAGTCCATCTCCATGGCGGCCACGTCGGTGAACGTGCCACCGATATCGATCCCGACCATCCAGCGCGCCATCAGAGTCTCCGGATCAATGCGGTTGTCAGAAGCGAATCCGACGCCGGGGGTTATGGGGCCAACGACTCGAGCAGACGACCGTACCCCCGAATCGGCTCGTGAATCTTGAGCATGGTGAAGACGCCCCACAGCATGGCCTGGAAACTCGTGACGACGGGGACTCCCAGATCCCGCTCCAGCGGGGCGATGTTTGTGAAGGTCGGCATCAGGGCGCAGGGCAGGTACACCCCCTCCGCGTCGGGAGCCTGGAGGAATGCGTCCTTCGCCAGCCGGTACGAGGCGGAGGCGGGCATGCGGGCGATCTCGGGGACGGGAACCGCCGCCCCGTTGATCCCCGCGACTTTGAACCCCGAGTCTTCGAGATACGTCTTGAGGAGAAGGTTCTGATCTTCCGCGAACGGGGAGCCGAGGACGAGTTTCTGGACCTCGAGCTTGCGCAGCGCTTCCACGGCGCATGTCTGGCTCGTCGTCGCGGGGATGGCGGTGACCTCTCCGATCTGCCGGACGATCTCCTTGTCGAAACCGAACCCGCCGTAGGTGACCGGCGGCGAGCCGCCGAGCACGATCACGTCTACGCGGGTCCGATCCAGCTCGGCGGCCACGGACTTCAGCGTCCCCAGAGACCCCCCGATCTCGTCCCTGCCCAGATGCCGGATGCCCAGGTTGATGACGACGAGAGCCACGCCGGGAGGCGCCACCAGATGAAATTCGTGGAGGAATGTCTCCGCCGTGATCGAGGGGCAGATGAAGCCGATGCGGGCGCGCCAGCCGTACATCCCTGAAGTCCTCCCTTACGAGGCAGGCTTATCAGCGTGAGCGACTATACCAGCGGGGAAAAACCATGTCAACGTCGCGAAGATGTTCTTGACAGGCTCTTCACACGCTCCGTATCCTGAGTCGGGCGTCGCAACAATCCTGAGGAGGAGGCTCCATGGCGCACGATCTAGTGATCCGCGGTGGGCTGATCGTTGACGGGACAGGCGCTCCGGGCCGGGCAGGAGCCATCGCCGTGTCCGACGGGCGCATCGCAGAAGTCGGCTCCGTCACCGGGCGGGGGCGGCGCGAGATCGACGCCGCGGGCCTGGTCGTCGCGCCCGGCTTCATCGATCCGCACACCCACTACGACGCCCAGCTCACCTGGGAGCCGACCGCGTCCTGCACCTCCTGGCACGGCGTCACCACGGTCGTCACCGGCAACTGCGGCTTCACCATCGCTCCCTGCCGGCCGCAGGACCGCGGCGCGCTCATGCGCATGCTCGAGTACGTCGAGGGCATGTCGCTCGCGGCCCTGGAGCAAGGCATCCAGTGGGAGTTCGAGACCTTCCGCGAGTACCTCGACGCGCTCGACCGGCGGCCGCTCTGGGTCAATGTCGCGCCGTTCGTGGGCCATTCCGCGGTGCGCCAGTACGTGATGGGTGACGCGGCCTGGGACCGGGTTGCGACGTCCGATGAGGTCCGACGGATGGCGGCCGAGGTGAGCCGGGCCATGGCCGATGGAGCGGTCGGGTTCTCGTCGTCGACCAATCAGAACCACGTGGGCGACCGGGGCCGACCGGTGCCGAGCCGCGTCAGCAGCGACGAGGAGCTCGAGCGGTTGGTCGCGGCCATGGGCGACACCGGCCGTGGCATCGTGGAAATCACTATGGGCGGGACGCGTCCGAGCCGTCTGGCCGAGGTCGATCGCTACATCGAGCTGGCCCGCGCTGCCCGGCGGCCGGTGACCATGGTCTCACTGCGGCACAACCCGGCGCGGCCCGCTGAGCACCGCGAGATCCTGGCGCGCGTGGAGGCCGCGTGGCGGGATGGTCTCCGGATCCACCCGCAGGGCACGTGCTCCCCGCTCACCGCCACCTTTAGCCTGACCGGCGCCTTCGTCTTCTTCCGCTTCCCGGTGTGGAAGCGCGTGCTCGAGGCGCCGCTCGGCGCGTGGGGATCGGTCTTCCGCGACCCTGAGTTCCGCGAGGAATTCCGCCGCGCGGCGGGCCGGACTGCATTCTTTCTGGGCGATACGGCGCCCCTCCGGGTGAGCTCGGTGGGTAGGGCGGAATTCGAGCGCTTTGTCGGCCAGCCCATCGCGGAGGTCGCTGCGGCCATGGGAAGGGATCCGGTAGACGCCATGTTCGACCTGGCCCTTCAGGATGATCTCAAGACCGAGTTCGTCGTCGCCATCATGAATACGGACGCAGCCGCCGTCGCCGAGATCTTCACGCACCCGCGCGTCGTCCTCGGGCTGTCGGACGCCGGCGCACATCTGACGCTCTTCTCCGAAGCGGGCCAGACCAGCCGGCTCCTCGGCCACTGGGTGCGCGAGCGCAAGGCGCTGTCGCTGGAGGCGGCGGTCCGCCTCATCACCGGGGCGCCCGCGGAGATCTTCGGCATCCGCGACCGAGGGCGCCTGGCCCCCGGGCTGGCCGCCGACATCACCGTGTTCGATCCGGAACGGATCTCCGATCACGAGCCCGAGCTGGTGCACGACCTGCCCGACGGCGGGCCGCGGCTGGTCACGCGCGCCAGCGGCATCGTGGGGTCGTTCGTCAACGGTCAACCGGTGATCCAGGACGGGCGCATCCCCGAGGCAGCCGAGGTTCAGCGGGCGGGTCGGGTGCTGCGCCCGGCGTAGTCATCCTCGCGGCCGTCGGTGAAGGTGGGTTGTTCAGAAGCCGTAGAGGCGGGCGCAGTTATCCCACAGGTATTTGCGCTTCGTGGTGTCCGGGAAAGGGAGCTTCAAGAAGGAGTCCACGGCGTGCGGGTACTTCACGTCCGTATGCGGGTAGTCCGTCGAGAAGACGATGTTGTCTTCCAGGCCGAACTCGGGCACATGCCTGGCCGTGATCTCGTCGCATTCGACCGAGGCGTAACACTGGCGCTTGAAGTAGTCGAGCGGCAGGAGCTTGAGGTGGGGGAACTCCACCGAGCCCAGCATCTCCACGTACTCGCCCATGCGCCACAGAAGCCAGGGGACCCAGGAGCAGTTGCCTTCGAGGAACGCGACCTTCAGGCGCGGGAAGCGCTCCAGCACGCCGCCGTAGATCAGGTCGGCGCAGACGACCATGACGGACAACGGCAGCGAGAGCGTGTTCATCATGGAGAAACTGTTGATGAACTGGGGCAGCGCCGGCTGGGGCAGAAACACCCCGCCGCCTTCGTGGAAGCCGACCGGCACGCCCAGCCGCTGGCACTCTTCCCAGAGCGGATCGTAGTACCGATCGCTCCAGCTTCGGCCGCAGAAATGGTTCGGCCGGAGGAAGACAGCTTTGAAGCCCAGGTCGCTCGCCGCTCGCCTGGCCTCGGCCACCGCCGCCTCGATGTTCTGCGGCGCGACCATGGCCGCGCCGTACATGCGGTCCGGAGCAATCCGGCAGAAGTCGTGGAGCCAGTCGTTGTAGGCGCGGGCGATGGCCGCCGCCAGGCCGGGATCCAGGTCGTCCATCGCCAGCACCCAGAGCCCGCGGGTGGGATAGAGCACGGCCACGTCGATCCCTTCCGTGTCCATGGCCTGAACCTGGGAGGTGGCGTCGAAGTTCCGGGCGATGGCCGCGCCATAGCGCTCCACGTTGAGCCGATCATGAAGCGCCCGGAATTCGGGAGACGAGGGCTTTCCCAGCGGCAGCGTCTTCCCTTGCACCGTCACGCTGGTGTCCCGCGGCCGGCTGGCTCCGCCGACGGGCGCGCGATCCGCGTAGGCGGGGTCGATGTAGCGCTGCCAGAGGTCGGGCGGCTCCATCACGTGCAGGTCCGAATCCATCACCCTGAAGCCGTTCTTCGCCATCACTGCCCTTCCGCGCGCTTGTATTCCTCGATGAAGTCCCGGAGGCCGGCCTCGAGGTCGAAGCGCGGCTCGTAGCCCAGCTCTGCGCGCGAACGCGATAAATCCAGCGGCTGGAGCCGCGGCGGCTCGGGGCGCGGCGCCTCGACCCGCTCGGTTTTGGCCCCCGGAACAACCCGCTGGAACACGCGCGCGAGGTCGTCGGCGGTGACGATGGCGCCGGACCCGATGTTGTACACCTGGTGGGGGAGCTTCTGGGCATGGGTCGCCAGCGCCACGCCCTGCGCCACGTCCTTGACGTAGACCATCTCGTCGGTCTCGGCGATGCGGGCGCGCAGCGGCGCCGGGCGGTGTTCCAGCACGGCCTTGACCATCTCGAGCATATTTCTCCCGATTCCGGACCCCCCGGCGTAGTGGCCGTAGCCGTAGACTCCGGCGAATCGCAGCGCCGCCAGCTCGAACCCGTAGTGGCGGGCATAGGCCTTGAGAATCTGCTCGCCGGCGACCTTCGAGGCGCCGTAGACGTGGACGTGATCGCCGCCCGCCGGGAACTCTTCGGTAAGCGGACCGTTCTGCGGGTGCGAGAGGTCGTTGACGTTCATGCTGCTGGCGAAGAGGAGCCGCCGGACACCTGCCAGGCGCACGGCTTCGGCGACGTTGATGGTGCCGTCCACGTTGACCCGGAAGCCGCGATACGGCGCCTGCTCGGCCACCCCGCCGATCAGCCCTCCGGT
>CAYJUC010000222.1:0-6726 GCA_964372605.1 uncultured bacterium | reverse complement strand
GGATGGTAGTCATTACATTCCCGGGTCCGACATAGTATAAGGTTCGGAAGGGGGGCGAGCCCCCCTCCGAGTGAAACCCGGCGCGGTTCTATGGCTTCAAGATCTGACCGGTGAGTGGGGCGGATAGCTTGCCCCCTCACCCTGCCCTCTCCCCCGTCAGGCCCGTCAGGGGAGAGGGAGAATCAGACGATGAGTCGCCACACCGGTAGCGCAGTGCCGCGGGTCGAGGACGCGCGGCTCGTCACCGGGCGCGGCCGGTATATCGACGATCTCGCCGTCCCTGGCTGCCGGGTCGCGGCGATCCTCCGGAGCCCGCACCCCCACGCCAGGATCCTCAAAATCGACGCCGCCGCCGCGCGCGCCCGGCCCTGGGTAGACGCCGTGCTGACAGGCGAAGACGTGGCGCGGCTGGCCGATCCGTTCCCGGTGGCCGTCGCGGGCGCCCCTCCCTACTACCCCATCGCCATTGACCGCGCGCGCTTCATCGGCGAGCCGGTGGCGATCGCCGTGGCGGCCGACCGCTATCTCGCCGAGGACGCGCTGGAGGCGATCTCGGTCGAGTACGAGCCGCTCCCCGTCGTCACCGACCCGGAGGCCGCGACGCGGCCGGGCGCCCCGGCCCTCCACGCCACGCACCCCGACAACGTCGGCTGGCGCCGCACCTTCCGATACGGCGACCCGGAGGGTGATTTCGCCGCCGCCGACCTGGTGGTCTCCGAGAAGTTCCGCTACCCGCGCTACCATTCGATCCCGCTCGAGACCTACGGCGTGATCGCGCAGTACGGCGAGGACCGCTACACCGTGCACTGTAACTTCCAGGGACCGTTCTCGCTCCATCCGGTCATGGCCCGCGCGCTCCGCGTCACGGAGGACCGGCTCAGGCTCATCGTGCCCTCGGATATCGGCGGCAGCTTCGGCTCAAAGGCGATGATCTACCCCTACGTGGTGCTCGTCGCGCTGGCGGCGCGCGCGGCCGGATGCCCCGTGCGCTGGATCGAGGACCGCTTCGAGCACCTCCGGGCCAGCGCCAGCGGCGCCGATCGGGTCTTCCGGTTCGAGGCCGCCCTCCAACGGGACGGGACCATCCTCGCGCTGCGGAGCGATCTCTACGACAACGTCGGCGCCTACCTCCGGGCCCCGGAGCCCGCGTCGATTCTCCGGACCCTCTCGAGCTACATGGGCCCGTACCGGGTGCGGAGCGTCGCCATCGAGGCGCGCTCCGTGATGACCAACAAGGGGCCGGTCGGGCTCAACCGCGGCTACGGGGGCCAGCAGCACTGCTTCGGCCTGGAGCGGATCATCGACATGGCCGCCGAGCGTCTCGGGCTCGATCCCGTCGAGATCCGGCGGCGCAACTTCGTGCGGCGCGAGGAGTTCCCGTACCGCACGGTGACCGGCGGGCTCTACGACTCGGGCGACTACCACGCGGCGCTCGACAAGCTCCTCGAGCTGATGCGCTACGGTGAGTGGCGCGCCGAGCAGGCGCGCGGCAGGGCCGGAGGGCGGCAGATCGGGATCGGCTTCGCGGCGGCGGTGGACCCCGCCACCTCGAACATGGGCTACATCACGCTGGCGCTGACACCCGAAGAGCGGGCGCGCGAGGGGTACCTGCCGAAGTCCGGCTCCATGGAGACGGCGCGGGTGAAGATGGACGCGGCGGGCGCGGTGAGCGTGGTGCTCGCCACGGCCGGGCAGGGGCAGAGTCACGAGACCGTCGCGGCCCAGATCGTCGCCGATGAGCTGGGCGTCTCTCCCGCGGAGGTGCGGGTGATCGACGCCATGGACACGAACGTGAGCCCGTGGACGATTTCCTCCGGCACCTACTCGAGCCGGTTCGCCGCCATGGGGGCGAGCGCGGTCGGCCTGGCCGCCCGGCGGCTCGGCGACAAGCTCGTGCGGATCGCCGCGCACCTCCTCGAGGCCCCGGTCGGCGACCTGGAGCTGGCCGAGGGGCAGGTGCGCGTGAAGGGCTCGCCCTTCCGGAACATCCGGCTCAAACGCCTCGCCGGGTTCGCGCATTGGAACGCGGCGGCCTTGCCGGACGACATCGAGCCGGGGCTCGAGGCCGCGGCCACCTATCGATTCCCGGAGTTCGCCCCCCCGGACGCCCAGGATCGCATGAACGTGGCGGGGACCTACGGGTTCATGGCCGACGCGGCCGTCGTCCTGGTGGACCCCGAGACCGCCGAGGTGCGGATCCTTCTCTACGCTTCCGTGCACGACGCCGGCCGTATGCTCAACCCGATGATCGTCGAAGGGCAGCGCCGCGGGGCGCTCCTGCACGGCCTCGGCGGGGCGCTCTACGAGGAGTTCGTCTACGGCGAGGGCGGCCAGCTTCTCTCTGGCACGCTGATGGACTACCTCTGCCCGACAACGTGCGAGGTCCCGCCGACCGCCCTCGACCACATCGAATCACCGTCGCCGTTCACGCTCTACGGCGCCAAGGGCTGCGCCGACGGGAGCGTGGTGCCGGCGTCGGCCGCGATCGCGAATGCGGTTTCCGACGCGCTCTCCCCGCGGGGTGTGCGGGCGAACGAGCTGCCGGTCACGCCGTCGCGGGTCTGGGCTTGGCTCCAGGGGGCGCGGTGAAGGATTGACGTTGACAAGGTGAGCGGGATTCACTAAAGTCTCATGAAACTATGAACTTCTGGATCATTCAGACGCTCAACGGCATCTCGTTCGGGATGCTCCTCTTCCTCTTGGCCGCCGGCCTCTCTTTGATCTTCGGCCTGATGAAGGTCCTCAACCTGGCCCACGGCTCCTATTACCTCCTGGGCGGCTACATCGGTCTCACCGTCCTTCGCTACAGCGATCACTTTCTCATGGCGCTCCTGGGCGCCGTCATCGTGGTCACGCTTCTCGGGATCCTGATGGAGCGCTACATCCTTCGCCGGATCTACGGAGAAACGCTCCGCCAGGCGCTCCTGACCTTCGGCGCGTTGTTTATGATTGCCGACATCTCCCTCTGGATCTGGGGTGGGAACCCCCAGACCCTGCCCAAGCCCGAGGCGTTCACCGCGTCGATCCGGCTGGGGGGGATCGTCTTTCCGTCCTACCGGCTCCTCGTCATCGCCGTCGGCGTGGTGATGGGGCTGGGGCTCTGGTGGCTTCAGGAGAAGACCCGGCTGGGCGCCATGATCCGCGCCGGCGTGGACGACGAGGAGATGGCCAAGGGGATGGGGATCAACGTCTCCTTCCTCTTCACGGTGGTCTTCGCCCTGGGCGCCCTCCTCGCTGCCGTCGGGGGGATCATGGGCGGGGTCTTCGTGGGGGTCTACCCGGGGGCCGACTTTGAGGTCCTGCTCCTGGCCTTTGTGGTGGTCATCATCGGCGGGCTTGGAAGCCTCAAAGGCGCGTTCGTCGGAGGGCTTGTGGTGGGGCTGATCGACAACTTTGGCAAAGCCCTCGTCCCCGAGTTTGCCCTCTTCACAGTCTTCGTCCCCATGGCGATCATCCTCGCGATCCGTCCCAGGGGTCTCTTCGGAAGAGCATGAAACGAGCCCTTATCATCGGCCTCGTGGGAGGGCTCATCTTTCTGACCGCTCCCTCTTTCCTTTCGTCCTACTACCTGGGCCTCGTGACCAAGATGCTGATCTTCGCCCTCTTCGCCATGAGCCTGGACCTGCTCCTGGGCTACACCGGGCTGCCTTCCCTCGGCCACGCGGCCTACTTCGGCCTGGGGGCCTACACGGTGGCCCTCCTCGCCCTCAAGGTGGCGGTGAAAAACCTCTGGATCGGCTCGCTCGCGTCGCTCGCGTCGGTGCTGGTCCTGGCGCTCGGCTTCGTTCCCTTGACCCTCAGAGCCAGGGGCGATTACTTTCTGATGATCACGCTGGCGCTCTCCCAGGTGATCTGGGGAGTCGCCTTCGGCTGGCGCTCGATGACCGGCGGCGACGACGGGCTGCCCGGCATCACGCGCCCGGCGCTGGCGGGGACGTGGTCGATCGCCGGGGAGGTCCCGTTCTACTACTTCGTGCTGATTGTCTTCGCACTGGCCCTGTGGCTCCTCGCGGTCATCGTCCGCTCCCCCTTCGGGAAAGCCCTGGTGGGGATCCGGGAGAGCGAGACGCGGATGCAGGTTCTCGGCTACAACGTGTGGGCGTACCAGTATGCGGCTTCGATCCTGGCGGCGCTCTTCGCCGGGCTGGCGGGGATCCTCTTCGTCTACTACAACGGCTACGTGGGTCCGGCCTATCTCTCCATCATCTTCTCCGCCCAGGCCCTGTTGATGGTGCTCCTGGGCGGAGCCGGCACCCTCTTCGGGCCCGCCCTCGGGGCCGGGATCATCGTCCTGCTGGAGAATCTCATCAGCGCCTGGACCGAGCGCTGGCTCCTGATCCTGGGCGCCATCTACGTCATCGTCACCCTGTTCGCCCCCCAGGGTCTTCACGGGCTGATCCGCCAGCTCAGGCTGGGGCGCGCCGAATGAATGCGCTGCCAACAAACGCGCTGGTAGTCGAGCGGTTGACCAAACGGTTCGGTGGCCTCCAGGCCCTGAACGGGGTGGATCTCTCTGTCGAGCCCGGAGAGCGGCGGGCGATCATCGGCCCCAACGGGGCCGGGAAAACCACCTTCTTCAACCTGATCACCGGGACGCTCCCCGTCTCCTCCGGACGGATTCTCCTCTTCGGCCATGACGTGACCCATATGTCCACCCACCAGCGGGCCCGCCTGGGGCTGGCGCGGACCTTTCAGATCACCACCCTCTTTCAGAAACTGACCGTGCTGGACAACGTCCTGCTGGCCGTCCAGGCCCTGGACCCGGCGAAATTCGTTCTCCACCGCTCCCGGGCCGCCTTTCCGCGCATGACCACCAGAGCCCAGGCACTCCTGGAGCAGTGGGGGCTTGCGGAGCAGACCGGAGCGCAGGTGCGCACCCTCTCCTACGGGGAGCAGCGCCAGGTGGAACTGCTCCTGGCGCTGGCCGGCTCGCCAAAGCTCCTCCTCCTCGACGAGCCCACGGCCGGGCTCTCCCCGGCGGAGACCGCCACGGTGGCCAGCATGATCAAAGCCCTCAGCCGGGAGATGGCGATCCTCATCATCGAGCACGACATGGACGTGGCCTTCGAGCTGGTCGACCGGATCACCGTTCTCCATCAGGGACGGGTGCTGGCGGAAGGGAACGGGGAAGAGATCAAGCGGAACCCCGAAGTCGCCGAGATCTATCTGGGGGTCGAGTGATGGCGGCGCTCCTGGAAGTCGAGGACATCCACACCTACTACGGTGACAGCTACGTCCTTCAGGGTGTCTCCTTGCGGGTGGACAAGGGAAAGGTGGTGGCGCTCCTCGGGCGCAACGGCGTCGGCAAAACCACCCTCATCCGCTCCATCATCGGCTTCACGCCGCCCCGTCGCGGCGCCGTCCGCTTCAATGGAGTCGAGATCTCCCGCCTCCCCTCCTATGCGATCGCCCGGATGGGGATCGGGCTGATCCCCCAGGGGCGGCGGATCTTCCCCTCCCTCGATGTCCGGGAGCACCTGGAGGTCGGCGCCAGGAAGCCCAGAGAAGGCTCCGGCTGGAACAAGGAACGCGTGCTGAACCTCTTCCCCCGGCTCCGCGAACGGCTCCGGAACCGCGGGAATGCGCTCTCTGGCGGGGAGCAGCAGATGCTCGCTTCCGGCCGGGCCCTCGTTTCCAACCCCGACCTGCTTCTGATGGATGAGCCCTCGGAGGGGCTCGCGCCGCTGCTGGTGCGGGAGCTGGGCCGAACGATCGGTGAGCTGAAGGCGGGCGGACACTCCATCCTGCTGATTGAGCAGAACCTGGCCTTCGCCCTCAGGCTGGCGGATTACGTCTACGTCTTGAGCAAGGGGAAGATCGTCCACACCTCGTCCCCGGACGAGCTCATGCGAAACGACGCCGTGAAGTCCCGCTACCTCGGAGTGTAGTGGATTCGAGATGTCCTCGGCGACCAGGCCGTCCAAGCCGTACGAAGCCGCCGATCCGATGCCGGATGAGTACCGCGATCTGCTCATCCGCCTTCTCATGATCCAGGCGGATACCGAGACCCGGATTCTCTTCGACGACTGGCCCCGCTACGCCCGGTTTCCGGAGCTGGCCCCGACGCTGGAAGAGCGGATGGTGACGATCTCCTACCTCCGCGAGGAGGCCGGGCACGGCTACGTGGCGTACAAGCTCCTGGCGGACCTGGGAGTCCACCTGACGGCGAACGACTTCGAGGGGAAGAAGCATTTCCTCTACGTGTTCGACGAGCTGCCGGAGTCCTGGACCGAGCTGGCCCTCTTCAACTGTCTGGCTGACCGGGCCGGCCGATATCAGGCCGAGGAGTGGATCGACTGCACCTACGCGCCCCTGGCCCGGGTCGCCCCAGGGGTGGTCAAGGACGAAACCGGGCACGGCAATCTGGGTTATAACAACCTGAAGCGCATCTGCCAGACTCCGGAGGGGCGAGCCGAGGTCGAGCGCCTGCTCCCCAAGTGGTACGCCATCTCCCTGGACATGTTCGGCAGGAGCCACTCCAAGCGGGACGAGAGGTATCGGGAGCTCGGGCTCAAGCGGCGGAACAACGAAGAGGCGCGCCAGACCTTCATCGCCGAGGTCACACCGATCATCGAGGGGCTGGGCTTCACGCTCCCCGACCCCCACGCTGGCCGTCGATACCTCTAGCCCGGATTATTCGCGTCCGCACTCTGCACCCTCACCCCGGCCCTCTCTCCCTCCGAAGGGAGAGGGGGCTCTTTCGGTTCCCTCGCCCCCGGAGGGGGA
>CAYJUC010000221.1:0-6745 GCA_964372605.1 uncultured bacterium | reverse complement strand
GCACCGGCCCCTTGGCCTGGGCCATGCGTCGGGCGATGACGGCCCGGATCGACGAAAGCGGGCGGTCTTCGAACTCGATGGTATCAGCAGCAGCGGGCACCCGGCCTGGCGGCACGCCCGCCTCAGGGGTGGGCCCCCGGGCTGGCGCCTCGCCCACCGGAGGGGTGGGCCCCCGGGCTGGCGCCTCGCCCACCGGAGGGGTGGGCACCCGGGCTGGCGCCTCGCCCACCCCAGTAGCGACCCCACGTTCGGCCCCCTGGGCGGTCGCCTCGACGTCGCGCCGGA
The DNA here is from genome assembly GCA_964372605.1 of uncultured bacterium. Lineage (GTDB taxonomy): Bacteria > Methylomirabilota > Methylomirabilia > Rokubacteriales > CSP1-6 > CAYJUC01. Next base: position 6,460 of record CAYJUC010000221.1, on the reverse strand, counting down.
TGATCCGCCCCCCCGGTCCGCTCCCCTCAACGAGCGCCAGGTCCACTCCTGACCGGGCCGCGATCTTTCTAGCCAGTGGGGAGGCTTTGATTCTGCCTTCGGCTCCCCGGGCATCAATGGGGGCGGGCGCCCGGGCTGGCGCCTCGCCCGCCGCAGGGGCGGGCCCCCGGGCTGCCGCCTCGCCCGCCGCAGGGGCGGGCCCCCGGGCTGCCGCCTCGCCCGCCTCGACTCCTGCGGCTGCGGCCGGTGCAGGAGCTGACGCCGCTCGTGGCGGCGAACCGGTGGGGGGAGACGGGATGACCAGGAGGTTCGCGATGTCGTCCCCGGGATCCGCAATCACCCCGATGAGCTCTCCCACCGGAATAGTTTCCCCCGCCGGAACCAGGATCTTCCGGAGCAGGCCCGCACCGAAGGCTTCCAACTCAATATCGGCCTTGTCGGTCTCGATCTCGGCGATGATCTCCCCGCCCTCGACCCGTTCCCCTTCCTGCTTGAGCCACTTGATGACCTTGCCGGTCTCCATGGCCTCGGAGAGTTTGGGCATCACAACCTTGGTGATGGCCATCGTCAACCTGCGCAGACTTGGCGGATGGCCGCCATGATCCGCTCCTTGGAAGGAGTCTTGGCCCGCTCGAGGTTTTTTGCGTACGGCATGGGCGCGTGGGCGCCAGTGACCCGCTCAACCGGGGCGTCGAGATCATCAAAGACATTTCCCGTGATGAACGCGGCGATCTCGGACCCCATTCCCGCAAACCCCGCCCCCGCCTCCACGACAAGAGCCCGGTGGGTCTTCCGCACCGACCCGATGATCGTTTCGGTATCCATGGGCTGAAGGGTCCGCGGGTCCACAATTTCAACCGAGATCCCTTCCTTCTCTAGCTCCTCGGCGGCCTCCATGCTCCGGTACATCATCCCCATGTAGGCCACGACCGTGACATCGGTGCCCTCTCGACGGATCTTGGCCTTGCCGAGGGGGACGGTGAACTCCGGGTCCTCGGGAACCTCACCCTTCATCCCGTAAAGGGTTTCGGACTCGATGAAGATCACCGGGTTGTCGTCGCGGATCGCGGACTTCAGGAGCCCCTTCGCGTCCATCGGCGTGGAGGGGCGCACCACCTTGAGGCCGGGGACGTGGTAGAAGTAGCTCTCCATGGACTGTGAGTGCTGAGCGGCCAGCTGGTGGGCAGGCCCACCGGGACCGCGGATCACGATGGGGATGTTGTACTGGCCGCCGGACATGTAGTGCATCTTCGCCGCGGAGTTGACGATCTGGTCGAGCGCTAAGATGGCGAAGTTGAACGTCATCATCTCCACCACCGGCCGGAGTCCCAGCATGGCCGCGCCGATGCCCACCCCGGTGAAGCCGGCCTCGCAGATGGGTGTGTCCACCACGCGCTTTTCGCCGAATTCCTTCAGGAGCCCCTGAGTCACCTTGTAAGCGCCGTCGTATACCCCCACCTCCTCCCCGAGGATGAAGACGCGGGGGTCCCGCCGCATCTCCTCGCGGAGAGCCATGTTCAACGCTTCGCGGTAAGTCATCTCGGCCATCAGGTTATTCCTTGTAGATGTCGGTCAAAAGCCACTCGGTGGGCGGCTCGGGGGAGGCCTCGGCAAAGGTCACCGCCTCATCCACTTGTTTGTTGACATCCTCCAGGATGGCCTTGATCTCTCCATCGGTGAGGAGCCCCTCCTTCAGGCAGTACGCCCGGAAAAGCGCGATGGGATCGCGCTGCTTCTCTTTCTCCACCTCCTCCTTGGTCCGGTAGATGGCGGCGGAAGGGTCGCGCATGGAATGGCCCCGGAACCGGTACGTCCGGGCCTCGATGAGGCTCGGGGTCTTGGCCCGTCGCGCGCGTTCCACCGCCCGCCCCACCACCTCGCGCACCGCCACGACGTCCATGCCGTCCACCGCCTCGCCGGAGGTCCCGTAGCTTTCGGCGAAGCGCCAGATCTCGGTCTGGGCAAGAGCCCGGTGAATCGCAGTGCCCATGGCGTACCGGTTGTTCTCGCAGATGTAGATAACCGGGAGCTTCCAGAGGGCGGCCAGGTTCATCGACTCGTGGAACTCTCCCTGGGGGACGGCGCCGTCACCGAAGTAGCAGAGGACGACCTGATCGCCGCCCTGGTATTTGATTGCAAAGGCGGCGCCGGTGGCCAGCGGCAGGTGGGCGCCCACAATAGCGTGGCCGCCGAGAAAGTTATGTTCCCGGTCGAACAGGTGCATGGAGCCGCCCTTACCCTTGCTGAGCCCGTCCCGGCGGCCGAAGAGCTCGGCCATGACCCGCCGTGGGTCGGCGCCTTTGGCCAGACAGTGGCCGTGCTCGCGATAGGCGGAGATCGCGTAGTCGTCCGGCCGGAGCGTGGAGGTGGCGCCAACCGCCACCGCCTCCTGGCCGATATAGAGATGGAGGAAGCCGCCGATCTTCCCCAGCGCGTAGGACTCCGCCGCCCGCTCCTCGAAGCGGCGGATGAGGAACATCTGGGAGTAGAGCTGGCGAGCCAGCTCGATGTCCACCTTGGGTGTCAGCACTGCTTTTGCCTGAGCCATATGTTTTCCTTTATCGGCGCGGCGATCGAACGATTATCTCCGCCCTCCCCTCGCCGCTCGCCGCCCGCAGGGGCGGCGGAAGCGTCTCGGCTCGAACTACCATCGCATCAGACTCAGATCATCCACCGACAGCCGCCGCCTGAGCCGAAAGATGGCGACAATGATGGCGAGACCCACGGCCACCTCGGCCGCCGCTACCGTCATCACGAAAAGGGCCAGCACCTGACCGTCGGGAGACCCGAAGCGCTGGCCGAAGGCCACCAGGGCCAGATTGGCGGCATTGAGCATCAGCTCGATAGACATGAAAATCACCAGCGGGTTTCGCCGGACCAATACTCCCACCACCCCGATGGTGAAAAGGATAGCCGACAACGCCGTGTAATACGACTCGGGGATCAATTCAGCCCTCCCCTCGCCGCTCGCCGCCTCTGCCAGGCGGCGGGAGCGTCTCGGCTCGAAAAACAATAATGGACTCCACCGCTTGGCAAGGGCAAGGACGCCGACGAGGGCGGCCAGGAGCAGCACGGAGGTGACCTCGAAGGGGAAGAGGTAGTCGGTAAAGAGAAGCCGGCCCAGAGATTCCGGCCCGCCCACGGACCTGACAGGGGCAGGTGCGGTTGCCGGGGATCCCCCCTGGCGATATGCGCTGGACCAAAGGATCAGCCCGATCTCCGCCAGGAGCAACGCGCCGAGGGGCAAGGCCAGGAGGCGCCAGGGCCGCAGCGGATCCGGCCCGGTCTCCTCCCTCCCCGGAATCAGGACCATGATGGCAAAGACGAAAAGCACCATGATGGCTCCGGCATAGATGATCACCTGGGCGAGGGCCAGGAATTCGGCGCCGAGGGTCAAGTAGAAGACCGCCACGCATCCAAGGTTCACCACGAGGAAGAGCGCGCCGTAAATGGGGTTCCGGCGGAGGACGAGGCCCAGGGCCGAAGCCACCGCCACGATCGCGATCACGAAGAAAGTTGCTTGTCGCATGCCTCGCCAAGACCCAGCGCCGACGATCTTTCCGGCTACGGCCTCCGATCAGCGGGAATGGGGATGGGGGATGCCGGGGTCCCGTCGGGCCTGGCCGGCTCCAGCGCCAGCAACATCTCTTTAGTGTAAATCATCCCGGCCCGGCTGTAAGAGGAGAACTCCAGGATCCCGGTGTCCATCCGGATGGCGTCCTCCGGGCACGCCTCCACGCAGTAGCCGCAGAAAACGCACTTGCCCAGATCAATGTCGAACCGCTCCGGAACCTTCTCGATCTCCGGATTTGGGTGCTCGGCCGCCACGATGTAGATGCAGTGGGCCGGGCAGACCGTCTCGCACATCATGCACGCCACGCAGCGGGGGGAGCCGTCCTCGCGCCGCACCAGCCGGTGAAGGCTCCGGAGACGGGGGGAGTAAGGGCGCCGCTCTTCCGGGTACTGGATCGTCACCGCGCCCCGGACGCTCTTGCGACGGAAGAGATGCCTGGCCGTGTGACGCCCCAGGTTGCCGAAGAAGTGGGCCGCGGTGATCCAGAGCCCAACGAGGACTTCCGCCAGGTAGAAGCGTTGCCGGAGCGAGAGCCTGGGTGCCATCGCGCCTCACGACCTCCTGGCCAGCAGGATCGCTCCTGTGAGCACGATGTTCAGGATGGACAGCGGAAAGAGTCCGAACCATCCCAGCCGCATGGCCTGATCGTAGCGGAATCGGGGGAGCGTCCACCGGACCAGCATCAGGAACCAGAGCATCAGGACCACCTTCAGGGCAAACGCCGCCATCTGAAGGCCAACCACCGCCGGATGAGGAAGGGCGACGGCCGCGCCCCACGGGAAGCTGAAGCCGGAAGGCCCAAGATAGGGGACCTGCCACCCCCCCAGGAAGAGGGAAGTGGCCATGCCCGAAATCACCACGGTCTCCAGAAAGTCCGCCATGGCGAACATCCCGAACTTCATGCCGCTGTACTCCACGAAGTAGCCGATGATCTCCGATTCTCCCTCGGGAAAATCGAACGGAATCCGCCGCGTAACCGCGATCCCGGCCGTCAGGAACAGCACGAAGGCCAGCGGCTGAGTCAGGATCCCCCAGGCGGGGATCCATCCGGCGAGCAGCCGCCCCTGGGCCCGGACGATCTCCATGATGTCCAGCGACCCGTAAACCATGACGACTCCCATGACTGAGGCCCCGATGGCCACCTCCGCCGAGATCATCAGTGCCGCGGCCCGTTGCCCTCCCAGGAGCGCGTAGTTGTTCGCGGAGGCCCAGCCGGCCATCATCACGCCGTAGACGCCGAGGGAGAGCATGGCGAAGACGTAGAGGATCCCCGCGTTGAGCGGGACCGCCTGGAGCGGGATCTCCCTGCCCCCGAAGCGCAGGACATCTCCGAAGGGGATCGTGGCGAAGGCCACGAGGGCGAAGAAAATCGAGACGAAGGGAGCCAGCGAGAAGAGGAACCGGTCGGCCCGAGCCGGGAGAAAGTCCTCCTTGGTCAACATCTTGATGGCGTCGGCCAGCGGATGGAACAGTCCCCAGAGACGGAGGCCCAGGATGGAAGCGCGGTTGGCGCCGATCCGGTCCTGCATGATTGCCGACTGCTTACGCTCTACCCAGGTGAGGAGACCGCCCAGGTTGAGGACGAAAAACATCATAAACGCCACCCGGCCGAAGGCGATCCCCAGATCCGTCACGGGGATACCCGCTGGCCCAGGTCGCCGATCGAGCGGTAGGTGAGGCCCGCGAAGGCCGGAACCGACTGGGTCAAGGCCTTGAGGCAATCCTCGGCTCTGGCCGGTCGAAACCCGAGCCCCAGCGCCTTGCCGACTCGCGCCAGAATCTCCCAATCGGGGAGCGACTCGCCGAGGGGCTCGAGCGCCTTTCTGAAGCGCTGCACCCGCCCCTCGAAATTGGTGTAGGTGCCTTCGCACTCCGCGTACGTGGCGCTGGGGAGGACCAGATGTGCGTGGGAGCAGAGCCCGCCGTCGTTGGAACCCTGGTAGATCAGGCAGTCGAGGGCCCCGAGGGCGGCCAGCGTTTCCGCCTCGGGCCACGCCGAGTCGAGGAGGTCCCCGTGGAAGACCCAGAGGCACTTGAGCGCTCGCGCCCTGGCGGCTTCGAGCATGCCGCGGGCGTCGAGCCCGCCGTCCTGTGGCAGGAGGCCGATCAGCTCAGCGCCCCGGCTGTTCGGGTTCTTGTCGGCCTTGATCAGGAGCTGGTCTTCGAAGCCCGGCGCCCCCGGGGGGACTCTGAAGTCCACGTTTCGGAGCCCCAGATGCTCCACCAGCCGGCGGAGGGCGAAGAGGTCCTCGTTGGACATCCGCGGGGAGGCCAGGACACCGATCTCGGCGGGGCGGTACTGCCCGAGGCGCCGGGCCACCAGCGAGGCAGCCTCCTCCCAGGCGATCTCGACCAGCTTCTCCCCGTCGCGCCGACGGGGGAGGAGGATCCGGTTCGGATCGTCGATCGGGCTGTACCCGTACCGTCCCGCGTCGCAGATCCACCACCTGTTCACCTCGGGGTTGACCCGCGGCTTGAGACGGGCCACCCGCCGGCCTTGGTTGTGATGCGGCCGGCGCGTGCTGGTGTGGATCTCGATGTTGCAACCGCGGCTGCAGCCCGGACAGATGGACTTGGTCGCGTCCAGATACCAGACGCGCACCTGGAAGCGAAAATCCCGGTCGGTCAGCGCCCCCACCGGGCAGATGTCCACCACGTTGCCCGAGTAGGGGTTCGCCAGCTCTTTGCCGGGGAAGAGCCCGATCAGGGAGACGTCGCCCCGGTTGAAGATCCCCATCTCCCCGGTCTTCGTGACCTCGTCGCAGAAGCGGACGCAGCGGGAGCAGAGAATGCAGCGTTCCGCGTCGAGGATCACGTGGGGACCGATGGGGACCGCCTTCGGCTTGTGGACCTTCTCCTCGATCATCCTGGGACTGTAGAGACCGT
>CAYJUC010000220.1:0-6761 GCA_964372605.1 uncultured bacterium | reverse complement strand
CCCGCTTCCTGGCTGACGAACTTGTACGGTCCCGCGCCGACGGGGCGCGCCTTGAACCCGTCCCGGCCGACCTTCTCGTAATAGTGCTTGGGAACGATCCAGCCGATGCCGGTCGTCGCGCCGTTGTAGAGCTCGAGGAACTCGATGAAGGGCGCTTTGAAGTGGAAGATGATGGTGCGGTCGTCCACGACCTCGATGCGCTGAAGTTTGTCGCGGAAGGTCTTGGCGTGGACCCCCTTGTAGTTCTCGTAGGTCCACTTCACGTCTCCCGTAGTGAGCGGTTGGCCGTCGTGGAACCGGAGGCCCGGGCGCAGCCGGAAGGCGGCCCTGGTGAAGTCCGCCGCCATCTCGGCGTGCTCGGCCAGGCTGTAGGTGTACACCCCCTGGGGCATCGGTTTGATCATGGCGTCGTGGACCAGGTAGTCATAATGCTGCTGCGTCAGGGCGGTGATGTGCTCGAGGGGATCCAGCCAGCCGGGGTCCAGGGCGAAATGCTGGGCGATGGTGAGCTTGCCTTTGGACTTCCCCCTTGTCCCTTCGATCACGGCCGCCTTGATGTCCAGCTTAGCCAGGGGCCCGGAGAGGATCGGCTTCTGTGCGGCCGCGTCGCTATAGGCCGCCACCACTAAGAGAACCAGCACCGTAAGGCCAGTAAACATTTTCTTAAGCATGGCCCTTCCTCCTGTTACGCTCCGAAATTGGCTCTTACGCTCCGAATATGGTTTATTCTCTTCAGGAGATTCGCATCAGGAGGGTCGCGAGGAGATTCGGTTCGGCTCATCACTTCTCCCCGTTTTCGGCTGGGGGACTTCCCTTGCTCGTTCGGACTGAATGCTATCTGTTCGAAATCGTATGCGCAAGATTTTTTAGGGGTCCTTTGTGTCATTATTCACATGTCGCCGCCTCCGAGCCGGCGTGGGCCTCCGTGGGCGCGCGACGAATCAGCCCGCGGCGGCCAGGGACTTGAGCCGCTCGTAGGCGGCCAGAGGGACGGAGGGGGTGCCGAGGGGGTTCGGGCGGCCCAGATGGGGGCCGTGGTAGTCGGAGCCTCCGGTGGCCACAAGGCCCCCCTCCTTGCACATCTCCAGATAGGACGCGGTCTGTACGGCGGAATGCTCCTGGTAGTAACACTCGATCCCCATGAGCCCTCCCTGAACCAGCTCGGGGATCATATCGTCCTTGTCGGCCAGGCCGGGGTGGGCCAGGACGGGGATGCCTCTCACGCGGCGGATGACGGCGACCGCCTCGAGGGGAGTGAGCCGCTTCCGGCGGACGTGAGCCGGTCCACCGCTCTTGAGGTATTTGTCGAAGGCCTCGCGGGTGGACTTGACATAGCCGCGCTTCACCATGACCTGGGCCACGTGAGGGCGGCCGGCAGAGCCTTCCTTGACCAGGGCAAAGACCTCCTGGGGGTCGATGGGCAGCCCGAGCTCGGCAAGCCGATCGGTGATCCGGTGGATGCGCCGGATTCGCTCCTCGCGCTGCTCGCGGAGGAAGGCCTGGAACCACTCTTCCTGGTAGCGGAGGAAGTAGCCGAGGATGTGAATCTCGCCGCCCTCGACGTCGGTGTTGATCTCGATCCCCGGGACGATGGTGAGCGGAGGGTGCTTGGCGGCCTCGTCCAGCGCGTCGGCCAGTCCCTCCGTGGAATCGTGATCGGTCACGGCAAGCACCCGCACCCCGTGCTTGACCGCCTCCCTGACCAGCTCCCGCGCGGAGAGTGACCCGTCGGACGCCGTCGTGTGCGAGTGGAGGTCTACGCCGCCATTCATACGAGGATCCAAGTCAGCGGCGGCCACGTTGTTTGAGCGCTTCACGGCTCTTCGAGCGCGGGCTTTGCCCGCGCAATCCTCGGGGGGAGGAATCGGAAGGGGGGCGGAGCCCCCCTCCGAGAAATAGGCGCCGCCCGGACCGGGAGATCAGGTAGGTCAGGAGCGTCCGCACCCCGACGCCGGTGCCGCCCTTGGGGCCCAGCGGGAGATCCTTCTCGGTGAAAGCCGGCCCCGCAATGTCGATGTGGACCCACGGGGTGGAGTCCACGAACTCCTTCAGGAACAATCCGGCGGTCAACGTCCCGCCGCCGCGCGCGGACGAGATGTTATTCAGGTCCGCGACCTCGCTCTTGAGGCCTTCCTTGTATTCGTCGATGAGGGGCAACGGCCACATCTTCTCCCCGGCCGCCTCGGCGGCCTTGAGGATCCGGTCGGCCAGCGGCTTCGAGCTCCACATCACGCCGGAGCAGGAGAGCCCCAGGGCGATCACGCACGCCCCGGTGAGAGTGGCGAGGTCGATGAGCTCGTCGGGCTTGATCTCCTTCACCGCGTAGGAGAGCGCGTCGGCCAGGGTCAGGCGGCCCTCGGCGTCGGTGTTGCCGATCTCGATAGTTTTCCCGTTCATGGCGCGCAGGATGTCCCCCGGGCGAATCGCGGCGCCCGACGGCATGTTCTCGGCGGCGGCGATGACACCGTGCACTTCCACCGGCAGGCGGAGTCGCGGAAGGGCCCGCATGATCCCCAGCACCGCGGCGGCGCCGGACATGTCGTCCTTCATCCTGAGCATGCCGTCCGCGGGCTTGAGGTCGAGACCGCCGGAGTCGAAGGTGATGCCCTTACCGACGATCGTAATCTTCCGCCGGGACCGCCCCCTGGGGACATAGGCGAGGTGGATGAATTTGGGCGGGGACTGGCTCCCCTGGCCCACCCCGAGGAAAGCTCCCATCCCCATCTTCTCGCACTCTGGGCGGTCGTACACCGTGAGCTTGAGTTTCCCCGCCCGGGCGATCTCCACGGCGGTCTGGGCCAGGTAGGGTGGGTTCACCAGGTTGGCCGGCTCGTTCACCAGATCCCTCGCGAAGCAGGTGGCGCCGGCGAAGACCTCTCCCTGCCTGAGCCCTTCGACAATCGCCGCGTGATTCCGCCGGTCGGGTTCCACCACCGAGAGCAGGTCCACTATCCTGTCGCTCTTCTCCTTCTTGTAACGATCAAAGGTGTACGTGCCGAGAAGGGCGCCCTCGGCGACCGCCTGGGCCCGCGTCCTGGGCGGGAGTCCGTCTCCGAGGAGGGCGGTGGCAACCGTCCTGGCCCCCAGGTCTCTGGCCCGGCGGAGCGCGGCGGCGGCGGCCCGGCGCACGCTCTCCGCGCTGAGATCTTTCCTCCCCCCGAGTCCCACCACCAGCAGTCGCTTGGCCGGAATCCGGCCGTTGGTGTAGAAATGCGAGCACTGGCCGCTCTTCCCGTCGAACTTCTCGGCCTTGAGGACCTCCGTCATCATCCCTCCGAGCGCCCGGTCCAGAGTCGCGAGTGCAGCCGGCAATCGCGTCTCCTCCGAGTACCGCCCGACCACCAGCACCTCCCCTTGGGCTCGCTCCAGGGGGCGAGTCACGGACGACAGTTTCATCGACGAACTTCTCCGTCCAGCAACCTCTGAGCCTTCATCACCATCTCCGCCAGACCTTCCGTGGTGTCATAACGACCCAAATCTCCCACCGGGACCCAGCGAACCTCGGCCGCGTCAGACCCCGCGCGAGCCGCGCCGCTTTCCGGGACGGCGAGGTAATCGACGAGCACGTAGTGGTAGCGGATCCGCCCGTCGGTGCCGGGAACGATCCGGTCCACGACCCCGGCGATTCCGTAGAGGCGAACCTTGAGGCCGCACTCTTCTTCCACCTCGCGGAGCGTCGCAGCGGCCGTCGTCTCCCCGAGGTGAACCAGCCCGCCCGGGATGCTCCACTTCCCCTGGGACGGGGTGGACCCGCGCCTGACGAGAAGCACCTGACCATCTTTCAGGATCACGGCGCCCACGCCGACCCTCGGGAGATCGGGATACTCGCGCGAGGTAGACATCGAACGAATGGAAATTCAGTATAGACGAGCGAGGGAAAATGTCAAAGCGCCGATCCCGCGTCAGCGCCAGGCCCAGACGGGCTGCTCGAAATGGCTGACGCGGGTGGGACGGCCGTGGATGACCACCTCGCGCATCTGGTAGAGGATGGCGGCGGTCGGCGCGTAGATCTGCGTCGATAGTAACGGGAGCTCGATCACCGGTCGGCGGCTCTCGGGAATCGTGATCACGCCGGGAACGCCGGGTTGCTCGAGATCTACCAGCGGCACCCGATAGATGCGGCTCACCTCCGCGGGATTTGCCACCAGCCTGGGGTCCGATCCTCCCCATACGACCACGGGCGTGATGACGAAGCCAGAGCGAGTTGGATAGTCGTCGAGCAGCCCGAGCACCGACTCCTCGCCTCGCGCGAGCCCCACCTCCTCCGCCGTCTCGCGCAGGGCCGCGCGCTCGGGGCTCTCGCCCTCGTCGATCCGGCCACCCGGCAGCGCCCACTGCTCGGCATGCGCGCGGAGCCCCGCTGCCCGACGGGTGAGGAGAAAACAGGCCCGCCCTCGCTCATCGGCGAGCAGCACCACCGCGACAGCCGCCGGCTTGCGGCCGTCGGCGGCGATGGGCCGGCGCTCGAACGTGGCCAGGTTGGCGCGCGCCCGCGCCAGGAGATTGTCGTCGAAGCGATCGAGCCCCGGTACCGCCATCACTGGATCACCGGGTCCGCCTTTCCTTCGTCACCTCGGTGATCAACTCCGATAAACTCACAAACCGCGCAGAGAGACTGCCGTAAGATCGCGTGAAAGAGCGTTCGGCGTCATTGCTAACCACCAGGTTGTCCCCCTGGGGGTAGCGTCTCCTGAACGCCTGAAGGTTGCCAGGGGCAAAATCTGACGCCGACCACTTGCATTCGATCGCCAGCAAGGATTGCTTGCTGGGAGCCAAGATGAAATCGACCTCGTGGCCGCGCTTGTCGCGCCAATAACGAATCTCGCGAGATTGCAGATGGGCGTGCATTTCGTTCAGAACAACATGCTCCCACAACAATCCCAGATCGTCGCGCCGCAGTTTGTGCCAACCACGGTGGTAACACACAAACCCGGTATCGAAGCCATACACCTTCGGGGCAGAGATGATTTCCGTCGGGCGATGGGAACTGTAGGGACGGAGGACATGCGCGATAAAGGTCGCCTCCAACACCGCCAGATAGTTGGAGATTGTGGTTCGACTGACCTCGCAGGGCCGGGCAAACTTCGTCGCCTCGAAAATCCCTCCACTCTGAGCCATGAGAAGCTCGGCAAACTTTTGAAATGAGCGTCGTCGCTCAAGCCGGAAAAGCTCCTGAATGTCCTTCGCCCAGTAAGCATCCATCCATTCCTGGAATTCTCGTTCTGGAAGCTCTCCGGCCAGAAAGAATGGAGGAAGACCTCCATGCAGAAGACGATGCTGAAGATCCACCCGACCAAAATCTTTGAGGTCCTCAACGGTCATGGGGGTGAGCCATAGCTCCTCTTTGCGCCCAGCCAGGGTGTCCCGAAATCGTGCCGAGGCTCCAAGAGTCGAGGAACCCGTCGCGAGAACACGGGTCTCCGGGAAATGGTCAGCAGCAATTTTCAGGATCTCCGATGGATGCGGAAGGCGGTGAATCTCATCTAAAACAATCCTGCGGCCACGGACGCCTTTGAGGAACCCTTCGGGATCATCCAGCATGCGGCGAACGCGCGGAAGCTCACAGTCGAAATACTCGATATCCAGGAGACTCTGCGAGAGGACCGTCTTGCCAACTCGCCGAACGCCAGACAGCCAGACCACGGAGCGGCGTTTCCACGCCCCTTCTAACTGGTTGATCCAGAAGCGCCTTTGAACCATACGACGGCAGTTTATCGAATAGTGGCACTTTATGCAATACTGATTGCATTTGGTATCCGTGGCTTGAGATCACCGGATCACCTGGTCGGCCCGGATGAGGACAGACTGCGGGATCGTGATGCCGAGGGCCTTGGCGGTCTTCGACACAGTCACATACTGCTCAGTTTCCACGCTCGATCACCATCCACTATCCGTGGCACCCATTGTTCCAGCAGACGCTCACTGCTACCGGCCAGCATGTCTCGGCCGCCCGGGAGCGCTCATTCAGTTGTCTGTTGCCCTCGGGTATCTGGGGTGTCGTCCCCGAATGGATGACCTCGCGCGAGCGGTGCGCCGGCCTCGCGCTCGTGCCCGCGCCCCAGGTGTCGCTGGCTGCGCTCCTCGACCTCCGTACGTGGTTGGACAGTCTGCTGGCCAGCGCCGACTCCCATGGCACAATCCGGGCCGACTCCATTCCCTTGGACAAGGAGGCCCGGAACCATGCGCCGACCGACGCGCCAGACTCAACTGGAGTGGATGGACCCGGAGACCCTGCGCTGGGAGGATCTCCCAGCCGCCGTCCGCGATCGCCTGCGCGAGCACCTGGGCGCGCTCCTGCGGCACGCCGTGCGCCGCGCCGCTGGCGCCGAGGAGGCGGCCGATGAGGAGTAGCGAGAAGATCTGCCCGGAGCATCTGGCCCGCCCCGCGCTCGTCTACATCCGCCAGTCCACCGTGGACCAAGTCCGCCACCACCAGGAAAGCCGGCGGCGCCAGTATGACCTGGCCGACCACGCCCGGGCCCTGGGCTGGCGCGACGTGGTCCTCATCGACGAGGACCTCGGCAAGTCGGGGGCCACGGCGGTCGGCCGCCTCGGCTTTCAGCGCCTCGTGGCCGACGTCAGCCTGGGCCGGGCGGGGGCCGTGTTTGGCCTGGAAGTCTCCCGCCTGGCGCGCAACAACCGCGACTGGTACCACCTGCTCGAGCTCTGCGCCCTGACCAACACCCTCATCGTCGATGCCGAGGGCATCTACGATCCCCGTCACCTCAACGATCGCCTGCTCCTGGGGCTCAAGGGCACGA
>CAYJUC010000219.1:0-6768 GCA_964372605.1 uncultured bacterium | reverse complement strand
CACTGGCCCGCCTGCTCCAGCGTTCCACCCGCTTCACGCCGCCTTCCCGATAATCCTGGCCCTTGACGTCTAGAGGTCTCCCCGTGTACTGTCGCGGCGCTGGTCGGGCTCAGGGGTAGGCGAGCAGGGGGCTCATGGCGAGACGGGGCGGTGACCAAAAAGACCGCGGAATGATCGGACAAAAGGAGGAGACCATGAAGCGAGGGAGCATGATTTTGGTGATACTCCTGTTGGCGGCGTTCCTGCTTCTGCCGCTCTCGCCCCCTGCCGGGGCTCAGACGGTGTGGAAGCATCACTCGCTGACGAACCCGGGTCACATGACCATCGACGCGGAGATATGGGTGGCCCAGGAGATAGAAAAACGCAGCGGGGGAAAGCTGAAGATCACCGTCTACCCGGGGTCGGCCCTCGGCTTCACGGGCGCCCGGATCCTGACCGTGGTGAAGGATGGCCTCGTGGAAAGTGCTCAGATGTGGGGGGCGCATGTCGCCGGCGATCTCAGGATCACCGAGGTGATCGAGCTGCCCGGGCTGATTCCGTACGACATCCCGCTCAGGAAGAAGATCGTCGAGGCCATGAAGCCGTACTGGGAGAAGGCGCTGGGCGGGCGCTTCAACACCATCCAGCTCTCGGTCGCCCAGGTGGAGCCGCGGAACATCTATTCCAAGAAGCCCATCAAGACGCTGGCTGACCTCAAGGGGATGAAGATCCGGTCCCAGGGGCCGGTGGAGACCGAGTTCACGCGCGTCATCGGCGCCACGCCGGTGACGCTGGAGTTCGCGGAGCTCTACACGGCTCTCCAGCAGGGGATCGTTGACGGCTACTGGATCACCCACAGCGGCACCTGGAACGCCAAGCTCCAAGAGGTGGCCAAATACGAGTGGGACGTGGGCCTGGGCGGCGCTACCTGGAACATCATCGTGAACAAGACGGCCTTCAACAAGCTCCCGCCGGACGTCCAGAAGACGCTGCTGGAGCTCGGCCGCGGGGCCTCCGAAATGGTCTGGGATCGGGTGGACAAGGACATCAAGGACTTTCGCGCCCGGCTCGAGAAAGCGGGAATGACCTTCATCCCGGCCCCGGCGGAAGACATGAAGGTGATGGTGGAGAAGAGCAAGGGAATCTGGAATGACTGGATCCAGAAGGCCGGACCCGAAGGCAAGGAGATGGTGGCCAAGATCCAGGCGATGGTGAGCGAGGCCCGCAGGTAGGCCGATCCCCGTGGGGTCCGTCGTCCGCGGGCTTGAGTGGCTCTCGGAGGCCGGCGGCTATGTGGCGGGGGCGGTGAGCGTCCTCCTCACCGCCCTCATCGCCATCGCCGTGATCTCCCGGCGGGTCTTCAACTCCCCGCTCCTGATCACCGAGGAGATCGCCGGTTACATGATGGTCGCCATCGTCTTCCTCGGGCTGGCCTACACCATGAAGATGGACGGCCATGTCCGGGCCGACATTCTCCTGAGCCACCTCCCGCGCCGTGCCCATAGAGCCCTGGAAACCCTGGCGACCGTGATCGCGCTCGGCTTTGCCGGAGTGCTTGTCGCCGGAACCTGGCGGCTGGTTTCCGAATTCTATTCGCAGGGGACGCGCTCCTTCCACTACCTTGAGACGCCCCTCTGGATTCCCGGGAGCCTGCTGGTCACTGGCGCCGCGCTTCTCGGCCTTCAGCTCGTGGCCCGGCTCCTCAAGCGCAGCTGATGCCGGGGCTCTCGATCCTCGTCGTCGCGCTGGCCTTGATGGTGCTCCTGCTAATGGCCGGCGTCTGGATCGCCTTTGGCGTTGGCCTGTCTGGCGCAGTCGCCCTCTATCCGCTCCTCGGCGAGCGAGTCCTCACCCTCTTCGGCCTCACGAGCTGGGACACGACGACCAGCGTTGTCCTGATGGCCGTCCCCCTCTTCGTCTTCATGGGGGAGATCGTCTCGAGCAGTGGCATCGTGAAGCGCCTCTACTCCGGCCTGTCGCAGGCCCTCGACGGGCTCCCCGGCGGGCTGGTTCAGACCAACCTCATCGCCTGCACCATCTTCGCCGCCTGCTCGGGCTCGAGCCTGGCCACCGCGGCCACCATGGGGCGGGTGGCGTATCCCGAACAGGTGGGCCGGCGCGGGTATGATCCGGGCCTCGTGCTGGGATCGGTGGCAGCCGGGGGAACGCTGGGGATTCTGATCCCGCCCAGTATCTTCTTCATCATCTACGGCTCGATCGCCGATCAGTCCGTGGGCAAGCTCTTCCTCGGAGGCTTTTTCCCCGGCCTCATGATGTCGGCCCTCTTCATCTTCTACGTGGGCATCCGCTGCCTGATCCAGCCCGACCTGGTTCCCCACGAGCGCCTCGCCTACGCGAACCCTCGAGGAGGCCACTTGGGCGCCAGGCTCAGGGCGCTCGGTCAGATCTGGCCGTTTCTGATCCTGATCGTGGCCGTCCTCGGGAGCATCTACGGGGGGGTGGCCACGCCCACCGAGGCGGCGGGCGTGGGGGCGGCGGCGTCGATCCTGATCGCCCTGGGCTATCGGGCGCTCACCTGGGAAGGGTTCAAGGAGGCCTGCCTCGGAACCGTGCGAACCACCTCCATGATCTTCCTGATCCTGATCGCGGCCCGGGTGATGACCGTGGCCCTGGCCTATTACGGCCTGCCGACCCTGATGAAGGAGTTCGCCCGCTCCTTCGGCTCGCCGATCCTGCTCCTCGTCATCATTTCCTTCGTCTATCTGGTCCTGGGGACCATCTTCGAGGACTTCTCCCTGATGATCATCCTGCTCCCCTTCGTCCTGCCCGCGATCCAGGCCGCGGGCTACGATCCCATCTGGTTCGGTGTGTACATGTGCATCCTGCTGGAGGCGGGGCTCCTTTCGCCTCCCGTGGGGATGAATCTCTTCGTGATCCAGGGTGTGACCGGGGCATCCCTGAGCCAGGTGTCGTGGGGGAGCCTGCCCTTCCTGCTCATCCTCCTCGCGGGGGCCACCATCCTGGTCGCCTACCCCCCGCTGGCCCTCTGGCTCCCCACGGTCTGGATCGGCTGAGGCGGGCGTGAAGAAAAAGGTCCTCGAGCCGTTCCGCATCAAGAGCCTGGAGCTCAAGAACCGCATCGTGGCGCTGCCGGTCTATCCGGGCTACGTGGACGCCAACGGCTTTCCCACTCGTGAGTTCATTAACATTTATAAGCGAAAGGCTCAGGGTGGCGCCGCGCTGGTGACCGTGGGCGTGGCGTTCTGTGCCGACGCCTCGCTGGTTGGGAACGCCGCCTTCAGGATTGGCAGCGATATGGCCGTTCCGGCGATGAACATGGTGGCGGAGGCTATCCACGAAGGGGGAGCGAAGGCGATTGTCGAGATCAGCTATCGCGAGCCGCAGGAGACCCATCCGTCGCTCGACGCCTTCTCGACGCACGAGGTGGAGCAGATCATCGAGGCCTACGCCGAGGCCGCCGCCCGGGCGAAGTTCAGCGGCTTCGATGCGGTGGGGCTTCACGGGGCCCACGGCTTCACGCTTCACCGTTTTCTCTCACCCTACTACAACCGGCGCACCGACCGGTACGGACGCCGGCTCGAGTTTGCCGAGGAATTGCTCTCCAAAGTGCGGCGGGCAGTCGGGGAGGACTACCCGGTCTTCTTCTGGTTCTCGGTCGACGATGGCATCGGGGCAGAGGGAATAACGCTGGAGCTGAGCAAGAAGGAAATCTGTCCTGCGCTCGAAGCCGCCGGCGCCGACGCCCTGGTCGTCACGTTCGGCTTCGTCGAGCGGAGCATGGACATTCAGTGTGAGCCTATCTATTTTGAGCCGGGCGGGCGTGTTCCGGTAGCCGCGGAGATCAAGAAGACCCTTCGCATCCCGGTAGTCGGCCGGGGGCGCATCAATGACCCACATCTCCTCGTTCGAGTGGTCGAGGAAGGACTCGTGGATCTGGTGGGCGTGGGGCGGGCGCTTTTGGCTGACCCGGATCTGCCGCGCAAGATCGCCGAGGATCGCCTGGACGAGGTGAACCGGTGCATCGCCTGCGAGTACGGCTGCAACAAGCGGCTCCTCTACATGCGCCGCAACACGCGGTGCAGCGTCAACTACTACTACAGCCGGGAGGATGAGGAGTGGCGCGGCCTGCCGCCCGCCTCCCCTTCGCGGCGCGTCTTGATCATCGGCGGGGGGCCTGCGGGCGTCGAGGCGGCGCTGGTGCTGGCCCAGCGCGGTCACCGGGTGACCCTGTGCGAGAAGGAGGCCGAGCTCGGCGGTGTGGCGCGGTTGGCGAGCATGATGCCGAGGTTGAACCTCAAGGACCTGTACTACTGCATCGAGGATCGCCTCCCCAGGCTCGAGCGGCTAGGCGTGGACCTCCGTCGCGGCACGGAGGCGACGCCGACACTGATCCATGATCTTGCCCCAGAGATCGTGATTCTGGCCATCGGCGCCGAGCCGGAGGTCCTCGGTGTTCCCGGAGAAGAGCTGGGACATGTCTACTCCCTGTACGATTACCTGAGGGGCTCCGCCCGGCTTGGCGAGCGCGTCGTTGTCATCGGGGGCGAGGAAGGCGCGGAGGCCGCAGTCTCCCTGGCGCGTGAAGGGAGGCGGGTCTGCCTGCTCGCCGAAACCGCCGAGGTAGGAGAGCCGGTGTACAGTAATCCCCCGCGCCAGCAGGCGCTCAAGAGGCAGATGGATGCGCTCGGGTCGGCGCTCGCTGTTCTCACCCGGGCTCGGGTCGAGCGGATTGCTCCCGAAGAGCTGATCTACCGCGTTGATGGGACGTCGGAGCGGCTGCGCGCTGATACGGTGGTGGTCGCGCGGGGCCGGCAGAAGCGCCGGGATGCGACGCTCCGGCTCTGGTTAGAAGAGAACGACTATCGCTTCTATGAGATAGGCGACTGCCTTGCGCCGCGCGCCATCCACGAGGCGATCGAGGAGGCGAACCACGTCGCCCGGATGATCTGAAACATCGGAGGGGGCCTCGACGGCCCCCTCCGAGGCCTCCCCCGGGAACTTGCGCGGGCTTTGCCCGCGCTCGGAACACTTCGGGGAAGAAGCGCGTGGATGAATCGAGACGATACGGTATATTCTAGAAAGGACGGCGTCATGGGGAATCGAATACGAGTGCTGAGCCCGGAGGGAGAAGCGCGCGAGGCCGCGCTCACCGCTCCCGACTTGCCCGCAAGCCTTACGGGACGGACGGTTGGCTTTCTCGACAACAGCAAGGCCAACTTCGACAAGCTGGTGACGGAGATGGGGGCGCTCGTCCGCGAGCGCTTCGGCGTCGCCGGGGTGGTGCACCGGAAGAAGGCCAGCTTCTCCTCACCGGCCCCGAGGGAGATTCTGGAGGAGCTGGCGAAGCAGTGCGACGTGGTCTTCGCCGGCTCGGCGGACTGAGGGAGCTGCACGTCGTGGAGTCTCCACGACGCCATCGAGCTGGCCAAGGGCGGCACCCCCGCCGGTCTCATCGCCACCACCGCGTTCCAGGGCCTGGCGCTTGGAGAGCTGCGGGCTCTCGGCGTCTCAGGCCTGCCGCTCCTGGTCATCGAACACCCCCTGGGTGGGGAGAAGCCGGACGGCGTGGCCCGGCGCGCCCGGCAGGCGGTCGAAGCGCTTTCGAGTCTCTTGATCCAGAAGGCCTGAACGAGAGCTAAAAAACGTGGCCACAGCATGCTCAACCTCACCCACAGACCACAGAGCGTTCGAGCGCGGGCTTGGCCCGCGCAAGTTTGGGGGGAGGTTCGGAAGGGGGGCGTGCCCCCCTTCGAGTGATTTGAGATGATCCTGAGATCCGAGGTCATCGAGGTTGACGATTCCCATGAGGCCATCCTCGCCCTCTTCTGCGAGCGCCGGTGGTGCGACGGCCTTCCCATCGTCCCCCCGACCGCTCCGCGGGTGGAGGCCATGCTCAAGGCGGTCGACGGCGATCCGGCAGAGTCCCTGGGGCCGATGCCTCCGCTCTGGCGCGAGGCCACGCTCGAGAAGCTGGCGGTGAACGCGGTTATGGCTGGCTGCCTCCCGGAGTATTTCCCCGTGATGATCGCGGGTGTGGAAGCTATGCTGGATCCGGCCTTCAACCTCTTCGGAGTCCAGGCGACTACCCACCCGGTGGCGCCGCTCTTGATCGTGAACGGTCCCTACGCGAAGAAGATCGGCATGAACGCGGAAGCCGGGCTCTTCGGTCCCGGCTGCCGGGCCAACGCGACCATCGGCCGGGCGATCCGCTTGATCCTCATGAACGTGGGCGGCGCGTGGCCCGGCCGTTACGACATGGCCACTCAGGGGAACCCGGCCAAATACAGCTTCGCCATCGCCGAGCGCGGAGCCGCCAACCCCTGGGGCCCGCTCCATACGGAGCTGGGATATGCCGAAGGGGAGAGCGTGGTCACCGTCTTCGGGGGGGAGGGCCCCCACAACGTCAACGACCATGTCTCGACAACGGCCACCGGGATTCTCAACACCGTTGCGGACACCGCGGCCACCCTGGGCTCCAACACCGGATGGCTCTTCGCCCAGAGCCAGCTCCTCTTGGTGTTGGGGCCCGAGCACGCCGCCACCATCTTTGCCGACGGATTCTCCAAGAACGACGTCAAGCGCTTCGTCTTCGAGCACGCCCGCATCCCGTTTGGAAAGCTCCGGCTCGGTGGGATGTGGGGGATGCACCACTGGCCGCGCTGGATGAACGCGGTCACGGACGACCACGCGCGGCTCCCGGTGGTTGATTCGCCGCAAGAGGTGCTCGTGATCGTGGCCGGCGGCGCCGGGAAGCATTCGGCCGTGGTGCCCAACTGCGCGTTCAGCCGGGCCGTGAGCCGTCCCATC
>CAYJUC010000218.1:0-6789 GCA_964372605.1 uncultured bacterium | reverse complement strand
TTGATATCTACATGTGGATCATCATCGCCGCGGCGCTGATCTCCTGGGTCAGCCCGAACCCGTACAACCCCATCGTCCAGTTTCTCCGGCGCGTCACCGAGCCGGTGCTCCAGCCGGTTCGCCGGCTGCTTGGCC
This sequence comes from uncultured bacterium, assembly GCA_964372605.1. Taxonomy (GTDB): domain Bacteria; phylum Methylomirabilota; class Methylomirabilia; order Rokubacteriales; family CSP1-6; genus CAYJUC01. Next base: position 6,654 of record CAYJUC010000218.1, on the reverse strand, counting down.
GGTATCAGACCGGTATGGATTTCTCCCCCGTGGTGGTGATTCTCATCATTCTGTTCGTCCAGCGGGTGATCCTGCCGTCGCTCTTCTGAGCGACCCGTTCCCGAGGAGGTGAAAGCCCGATGCGCATCACGCCCATCGACATCCGCCAGCAGCAGTTCACCCTCAAGCTCTTCCGCGGGTTCGATGTTCAGGAGGTGGACGCCTTCCTCGAGGACCTGGCCAACGATTACGAGGAGCTTGTCAAGGAGAACGCGCTCCTGAAGGAACAGCTCGCGGGCCTCGAGGAGCGGGCGCGCGGAGTCACCGACCGGGAGAAGATGCTTCAGGATACCCTCGTCACCACCCAGCGGATGGTGGAGGAGTTCAAGGAGAACGGCCGGCGGGAAGCTCAGCTCGTGGTGCGGGAGGCCGAGCTCCAGGCCGACAAGATTCTGGAGGAGACCCGGGCTGAGGAGGCCAAGATCAAAAACCAGATTCTCGTCCTCAAGCGTGCCCGCCGACAGCTTGCCGAGGCGCTCCGCGCCGCCATCGAGATGTATCAGCGCATGATCGCCGAGGAGCTGAAGGATGAGGGGACCGCGAAGGAGGCGGGATGATCGCGCCGGTTCGCTGGAACGGCCAAGCCCTCGTCCTGCTGGATCAACGCCGGCTTCCCGTAGAAGAGATCTATCGGGAGCTCACGGGCTGGCACGAGGTGGCCGAGGCGCTCCGCGCTCTCGTCGTGCGGGGGGCTCCGGCCATCGGGTGTGCCGCGGCCTTCGGCATGGTCCTGGCGTCTCGCGAGAGCCGCGCCGACGGCTTCGATCTCTTCTTTGCCGATCTGGAGACGGCCGGCAAGGGTCTGGCCGCCACCCGTCCCACTGCGGTCAACCTCTTCTGGGCCCTTGAGCGGATGAAGCGGTGCGCCCTCGCCCACCGCGCCCTCCCGCCGGGAGAGCTCCGCGCTCGGCTCCTGGAAGAGGCCCAGGCGATCCTGGACGAGGACGTGGCCGCCAACCGGATCATGGGGGAGCAGGGCGCGCGCCTGGTGCCCGCCAACGCCCGGATCCTCACCCACTGTAACGCGGGAGCGCTGGCCACCGCCGGGTACGGAACCGCGCTGGGGGTGATTCGCGCCGCCCACGCCCAGGGAAAACTGGATCTTCTCTGGGTGGATGAGACCCGACCGGTCCTCCAGGGATCTCGGCTGACGGCGTGGGAGTGCGTGAAGGAAGGGATCCCGCATCGGGTGATCGCGGACGGCGCGGCCGCGTCGCTGATGGGCAGAGGGGGAATCGATCTCGTCATCACCGGCGCCGATAGAATTGCCGCCAACGGGGACACCGCCAACAAGATCGGCACCTATGCCCTGGCAGTGCTGGCGCGCCACCACGGCGTCCCGTTCTATGTGGCGGCGCCGTCCTCGTCTATCGACCCGACTATCACGTCGGGAAACCAGATTCCGATCGAAGAGCGCGACGGCAATGAGGTGCGGCGCCTTGGCGGAACCCAGGTGGCCCCGGAACTGTCGCCGGTCTGGAATCCTGCTTTCGACGTCACCCCGGCTCAGCTGATCAGCGCCATCATCACCGAGCGCGGCGTCTTTCGCCCTCCTTACTCGTTTTCGCGTTGAGCCCCGTGTCGAACCGGGAGATCCGGATCGCGCGAGAGTACCACGACCAAACCGCGCATAGCCATCACTCCGTCCGCCAGAGCGGCCACTACCTCGACTGGGAGACGAAGCCGTTCCTCTACAAGGTCTACCCCGACCTTCCCGTGATCCAGCTTCAGCGAGAGGTCCCGCCGCCGGCCGTCGAGACGCTGGAGGCGCTCTCGCCCGGACGTCAGGGGAATGCCGTGCTGACCCTGGAGGCGCTCTCGGTCCTCCTGTTCTTCTCGGCGGGGGTCACCAAGAAGAGGACCTACCCGGGGGGTGAGGAGCATCACTTCCGCGCCGCGCCCTCGACCGGCGCCCTCTACCAGACCGAGGTCTACGCGGTCACGGGAGATCTGTCTGGGCTCGGGCCCGGGGTCTATCACTTCTGCCCGGGGGATTTCACGCTCCGTTGTCTCAGGGAGGGTGACTTCAGGCAAGAGCTGGCGGAGGCCGCCGCCGACGAGCAGATTGCTCGCGTCCCCGCCACGCTGGTGCTCACGGCCATCTTCTGGCGCAACACCTGGAAGTACCAGGCCCGCGGCTACCGGCACCTCTTCTGGGACTCCGGCACCATGCTGGCCAATCTCTCGGCCGTCGCCGACGGCCTCGGCGTCGCCGCCAGGCTCGTCACAGGGTTTGTCGACGCGCGGGCGGACGGGCTTCTGGGGCTTCCAGCCGGGAAGGAGGGGAGCCTGGAGCTGGTTCCGCTGGGGCTCGAGGGTGCGCCGGCGCCGTCGGCGCCGCCCGTCCATGAGATCGCGCCGCGCTACCTCCCGCTCTCGAAGGAGGAGGTAGACTACCCGCTCCTCAGGGAGGCGCTCTCGGCCTCGGCGCTTTCCGATACGGCCGAAGTCAGTCAGTGGCGGGTGAGCCCGGCGCCCCAACGACCCGACCCGACCGGAGACCTCCTGACGCTCCCTGTCCCGGAGCGCCGGTCCGGCCGGAGCCTGGGGGAGACGATCCTCCGTCGCGCTTCCACCCGCCAGTTCGCGCGGGCGTCGATCACTGCCGAGGATCTCTCCACCGTCCTCTTCCACGCCACGCGCGGGGTTGCCGCCGACGTTCCTCTTGGCCTCGTCGATCTCTATCTGATCGTCAACGCCGTTTCCGGGTACGCGCCCGGGGCCTACTGCTACTGGCCCGGCGCTCACGCTCTCGAAGTTTTGAAAACAGGCGAGTTCCGGTCCCAGGCCGGCTATCTCTGCCTGGAACAGGCGCTGGGCGCCGACGCCAGCGCGGTCATCTTCTTCCTCGCCGATCTCACGTCGATCCTCGCCCGCTTCGGCAACCGGGGATACCGGCTGGCCAACCTGGAGGCCGGGCTCATCGGAGGCCTTTGCTACCTCGCCGCCTACGCGCTGGGATTCGGCGCCTCGGGCATGACCTTCTACGATCAGGATGTGGTGAGATTCTTCTCTCCCCACGCCCAGGGCAAGGACGCGCTCTTCGTCACCGCCATGGGCCGATCGGTCAAGGGCATCCCGGCCGTCGCGGTTCCGCTCCAGACAGGGAAAAAATAGCCCGGGGAACGTCAGAGAGTTATGGAAACGCGAGCGTGTTCTTCACGGCCCGCTCCACCTCTCCGAGGAGTTGAGGAGGCAGACTGCCGAGTCGCCTGACGAGGCGACGCTTGTCCACGGCTTTGATCTGTTCCGTGACAGCCTTGGACGTGAAGGTGAGACCGGCGATGCCCTTGGGGATCACGGCATGACTCGGAGAGAGCGCAGCGGTGTTCTTGGTCAGCGGCACAACCACGGCGAGCTGGCTGAGCCGATTAATGCTGTCGTTAGAAACCACGATCGCCGGCCGAGTCTTTCTGATCTCTACCCCGATGGTTGGATCGAGGTTGACGACCACGACATCACCGCGCCGAACGGCGACCACTCGACGCCTCCTTCTCAAGAATGGCCCACGCCTCCTCGTCGCTTATCTCCCACTCGGCCAGCAGGTCTCGTTCCTCTTGTGTTTCTCGGGCCGAGCGGTTTGCGTAATATGCTCCGTACTCCTGCTCGAGCTTTTTTCGTTCGATGGAGTCCAAAAACGTGGTGAGCACCTCGGTAATCACCCGACTGCGCCGCGTTTTCGGGATGAGCGCATTCGCCCGCTTCACGAGATTTCTGGGAAGCGAGACACTCACCACCGCGTACTGCTTTTGTGAGCGAGGCATGGCGATCCCCCTTCGGTTGGTGATGGTTATTAATAACAATAGTCCATATTAAAGGGCCTGTCAAATGCTATGGAGCGCGGGCCACGCTGGTCACCTTCCAGGGGTAGGGAGCCCCAGAATCGCCCGGCCGGTAGAGCCAGTGTCCCGCATCACCCCGGTCCTCTTTGTTGGGCCGACCACGTCATCCAGTAGGCCGACGCGGTTGACTCGCCGCTGAGACAGCGGATATAGTGGGGGAGGTTGTGATCGAGTTCACGACATTCTGTTGATCCGAAAGGAGCCTGAGATGAAAAAGTATTACCTCATGGCGCCGGGGCCCACGCCGATTCCCCCGCAGGTGCTCCAGGCCATGGCCCAGCCGATCATCCATCACCGGACCCCCGCCTACGAGGCGCTCTTCAGCGAGGTGCGCGATGGGCTCAAGTGGCTCTTCCAGACCCGCTCGGAGGTGGTCCCGTTCGCCGCCTCCGGAACCGGCGCGATGGAGGCCGCGCTGGTCAATACCCTCTCCCCCGGGGACAGTGCAGTGGTGGTCCGAGCCGGGGCGTTCGGCGACCGGTGGTGGGAAGCCTGCACCGCCTTCGGGATCAAGACGCTGAGCCTCGAGGCGCCCTACGGAGAGACCGTTCCCGCTGATCGGGTGGCCGAGACCCTCCGGAAGCATCCCGAGGCGCGAGCGGTCTTCTGCCAGCAGAGCGAAACCTCCACCGGCGTCCTCCACGACGTCAAGGCCTATGCCGACGCGGTGAAGGGGAGCAACGCGATCCTGGTGGTGGACGCGGTCTCGAGCCTCGGCGTCGCCGACCTCCAGATGGACGCCTGGGGGATCGATATGGTGATCGCGGGTTCCCAGAAGGGGCTCATGCTCCCGCCCGGCCTGGCCTTCTGCGCCCTGGGCGAGCGCGCCATGGAGTACGCCAAGACCGCGAAGCTTCCCAAATACTACTTCGACTTCCTGGCCGAGCTGAAAATAGCGGTGAAGAACCAGGTCCGATTCACGCCGGCGGTCTCCATCGTCGTGGGCCTCCGGGAGGCGCTCGCCATGCTCCGGGCCGAGGGACTCGCCAATGTCTTCAAGCGCCACGACCGGCTGTCCCGGGCCTGTCGCGCCGGGGTGGAAGGGCTCGGGCTCGAGCTGTTCGCCAAGGCCACGCCGAGCCCGGCGATCACCTCGGTGGTGGCGCCGAAGGGGATCAGCGGCGAGGCGGTTCTCGCGGCGTACTCGAAGTCGCACAACATCACCATCGCTGGCGGCCAGGGGAGCGCGAAGGGGAAGATCTTCCGGCTGGGCCACATGGGGTACGTGGGGGAGTTCGACGTGATCGTGGCGCTGTCGGCGCTGGAACAGGTGCTGTTCGAGCTCGGTCACCCCGTGGACTGGGGGGCGTCCAGCCGCTCCGCCCAGAAGCTCCTGGCGGAGAAATCGTGAAGAGAGTCCTGGTCACGGATAACCTGCAGGACGTCGGGGTCGAGGCGCTCGAGAAAGAGGGCCTGGACGTGGTGGTGGTCCCGACGCTCCCGCAGAGCGACCTCTCTCCCCGCATCGCCGACTGCCATGGGCTCATCGTGCGGAGCGCGACCAAGGTGACGGCCACGCTGCTGGAGGCGGCCCCGCATCTCGTCGTGGTGGGCCGGGCGGGGGCCGGCGTGGACAATATCGACGTGGAGACGGCCAGCCAGCGGGGGATCATCGTGATGAACACCCCCGGAGCCAACACCATCGCGGTGGCGGAGCACACGATCGGTCTCCTCCTCTCCCTGGCCCGGAAGGTTCCGCAGGCCCACGGGGCCCTCAAGGGGGGAGCGTGGGACCGGGAGCGGTTTGCCGGTGTCGAGCTCTACGGGAAGGTCCTGGGGATCGCCGGCTTGGGGCGCATCGGGTCGGAGGTGGCCCGGCGCGCGCTGGGCCTCAGGATGCAGGTGATCGCCTACGATCCCTACCTGACCGCCGAGGTCGCTCAGAAGATCGGCGCGGAAGTGGTGGAGCTGGACGAGCTTTATCGGCGCTCGGATTTCATCTCGGTCCACACCCCGCTGACCAAGGAGACCCAGAATTTCATCGGACCTGAAGAGTTCGCCAGGATGAAGCCGGGGGTCCGGCTCATCAACTGCGCCCGGGGCGGGGTCATCAACGAGGCCGCGCTCGTCGATGCGATCCGGAGCGGGCAAGTGGCGGGCGCCGCCCTTGATGTCTTCGAGCAAGAGCCGTTGCCGCGGGATCACCCGCTCCTGGGGCTCGAGCAGGTGATCCTCACGCCTCACCTGGCGGCCTCGACCGAGGAGGCGCAATCGGCGGTGGCGCTGGCCATCGCCCGGCAGGTCGCGGATGTCCTGATCCGGGGGCTGGTCACGAACGCTGTCAACGTTCCCTCGGTGGATCCCGAGTCGCTCCGGGAGCTCCGGCCGTACCTCACCCTGACGGAGAAGATCGGAAGCTTCCTCGCCCAGATCGCCGAGGGGCGGATGAGTCAGATCCAGATCGAGTATGCCGGGGTGGTGACCGCCCTCGGCACTCAGCCGCTGACGGTGACGCTGCTCAAAGGGTTGCTCAGAGTGATCCTGGGGGAGAACGTCACCGAGGTGAACGCCCCCTACCTGGCCAAGACCCGCGGGCTCAAGGTGATCGAGACGACGACCACCGACAGCGAGGACTACTCGAGCCTGATCGCCGCGGAGCTCCGGACCGACAAGGGGCAGTGGCGGGTCGCCGGCACGCTCTTCCACAAGGGAGAGCCCCGGATCGTGCGGATCGATGACTACCCGCTGGAGGCGGTCCCCTCGGGATGGATGCTGGTGTTCTCCAACTTCGACGTCCCCGGGGTGATCGGCCGGATCGGCACCCTCTGCGGCC
>CAYJUC010000217.1:0-6808 GCA_964372605.1 uncultured bacterium | reverse complement strand
TCCCCTCGCGGATGACCCTGACCAAATCCAGCGGGTTCAAGATATCCCCCTGGACAATTTCGATCTTTTGGGGATCCACGATGTCGGCGACGGCGTCCGGCTGGGGCGCCAGCTCCAGGACCACCGGGCGCTCTCCCTCCTCCACCAGGATGCGGGCGATCTGCGATCCGACTAACCCAGAGCCGATAAGCAGGATGGCCATGCTCTCCTCCTTGAGTCCTTGACCCCGATCCGAAAATGTTTGTACGCAACAACAGTCATGGGCAACGCTTTCCATCGGTTCCCTCTCCCTCCTGGGGGAGGGAGAGGATGAAGGTGAGGGTGGGGCGGATCGCCTGTCCCCCCACCCTTTGCCCCCTCACCCACCCCTCTCCCCCAGCGGGGAGAGGGAGAATCGAGCAATTCCTTGTTAGATTCTTCCGGATCGGGGTTGACAGTTGCCGAGCGGGCCGATGATAATCCATCTGCCCGAATACGGCAAGCCGCACCCCGATTTTCAGCCAACGCGAGCGAAGAGAACCTGACGTGGCGCGCTTCAGAGTCGGCACCGACATCGGCGGCACCTTCACCGACCTCTGCGTCCTCGACGAGGAGCGGGGCGAGTTCGTCAACCTCAAGGTCCCCACCACCCCGAAGGATCTGACCGAGGGGGTGCTGGAGGCGCTGGAGACCTTCTTCCAGGATGGCCGCTCGCCCGACGACGTGACCCTCCTCTTCCACGCCACCACGATCGCCACCAACGCGCTCCTGGAGCAAAAGGGCGCCAACACCTGGCTCGTCATCACCGAGGGCTACACCGGAGTCTACGAGACGCCGGAGCTGGGCGAGATTCGCGTGGGGTCCTACGACTACCTCTCCTACCCGAAGCCGCGCCTCCTCGTCCCCCAGCGCCGGACCATTCAGATCCCGGAGCGGGTGGACTCCCGCGGCGCGATCCTCCGTCCCCTCGACGAAGCCGAAACGAAGCGACGGCTGTCGCGCCTCAAAGAGTCCGGGGCCGAGGCGGTGGCCGTGTGCCTGCTCTTTTCCTTCATGAACCCCGCCCACGAAGAGCGGTTGCGCGAGCTAATCCTGGAAGCGGCCCCGAACGCCTACGTCTATCTCTCCAGCGAGACCCTCCCGCAGATCCGCGAATACCCGCGCCTCATCACCACTGTGGCCAACGCTTATGTGGCGCCCCTCGTCGTCCGCTATATCGATCGGCTGGAGCAAGCTCTGGCCTCGCGCGGCCTCACCCGCCGCCTCTACATCATGCAGTCCACCGGTGGCTGCCTCACCGGCGGGGCGCTCAGGAAGATCCCGGTGCAGATGATCGAGTCGGGGCCCGCTGCCGGCGTGCTGGTCGCGGCCCACATCGGTCGCCTGACCAATCACCCAAGCGTGATCTCCTTCGACATGGGCGGCACGACGGCGAAAGCCGGGCTCATCGAACGCTATGAGCCCCGGACTGTCCCACGCTTCCAGACCGGGGAGTGGCTCCTCAGCGCCCCTTCCCTCGATCTGGTGGAGGTGGGAGCGGGCGGCGGCAGCATCGCGTGGATCGACGCGAGCGGCATGCTCAAGGTCGGACCCCAGAGCGCCGGCGCCGACCCCGGCCCGGCCTGCTATCAACGCGGCGGGCATGCTCCCACAGTCACCGACGCCGACCTCGTGCTGGGCTGGCTCAATCCGGACTACTTCCTGGGAGGCAAGATCCGCCTCGACTCCGCCGCCGCTACCGAAGCCATCCGCTCGCAGGTGGCCGAGCCGTTGGGCCTCGACACGATCGCCGCGGCTGACGGCATCGTGAAGATCGTGAACTCCCAGATGGTCGAAGCGCTGCGGCTGGTCACCGTCTCTCGGGGCGAGGATCCGCGGCAATCCGTCATGGTGGCCTTCGGCGGGGCCGGGCCGGTGCACGCCGCCAAGCTGGGAGAAGAGCTCGGGATCCCGCGCGTGATCGTGCCGCCGGTCCCCGGGGTGGCCTCGGCGATGGGGCTTTTGGTCTCGGATCTCAAGCGGGATTACGTCCAGAGCCGCTTCGCGGAGCTGGAGGACGTGAGCGCGAGCGAAGTTCAGGCCCGCTTCGAGGTGATGGAGGCCAGGGCCCGAGCCGAGCTGGAAGAGGAAGGAATCCCGTCGAGCCAGGTCCAGTGCGAGCGCGCCCTGGACCTCCGCTACAGCATCCAGAAATACGAGCTGGCCGTTCCCGTTGCGAGCGGGGCCATCCGAGAGGCGGATAAGGCGACCTGGCGCCGGCTGTTCGACGAGCGGCACGAAGCCCAGTACGGCAGCCGGGCGACCGACCAGTCGGTGGAAGTCGTGAACTACCGGCTGACCGCGCGGGTGGCGCTTCCGAGGCCGAAGGCCCGGGAGTTTCCGCTCGCCGGGGACGACCCAGGGCGCGCCCTCAAAGGGTCCCGCCGGGCATACTTCGAGAAGTGGCTCAACTGCCCGCTCTACGCGCGCGATCAGTTGGCGCACGGCAATCGCCTGCGCGGGCCCGCGATCATCGAGCAGGTGGACTCGACGATCGTGATTCACCCGGGGCAGGACGCCACGCTGGACCGCTTCGGCAACGTGGTCATCGAGATCGGGCGGGGAGCCTGAGATGAAGGCCGGCCTGGACCCGATCGTCCTGGAGCTGATCCACTCCAAGGTCACCAGCATCGTCGAGGAGATGCGAGCGGTGCTCTTTCACAGCGGCTACTCCACGGTCCTGCGCGAGTCGGAGGACGGGAGCGCCGGCCTCCTAGACGCGCGTCTTCGCACCGTGGCCGTCTCCAAGAAGCTTCCCCTCCACTTCGCGTCATTCTCCGCCATCGCCGAGCACCTCGAACAATACTACAGCGTGGAAGAGCTGGAGGAGGGCGACGTCATTCTCTTCAACCATCCCTATGCGGGAAATGTCACCCACCCCTCGGATACCGTGACGCTCATGCCTGTCTTCGTGGATGGAGTCCTGGTGGCGTACACCGCAACGCTCGCCCACAAGCCCGACCTGGGAGGCCCGCGGGGCCTCACCGTGGCGCGCGACCTCTGGGAAGAGGGGCTGGTGATCCCGCCGGTGAAGTACCACGTGCGGGGAGCCGTCAACCGGGAGGTCGAGAACCTCGTCGCCGCCAACAGCCGCATTCCGGTGGAGACGCTGGGGGACCTGCGTGGGCAAGTCGCGGCGTGCCGGGTCGGGGCCAGTCGCGTGCAAGAGCTGTGCGCGCGCTTCGGGAAGGAGACGGTCCAAGCCGGGTGGGAGGAGCTGATGGCGCGGGTGGCTGGGCGGCTGCGGGAGGCGCTCAAGGTTCTGCCCGACGGCGCGCACTCGGCCGAGGGGTTGCTGGACCATGATTTGGTCGATTTCGATCGCCCGCTCCGCGTTCACGTGACGGTGCGAAAACAGGGAGGCGAGATCCTCTTCGACTTCAGCAGCTCCGACGCGCAGGCCCGCGGCGCCGTCAACGCCAGTTCCGCCCTGATCAAGAACAGTTGCTACTTCGGTCTGATGGCCATCACCGACGCCAACCTCCCCTTCAATCACGGCTTCGTGGAGGTCGTCCAGACCCGCTTCAAGGAAGGGACCATCGTCTGCCCTCGCCCCGGCGGCGCGGTCTCCTACTATGTGCCCCTCGCCTATCTCACCTCCGACGTGGTGCTCAAGGCCCTCGGCGAGTTCTCTCCCGAGAAAGCCGTGGGCTCGGCGGGCGGAGGCGGCTCCATCCGGATCATGGGGGTGGCGCCGGCCTCGAAGAAACGCTGGATCCTCATGGAGCTGCTGGACACTGCCCTGGGCGCCACCGCGAGCAGGGACGGCGTCTCGCTCATCCACGGGACTCTGGGAGTCGGGCAGTTCCGTCCCGGCCCCATCGAAATCCACGAGACCGAGTTCCCGCTGCGCGTCACCCGCTTCGACGTGACTCCCGACTCGGGCGGACCCGGAAAGTTCCGAGGCGGCCTCGGCTGCACTCGCGAGTACGAGATTCTGGAGGAGGCCCTGCTCCCCGTGCGCGGGACGAAGGGAAGCCTTCGGAGCAAGCTCCCACCCTGGGGCGTCTTCGGCGGCCAGCCGGCCCGCGTCGGCAACGTCTGGGTGAACGGCGTCGAGGTTCCGGAGCGGGCGCGCGAGGTCCCCTTGAAGCCCGGTGATATCGTGCGCGTCGACATGAACGCGGGCGGGGGGTATGGCGATCCCTTCGACCGCGACCCCGAACGGGTTCGGGGTGACGTCCTGGACGGCTACGTCACGCTCGCGGGTGCCCGCAACGACTACGGCGTTGTCATCGACCCCAAGACTCTCACCATAGATCAGACCGCGACGCGTCTCCTGCGCCGGGAGAGGCGTGGACAACAGGCGGGCGTGGCGAAGCCCGGGCGCCCGCCAGATCAAGGAGGAGCGAGATGAAACTCAATGGAAAGACAGCTCTGGTGACCGGAGCCGGGCCCAACATCGGCCAGGAGATCTGCCGGGTCCTGGCCGAAGAAGGCGCGAGGGTGGCCTGCAACGACGTGGACGCGGGCCGGGCCAAGGCCTCGGCCGAGAAGATCGAAAAAGCGGGAGGGAGCGCGCTTTCCGTGGCGGCGGACATCACCGACCCCGTCCAGGTCAAGGCCATGGTGGACCGGATCGTGGCCCAGTTCGGCGGGCTCGACATCCTGGTGAACAACGCCGCCATTACTATCCCCAAGGGACTGCTCCAGATCAGCCTCGAGGAGTGGAAGCGCAACATCGACATCATCCTGACCGGCACGTTTCTCGTGAGCCGCTACGCGGCCGAGGTGATGGTGAAGCAGGGGCGCGGCGGGGCCATCGTCAATATCGCCTCCACCTCGGGGCATCGGGGGCGGGCGAACGCCGTCGCTTACTGCACGGCCAAGGGCGGGATCCTCAACATGACGCGGGCCATGGCGATGGACCTGGTTCAGCATCGGATCCGCGTCAACTCGGTCTCGCCCACCAAGACGGGGGTGTCGGTCGGTGGACTTGAGAAGGAGGAGGAGCGCAACTTCGACGAGATTCCGCTCGGGCGGCTGGGCAAACCGAGGGACCAGGCCCTCGCGGTCCTCTACCTCGTCTCGGACGACGCCGACTTCGTGACCGGCTTCGACTTGAGGGTGGACGGCGGCTCGCTGGCCACCTGGGGCGCCCGCACCAAGTTCGACACGCAGCGCCAGAAGCGTTGAGGACGATTCATGCTTGAGATCAACATTCCCGAAGTGGTCGCCGAGGTGCGGGCCGCGTTCGATCGGTACAACCGCGCGGTCGACAACAACGACGCCGCGGTGATGAACGAGCTGTTCTGGAACAGCCCGCATACGGTGCGCTACGGCCGTGCCGAGAATCTTTACGGTCACGCGGAGATCGCGGCCTATCGCACGGTCCGCAAGACCAAGCTCGACCGCTCCTATCCGCGGACAGTCATCACCACCTTCGGCCGTGATTTCGCGTTCGCATTCACCGAGACCAGCACCAAGGGTTCGGATCGCCGCGGCCGACAAAGCCACACCTGGGTGCGCACCGACCAAGGCTGGCGCATTGTCGCCGCCCACGTCAGCAACATGGAGGAGTCGAGCTAGCCGCGCTGGCGCGCCGGGCGCGTGCCTGACCAGATCTGGCCCGGGTGGGGCCCCGCTTGACTCTTTGGGTAAAGCGCTTGATGATTGGTGCATGAAAAGCACGGTCTCTTCCAAGGGGCAGATCACTCTGCCGGCGAAGGTCCGTGAAGCTCTCGGCCTCTCCTCCGGTACGCCGGTGCAGTTTGAGCTAAAACGAGGCGGTGTTCTCCTGCGCAAGGGCAGCCGCGGTGCCCATCCGGTGGACGAGGTGTTCGGGCGGCTCACGCTGCCAAGGTCCGTAGATGCCCTCCTCGACGAGATGCGTGGACCCAGACCGGCGCGGCCACGTCCTGGCAGGCGGAAGGCTCGCGCGAAAACGCGATGAAAACCGCGGTCGATTCGTCTGTGCTCCTTGATGTGCTCGGGGCAGACGCTCGGTTTGGGCACCGGTCGCGGGAGGCGCTCCGGAGGGCCTACGATGCCGGCGCTCTGGTGGCCTGCGACGTGGTGTGGGCCGAGGTCCGAGCGCACTTCCCAAGCGACGATACTTTCCGGCAGTCCCTCGCGCTTTTGGGCGTGCGGTTCGAGGCCATCGATGCTGAGGCCGCGACCATGGCAGGCCGGCTCTGGAGACAGAATCGCGGAGCGACGCGATTACCTCGAACGCGGGTAATCGCCGACTTCCTGGTTGGAGCTCACGCTGCCCTTCAAGCTGACGCACTCCTGACGCGAGACCGCGGCTTCTACCGCGCTAGTTTCAAGGAGCTGGAGGTCATCGATCCGGGCCACGCCTAAGTCCCTCTTCAGGGGCTTCCGGGGGCGCAACAGGGAGCAGCAGAAGGTTCACCGCGATGAGCACAGAACACTCCGCCACGATCACGAGCGGCGGCATCGGCCAGCCGGTGCGCCGCAAGGAAGACTCGCGCCTTCTCACCGGCAACGGCTGCTACACCGACGACGTGAACCTGCCGGGACAGGCCTACGCGGTCATGGTGCGCTCGCCGCACGCGCACGCGCGCATCCGTTCGATCCACACGAAGGCGGCGCTCGCCATGCCGGGCGTGATCGCGGTGTTCACGGGGAAGGAACTGCTCGCCGACGGACTCGCGCCGATCCCGCACAACCCGGCGATGCGCGGCATGGTGGACATCTATCTCGAGAACCGCGACGGCTCGGAGAAGCGGGTCACGCCACACCTCCTGTTGCCGGCCGATCGGGCGCGGTTCGCGGGCGAGGCCGTCGCGGTGGTCGTGGCCGAGTCGGTGGCGGCGGCACAGGACGC
>CAYJUC010000216.1:5041-6842 GCA_964372605.1 uncultured bacterium | reverse complement strand
AAAGCGCTCGTCGGCCGGCGTCAGCACCTCGGACTCGTCGATGTAATCCACACCCGTCGCCTCCAGGATCTGCGCCTCGACGAAGTGACCGATCCGGCACTTGGCCATGACCGGGATCGTGACCACCGCCATGATCTCCTTGATCTTCTTCACCGACGCCATCCGCGCCACGCCGCCCTGGGCGCGGATGTCGGCGGGCACGCGCTCCAGCGCCATGACCGACACGGCGCCGGCGTCCTCGGCGATCTTCGCCTGCTCGGCGTTCGTGACGTCCATGATGACCCCGCCCTTCAGCATCTCAGCCAGCCCGACCTTCAACCGTAGCGTTCCGATTTCCATGATCTTCCTCCTTTCCCCTCACCCTGACCCTCTCCCCCAAGGACCCCCAAGGGGAGAGGGAACCGTATTTCAGACCAGCGGGACCGCGGCCCGATCAACCTCGACGCTACGCGGCGGACGCCGGAGCGCCTCGCGGATCACCTCGCCGAGGCGGCGGACTCCTTCCTCCACCCGCGACACCGAAACAGAAGAAAACGACAGCCGGAGCGAGTGGGCCCCTTCCCCGTCGGCGTAAAAGACGCTCCCCGGGGTAAAGGCCACTCCGCGCTCGAGCGCTCGCTGGAGGAGCGCCCCGGCGTCCATCCCCTCGGGAAGCCAGCAGAAGAGCGTGAACCCGCCGTGAGGAATCGTCCAGCGGACCGACCTGGGCAGATGCCGTTCGAGCGCCGACAGCAAGAGCCTCCGGCGGCGGCCGTACTCCTCGCGGAGCCGCGCCAGGTGCCGGTCCAGGAAGCGCCCCTGGCAAACGTGGAAGATCGCGGCCTGAATCAGCGGGCTCGTGTGAATGTCGGAGAGCTGCTTGGCCGCCTCCAGCCGCTCCAGCAGCGGGCGGGGCGCCACGATCCACCCGAGCCGCAGCCCGGGGAAAAGAACCTTGGAGAACGTCCCGATGAAGATGACCAGCCCCTGGCGATCCCCGGCCGCCAGGGGGGCGGCCGGCGGGTCATCGTAGTAGAGGCCGCCGTCAAAGCCGTCCTCCACGATGGGAAGCCGGTGCCGGCTCGCCAGGGCGAGAAGATCGCCCCGCGCGGCGGCGTCCAGCGTGAGCCCGGTCGGGTTGTGGGCGTTGGGCTGGCAGTAGAGGAGCTTGGGGGCGTGGCGCTCCAGGAGCCGCTCCAGGTGATCCAGGCTCAAGCCTGCAGGACCGACGGGCACCGGGAGCAGTTGGGCGCCCAGCGACCGGAAAATCTGGATCGCCTGCGGGTACGTGGGCTGCTCGATAGCGACGAAATCTCCCGGGTCCAGGAGCGTGCGGGTGACCAGATCGAACCCCTGCTGGGAGCCGTTCACGATCAGGATCTCCTCGGGCCGCGCCTCGACCCCCTGACGAACCAGGTACGCGGCGAGGAAGCGGCGGAGGGGTGGGTAACCGCCCACAGGTGAGTACTGGAGGAGCGCCGGCCCCTCGCGCTTGACGACCCGGTTCAATACCTGGCGGAACGCCTCCGTCGGGAAGAGGCTGGCGTCGGGCATCCCGTCCGCGAACGAGATCAGCCCCCGGCGCGCTCGTCCCGCCTGGCTCGGAAGCTGGCGGCGGCGCGAGTCGGCGGCGATCACGTTGGACGCCTTGGAAAAGAGCCCGGACCAGTCCATTCTCGACGAAAGCGCGGGCTCTGAGGCGGGCGTGGCGCGCCGCAGGGGGGCCACGAAGGTCCCCTGCCCAACGTGCGCCCGGGCGAGCCCCCCGGCCACCAACCGCTCGTAGGCGACGGCCACAGTAGCCCGGTTGACCCGGAGGTCC
>CAYJUC010000216.1:0-4941 GCA_964372605.1 uncultured bacterium | reverse complement strand
GTGAACTGCTTCGTCTTGATCACGGCCCGCCGATGGATCCCCTCTCCGATCTTCACGCCCTGCTCGTTCACCGCCTCCACCGCGAAGCGGAGGCGCGCGTCTTTGATTTCCTGGAGGGTGACCTTCACGGCGACCTTCTGGCCGATGACCGTCGGGGCCATGTGCCGGACATCCACGTGGAAGCCCACGGTCTGCTCCCCCTCGCTCATGTAGGGCGTGAGGAACTCCACGCAGGTCCCCTCCATCAGGCCGATCATGGCCGGGGTGGAGAGCACGGAGGGGACGCCAGGGCCCAGGTGCTTGATACCCATCTCGGGCGTGGTGGTGTGCGTCTTTTCGTACGATTGGCCGGGAGCCAGTCCATCCTTCATCGGCGCCTCCTCGGTGGAAATCCCGCTACCGACCATTTTCGCCGTTTTTTCAAAATTGTAAAGGGCCAATTGGCTCACAGCGCGATTTTCGCGGGCGCCGACCCGGACGCCTCGGCTATAATGAGCGGGCTTCGCTCGCGCGTCAGAACGAGGAACATAATGGGACGCCCCGTCATCAAAGCTGTCTTCAACATCCTGGCCCACGCGCCGGACTTGGTCAGGTACGGCTCCAAGCCCAGTCGTGAACTGGGGAAGGACCCCGGGCTGCTTCCCGCCATCACCGAGCGACTGAGAACCTACCGGGACGCCGTCGCCTACCCGCCCCATCAGGTCTTCATCGGGAATCTCAGGCCGTGGGCCCTCGAGGCGATCCCGCGACCCTGGCACGAGCACCCGGCAGAGCTCCCGCGCGCGGGCTCGTTCGGCGAGATCGTTTCGGAAGCGGAGCTCTACGGCTGGTTGAAGCTGGCGGACAGCTTCGACCTGGTCACCCTCGAGGAGCGCTTCGCCGGAGAGATCACCCAGCCGGCCGGGGTTCCAGGGACGCCGGCGGCCAAGGTGGAGGCGAGGATTGAAAAAGAGGGAGCCCTCCCTCTCTGGGTCGGGGAGCGACTGGTAGGCTCTATCCGCCCGGGTCACGAGGAAGACCCAACGCTCGTCGCTCCCTTTCTTTTGGAAAACCTGGCTGCAAAGGCGACCAGCGCGCTGGCCTTGAGCCGGCTCTTTCGCTCAGCCGGGGTGGCTCCGACGAGCGTGGAGTACCTCATCGGCTGCGGCGAGGAAGCCGTCGGCGACCGCTACCAGCGGGGCGGCGGCAACCTCGCGAAAGCGATAGGGGAGCTGGCAGGCTGCGCCAACGCCACCGGGGCCGATCTCAAGGCGTTCTGCTGCTCCCCCATTCATGCGCTCGTTTTCGCGGCCGCCGCAGTCCAGGCCGGTCTCTTCCGTCAAGTCGTCGTGATCGGCGGGGGCTCCCTGGCGAAGCTCGGAATGAAATTCCGCGGGCACCTGGCAAAAGGGTTGCCGATCCTCGAGGATGTCCTGGGCGCGGTGGCCATCCTCGTCGGGGAAGATGGGGACGGTCCCGTGGTCCGGCTTGATGCGGTCGGCCGCCATTCCATCGGGGCCGGATCCTCTCCCCGGGCCATCGTGGAGGCGCTGGTGGCAACCCCTCTGGACCGGCTCGGCCTCAAGATCACGGATATAGACCGCTACGCCCTGGAGCTTCACAACCCGGACATCACTGAGCCGGCCGGGAACGGCAACGTCCCCCTGAACAACTACCGAACCCTCGGGGCCCTCGCCGTCCTCCGCGGAGAGATCAAGCGGGAGGAGCTTCAGGAGTTCGTCAGGCAGCACGGAATGCCGGGCTTTTCCCCGACTCAAGGGCACATCCCGGCGGCCGTGCCGTTTCTCGGCCATGCCCGGGAGCTGATCGGGACCGGGGAGCTCCGGCATGTCATGCTTGTCGCAAAGGGGAGCCTGTTCCTCGGCCGGATGACCAACCTTATGGACGGAATGTCCGTGCTCATCGGCCCCGCCGGGGACGGATAGCCAGAAACTTTACGCGAGGGAGGTGATCCCATGCAACTCAAAGGCAAGAAAGTGATCGCAATCGGCGAGCGGGACGGCGTCCAGGGACCCGCCATTGCCGAGTGCGTCCGGTCGGCAGGAGGCGAGACGGTCCTGGTCACCACCCAGTGCTACGTCTGAACCGCCGCCGGCGCCATGGACCTGGAAAGCCAGGAGGAGATCAAGCGCGTGGTCGAACAGCTCGGGTCGGAGAATCTCATGGTCGTCCTCGGCTCTCCCAACGCCGAGAGTTCAGAGGTCTTCGCCCGGACGGTCACGCAGGGAGATCCGAGCTACGCAGGTCCACTGGCGGCGGTCCCGTTGGGACTGCCCGTGTATCACATCCTCGAGGGAGAGATCCGGGAACAGATCGATCCCGCCGTGTACGAGCAACAGGTGGGGATCATGGAGATCGCTCTTGACACGGCTCAGATCGTTCGAAGCGTGCAGTCTGTCCGGGCCGGCGCTTCCTGATGGGTGGCCGCGCGTGTCTGCTCACGCGCATCGCGGGATAAGGAGATCAGCGTATTCGGGGACGTCCAGCAGCTCGCGCACTTTTCGCGCCAGGACATCCACCGTGAAAGGCTTCTGGAGAAAGGCGTTGCCGTTGTCCAACACGCCGTGCCGGACAACGGCTTCGCCCGCGTAGCCCGACATGTAGAGCACCTTCAGCTCCGAACGCGGCCCCATCAGGCGGCGGGCCAGCTCGGGCCCGCCCATTTCCGGCATCACCACGTCTGTCACCAGAAGGTGAATCGGACCCGTGTGCCGCCGGCCGAGTTGGAGCGCTTCCTTGCCGTGACGCGCCGGGAGCACGGCGTACCCCAGCATCTGAAGGTTCTCCCGCGCCAGCTCCCGAAGGGCCCCTTCGTCTTCCACCAGCAGGATAGTCTCTGAACCACGGGGTAACTCCGCCAGCGCCGGGCGGGACTCGGCCTGGTCGACGGCTTGTTCGACCCTTGGGAGGTAAATCTTGAACGTCGCGCCCTTCCCGGGCTCGCTGTAGACCGAGACGTGGCCGTCGCTCTGCTTGACGATGCCGTAGACGGTTGACAAGCCGAGCCCGGTTCCCCTTCCCGGCTCCTTTGTGGTGAAGAAGGGCTCGAAGAGACGCGACTTGGTGTCCTCGTCCATACCCATCCCCGTGTCGCTCACCGCGAGCATGACGTAACGGCCGGGTCGGACGGTAACGTGCCGCCAGACGAATGTCTGGTCCATCTCCACGTCGGTGGTTTCGATTGTAAGCTTACCGCCCTCAGGCATGGCGTCACGGGCATTCAGGGCGAGGTTCATGATGACTTGCCGGATCTGCCCGGGGTCGGCGCGCACGCAACCGATGGTTGGGTCCGGGACCGTCACCAGGTCAACGTCCTCGCCGATCAACCGCCGGAGAATCTTCTCCATGTCGGCGACGATCGCGTTGAGGTCCAGCACCCGAGGCGCGAGGACCTGCCGCCGGCTGAAGGCCAGGAGCTGCTGGGTCAGCTCCGCAGCTCTGGCCGCCGAGCTCTGGATGAGCTCGACGTTGTGGTGGATCGAAGGTTCGGACCTGACCGTGTCGAGCACAAGCTGGCTGCGCCCCAGGATGACCGTGAGCAGATTATTGAAGTCGTGGGCCACACCGCCCGCCAGTCGCCCTACGGCCTCCATCTTTTGCGCCTGGCGCAACGCTTCCTCCACCCGCTTGCGCTCGGCCAGCCCCTCCTTCAGCTCCTGGGTCTGCTCGGCCACCTCACGTTCGAGCTTCGAGGTGTGCGCCTGGAAGGTTTCATCCCGAACCTGCCGTCCGTAGACTTGTTGGACCAGCGGGAGGAGGACGACGTAAAGGGCCAGGCCGCCGCCGAATGAGATCGTCCAGATGACGATTCGCCCCCACCGGATCGCCGCGAAGAGTCGATCGGGAGTCTTGTAAATCTCGACGACGCCGACGACCTGACCGCCCGCGGGCGAGAAGATGGGGACGTAAACCTCGGCCAGCGTCGCGAATCTCCTGCGCTCGTAGCTCTGTTCGTGCTTGGTCAGGCGCTTGATCGCGACTTCGACTCTTCCGGCGAGGGCTCGCTCCAGCTCCTCGTTTCCGGGGAAGCGTTGGCCGATCAAACGCTCCTCGTCCGACCAGAGCACCGCCGCGTTCAGGTCCCAGACCTTGACACGCACGATCTCGGGCAACTCGGTGAACAGGGAGGCGAGCTCATTCCGCCAGCGCTCCCGGGTATCCGGTCCTGGCGGAGCGGTGAAGAGGGTCTCGAGCCCGGAGAGCTTCACCTGGTGTCGGGCGAGGGCCGCCGTGTTCTCCCATTCCCACTCCGTGACGGCACGGGTCAAGAGTGAAGAGAGGGCGACGCTCATGATGAGCGCCATCACGATCACGCAGAAGAAGCTCAGGATGCTGAACCTGGCGAGGATGGGAAACCGTTTGAGAAGGAAAAAAGCCATCCGCAACCTCCTCGACAAAATTGGTCATCTCCTCTGACAGGATTCGTCCCGTCCCGAGCAACCCGACCCTCTCAGCACCCTCAGCCTTTTCGATGCGTTGGGCCTTTCTGCGACTGCCGGACGCTGAGCGTCTCCCTGTGGTGATGCAAAAACGGTGCCTCTCCGGGCGCGCCGTCGAGAGCCTCGCGGAGATTGTGTATAATTCGTCCGTGACGCCTCTTAACCGCTCAAACGAAGGAGGGCGGCATGGCTCAAGGCGAAGCCCCGATCAAGCAAGCCGTGAAGTGGATCGACGACCAGCTCCGTGACAACCCCACAGCGGACCGGATGAAGCTGGTGGACGAGGCGAGCCGGCGGTTCGACCTCACCCCGCTCGACGCGGACTTCCTCCTCCGTCACCTGGCGCAGCGGAGGAAGGAAACGAACAGGCCCGAAAAGAACTAGGAACGCGTCAGAATAACCGCTGTTCGAGCGCCGGCTCCGCCGGCGCGATTAATTCGGGCCTCGCGTAGCGGGTGGCCTGCCTCACGGCATGGCTGAACCCGCCACGCTCGAACTGCAT
>CAYJUC010000215.1:0-6880 GCA_964372605.1 uncultured bacterium | reverse complement strand
CGGAAGCTGGTCACGGTGGTCGAGGAGGTGCGGAGCGAAGCGGGAATCGTTGCCGACCGTCCGCTGCGGAAAGTCGCGGCCATGGCGGTGGTGGAGAACCCGTACGCCGGGCGCTACGCGGAGGACCTGAGCGCCGCGGTGGAGTGGAGCCGCGAGCTGGGCGCGCTCCTCGGGAAGACGGCGGTCGAGGCGCTGGCCGACGCGCCCGAGAGCTACGGCAAGGCGGCCATCGCGGGGCTGAACGGCGAGCAGGAACACGCCAACGCCTTTCTGACCACGACCTTCGGCGACGCGCTCAGAAACGCGCTAGGCGGGGGGAGGGCGTGGATCTGCTCGAACACGAAGAAGGGTCCGCCGGGGACGAGCTTGGACGTGCCCCTGGCGTACAAAGACGCCCTCTATGTTCGCTCCCACTACGACACGATGGAAGTGCGGATTCCCGACGCCCCGCTCCCGGATGAGGTGGTGGTCATCGCGGTCGTGGCCAACCGCGGCCGGCTGAACGCCCGCCTGGGCGGGCTCAAGAAAGAAGACGCGAAGGGCGTGGATGGGTTGAGGTGATAGGGTATTGGGCCTGACGGATTGGAGGTGCGGAGATGGCTAGAGTCGACCTGAAGACCATCATTGACGGCGATGGCCACATCTTTGAGGACGCGGAAGAGCTGCGCAAGTTCCTCCCGTACCCGGTGAACGAGAACAACACGACAAAAATCATGGGGGTGTTCCCTCATCTGGACCACCTGCATCATATTCTGGCGAAAAACCCGCCCGGCGCCTTCGGGATGCAGCCCGACGGCAGTTTCCGGAACCCCGGGCCCGAGGGGTGGGTCGACTTCCTGAACAGGTCCGGCATCACGCTCACCGTGCTGTATCCGACGGCAGGCCTTTCGTATGGCCGCATCATGGACATCGACTACGCCATCGGGGCGTGCCGGGCGTACAACGACTGGATTGCCGAAACCTACCTGACGCGGGACCCGCGCTTCAAGGCCGTGGCCCTCATTCCCATGCAGGAGCCGGACGCGGCCGTGCAGGAGCTGCGGCGCGCTGTGAAAGATCTGGGGATGGTTGGCGCCATGCTGCCGTCCACGGGGCTGAAGACCCACCTGGGCGACAGGATCTACTGGCCGGTCTATGAGGAGGCGTCCCGGCTGCGATGCGCGCTGGCGGTCCACGGCGGGGCTCACCAGGACCTGGGCATGAACGCGATGAACGTCTTCGCGGCGACGCATGCCATCGGCCATCCGGTTGGCATCATGATCGGCCTGGCAGGGATGGTGTTCAACGGTCTGTTCGATCGCTACCCCAACCTGAAGGTGGCGTTCCTGGAGGGTGGGGTCGCCTGGTTCCTCATGGCGCTGGAGCGGTTCACCGGGTCGTACAATGGCTTCAGACCCTACGACCCGCGCGGGGAATATCTGAAGCTGCAAAACGGCGAGACGGTAGCGGATTACGTCATCCGTCACGTTGGGGCCGGGCGAATCGCCGTGGGAGTCGAGGGGGATGAGCCGGCTCTGACCTATGCGGTCAAGGTGGTTGGCCGTGAGGCCTTCATCTACTCCTCGGATTTCCCCCACGAGGTCAACGTTGACTCAGTCCGCCACGAGATTGACGAGCTGCTCGCGAACGATGAGCTGACAGATGAGGACAAAGCGGCGATCCTCCACGGGAATTCGGCCAGGTTCTACGGCCTTCACTGAGCAACGGCCTAACTGACCAGTGGGCAGTCTCGCGATCGTCAACATCGGCTGCCTCCTCTCCGGCGATCTCGCCCGCGGCGTCCTCGACGCCGACACGCTCCTCTGCAGCGACGGGAAGATCGCCGGCATCGGCAAGCGGGGTGCGCTGGAACTGGCCGGCGCTGACGTGGTGATAGACGCCCAGGGCGCCACCGTGGCCCCCGGGCTCATCGATTCCCACTGCCACGTAGTTCTCGGCGACTACACCCCGCGCCAGAAGACCGTGGACTTCCTCGACAGCTACGTTCACGGCGGGATCACCAGCGTCATCTCGCCGGGGGAGATCCACGCCCCGGGCCGTCCCAGAGACGCGGTTGGGCTCAAGGCGTTGGCGGTGGCGGCCCGCGCCTGCTTCCTCAACTTCCACCCGACCGGGATGAAGGTCCACGCCGGCGCCATCGTGATCGAGCCGACCCTCTCCGAGGAGGACTTCCGCGAGGTGGCCGCGCAAGGCGTCTGGCTTGCCAAGTTCGGCTTCGGCGCCTTTGCCGATCCGGCCGACGGCGAGCCTCAGATCCGCTGGGCCCAGAAGCACGGGATCAAGGTTA
This sequence comes from uncultured bacterium, assembly GCA_964372605.1. Lineage (GTDB taxonomy): Bacteria > Methylomirabilota > Methylomirabilia > Rokubacteriales > CSP1-6 > CAYJUC01. Next base: position 4,593 of record CAYJUC010000215.1, on the reverse strand, counting down.
TGTGCCATTCGGGTGGCGCCTCGCTCCCCGGCTCCAAGCCCATCACGGCAGAACACCTTCTCCGCCTCCGCCCGGATGTCTGCGGCCACGTCAACGGCGGCACCACCTCGCTGGACGACGAGGGCGTGCGGCGCGTCGTCACGGACACCGACATGATTCTCCAGGTCGTCCAGGCCGGCAACCTCCGCTCCGCGCTGGAGATCATCCGGACTGCGCGCCAGGCCGGCCAGCTTCACCGGGTCATCCTGGCGAGCGACACGCCGACGGGCACCGGCGTCATGCCCATGGGGGTTCTCAAAACGATCTGCGAGCTCGCGAGCCTCGCCGGCCTACCGCCCGCCGAGGCCTGGGCCCTCGCCAGCGGCAATAACGCCCGCGTCTACGGGCTCACCGCCGGGCTCGTCGCGGAAGGGCGTGACGCCGATCTCGTCGTCATGGACACTCCCTGGGGCTCCCTGGCAGAGGACGCCCTCGGCGCCATCGCCCGCGGCGACATTCCGGGCATCTCCGCGGTGATCATTGACGGCGTGGTCCGCACGCTCCGGAGCCGCAATACCCCCCTGGCCACCCGCATGGCCACGGTGACACCCCCCATGCCGTGGCTCGCCGGCAGCCACTGAAGGAGAGATTCCGTGAAGGTCTACGTGTTCGACCTGATGCCGTGGCCGCACCTGAAACGACCGGCGGTCTTTCCCATGCCGAATCGGGAGTACGACCCGGAGCTGGGGCGCGTCGTCTACAAGGAGCACTTCGACGCGCTCGAGCTCTGCGACTCGCTCGGGTTCGATGCCATCTGCTTCAACGAGCACCACTTCAGCCCCTACGGGGGGATGCCGTCGCCGAACATCATCGTGGCGGCCCTCACTCAGCGGACAGAGCGCGTGAAGCTCGGGATCATGGGGAACTGTCTCCCCATCAGGGGACACCCGATCCGGGTGGCCGAAGAGGTGGCGCTCCTCGACGTGATCTCGGGTGGCAGGATCATCTCGGGCTTCCTGAGAGGGATCCCGCAGGAGTTCATGGCCTACAACGTGGACCCGAAAGACTCCCGGGAGAGTTTCGACGAAGCCTGGGATCTGATCGTCAAGGCCTGGACGGCGGAGGACCCCTTCGACTGGGACGGAAAATATTTTCACTACAAGTCCGTCTCCGTCTGGCCCAAGCCGCTCCAGAAGCCGCATCCGCCCCTGATCTTCGCTGGCAACACGAAGGAGTCGGTGGAGTGGGCGGCGAAGAAGAAGGTCGCCCTGGGGAGCTCCATGTTTCCCACCGAGAGCCTCAAGGAGACCTTCGACCATTATCGGAAGATATGCGCGGAGCACGGCTGGAGCCCGGGGCCCGCCGAGATCAGCACCCAGCGCCACATCTACGTAGCCGAGACCCGGGCGAAGGCGCGTGAGGAAGCTGAGCCCCACCTGAACTACTTCTGGCAGATCTTGCTGGCCCAGCTCAATTCCCCGTCTATCTTGAAGATGCGGAGCGAGGGGCTGAACACTCCCCGCTCCTACGACTACAAGAGCGCGAAGGAGCGCCCCAAGCTCTGGGAGCTCACCTTCGATCAATGCCAGGCCGACGGGTACAGCATCATCGGCGACCCCGAGCATGTGATCCGGGAATTGAAGGCTCAGCAGAAAGTTCTCGGGTTCGGCACCATCATGGGGTTCTTCCACTTCGGGAGCATGCCGCATCACCTGATGGTCAAGAACCTCAAGCTCTTCGCCGAAGAAGTCCTGCCTCACGTGAGATGAAGATCACCGGCATCAGGACCACGCTGGTCGAAGTGCCGATGGAGCGGCCGATCGTTTCCCGCATCCGCGTCAGCAGCACCATGACCCACCTCCTCGTTGACCTCGAGACCGATGAGGGTCTGATCGGGCAGACGTATCTGACCACCTTCGCGCAAGACTGGGGTCGCGCCGTGATCGAGCTGCTGCGGGGACTGGAGGCGCAGGTGCGCGGCATGGACCCCCGGGAGACCGCGCCGCTCTACCGCAAGATGTGGCAGGCCACGTCGATGGCCGGCCGGCGCGGGCTCGCCGTCTTTGCGCTCTCGGCGATCGATACCGCCGCGTGGGACATCACCGCCAAGGCGCTCGGCGTCCCGCTCTGGCGGCTCCTCGGTGGCTCGTCAGAACCGGTGGAGACCTACGCGAGCGAGGGCCTCTGGCTCACCGACGATCTCGGGAAGCTGGCCGCCGAGGCGGCAGAGCTGGTCGGCAAGGGATTCCGTGCCGTGAAGATGCGACTGGGTCGCGCCCGCGAGGCCGACGATCTTGCCGCGGCGAAGGCGGTCCGGGACGCCATCGGTCCCGACATCCGCCTGATGACCGATGCCAACCAGGGGTGGGATGTGCACTACGCCATCAGGGTGGGGAAGAGGCTCGAAGACGCCGGCGTGGATCTGACCTGGTTCGAGGAGCCGATCCCGCACGACGACGTGGAGGGCCAGACCCGTATCGCGGCCGAGCTTGCGACGCCGCTCGCGACCGGGGAGAACGCCTACACGCCTTTCGGCTTCCGCGAGCTGTTCGAGGCGCGGGCGGTGGACGTGCCGATGCCAGACCTTGAGCGGATCGGCGGCGTGACCGGCTGGATGCGTACGGCGGCGCTGGCAGAGGTCTGGCGTCTCCCCCTCGCCTCGCATCTCTTCCCTGAGATTTCCTGTCACCTGATGGCGGCGAGTCCCACGGCCTACTACCTCGAGCACATGCCGTGGGCGCAACCGCTCCTGGCCGAGAAGCTCAGGCTAGTGGACGGCCGTGTCGAGCTTCCCACGCGCCCCGGCCTCGGCCTCGTGTGGGACCCCGCCGCCGTCAAGCGCTGGACCGTCCGAATCTGAGCTCTTTCGGTTCCCTCTCCCCGGAGGAGAGGGTAAGGGCGCGACGCACGCCGCCTTCGGCCTGCATCCATGTGGTAAAGTACGAGATTGATATGAGGGCGTGAGGTTAGCGCCGCAAGCTTTTCCAGCAGTTTCACGGGCTCGAAAACGAGGTGAGTGGTGCCGTCGGCCCACTTGCTCTTGAACTCCAGGAACACGAGAAGGCAATCTAAATGGCGTTCTCGGCCCAGGTGTGGTGTCCAGCACGCCGGCCCGGCCCGTCCGGCTTAGGGCTGCTTGGTTCGCACCTTATAGCCTTGTTCTCTCAGCACTCGCTTGTACTCCTCTATTGCCGTGTCAATCGTTCGAGTGGATAGACCTTCTCATACTGCACCGCCACGATAGTAACGATTTCTCCCTCGCTGCCGCACAAGAAGATCATCAGAGCAGGCGGTGCTGTTGTAGGAATGACTCCCACGCCTGGACACAGGCGTCCGCCACCTCAGGTGCGTCCCATAACCATTGTGGGCCGTCAGCGATGATGCTTATGGCATCGACGATCTGTATCGCGTCGGGCTGTGAGGGGTCGTTGATCATCGCGCTAAGATACTCAATCCGTAGATCGGGGTCGACCCTCGGAGTCCGACGAGCGGAGAGATGCTTCACACCGTTGGCAAGATCAGCACACAGCTTAAGCGGGTCGCTGTTATTGACCAGAGATTCTCCTGCCTTCGCGACTCCCGGGTCAACGGATGGGTCGTTCTTCAGCCAGTCCTTGAGGTGGAAGCACCAGACGAAGAAGGTATAGAAGTCGTCGACGCGGCGGTCGGCAGGCACGCTGGGCTCTTTCAGTCGAGCGTGAGAGCGCTTCATCCGGTCGTACTGCTCACGCCACTTCGACATCAGTTGGACCAGCCCTCGTCATGATCTGAACGTTCGGTATGCACGTAGCCGACCTGAAGGACGTTACCGGGCGTGGCGAGCGCCGTTGCGGCCTGCGTCCCTGCAGGGAAGCGGGCCAGAGTGAGCCTCCATCTGAGTCATCCTGGTACAGCCGCTCCAGGGCACCACCAGACACCGAGCGCCGAACCCTCGACACCCGCTAACTCGGGGCAGGGCTGAAGCGTCGAGTACTTCAAGACCCGGTTGCGGGCCTCGTCGTTTGTCGTGAGGCTCGCCCGCGGCGCGCAGCCGATGATTCAAGGAGTTCCAGCTGCTTGTGAACCATCACGCTGGCAACCTGGCCGGCTGTCGCCGAAACCCCCTGCCGAGTAAGCTGTGCAGCCAGTTCTTCGAGCCGAGACCAGTCCTCAGGTCTCAGTGGAATCTTCTGAATCTTCGTCGCCCCTTCCAGGGACGGGCGCCCGCCTGTGGAGCGAACCCTGGTCTCCAGCTCCCGTCGCAATGCATGCAGGCTGATCGGCGCGCCATGAACATTCTCACTGGACACAACTTCCTGAGCCCCGAGCGCCTTGGCGATTGCTTGGGGGTCTACCGAGCGGAACACCGCGCCAGCATGTCGAATTGTGCCTGCAGAGCGGCTCGTGATCTTGAGTTTGCTTGCCATATCCACCTCCGTCACGCGTCGTACTCCTTGATACGGAAGAACCACGATCCCTCGGGGCCGCTGAGCTCGACCACGACGACTTCCTGGTTTGTCTCTCCACCGAAACGGTGGAGGAACTCACGCAGCTCTGGCAGATACGCGACAAACCGGTCGGGCTTAATGTAGGTGTAGACGATCACGGTCTTCTCGCGTCGGACTTTCCCGCTTT
>CAYJUC010000214.1:0-6885 GCA_964372605.1 uncultured bacterium | reverse complement strand
GTGAATGGATATGCACGACCGTGCCGACATCTCCGGCCTTCAGGCCCTGTTTGGCAAGGTCGGTTGTGAGCACACCGCGTTCATGCTCTTTAATCATTGCGGTCCCTCCAGGGGATGCGCCGTGATCAACCGAGGCCCGGCGCTTCCCGCCTCCTCGTCTGTTAAGCCGTAGTGCTTGGCTACGGCCCCTCCGACCCACCCCTTTCGCATCAGTAGACTTCGACCCGGAGCGGCTTGACCCGGAAGTTGTTCACCGGCGCGATATCCTGGGGGCAGGCCGAGATCGCCACGAGACAGTCCATTTCCGCCCGGAACTCGATGTAGTCGTCCTTCTTCACGATCGGCGGCTTCACCGTGAAGTAGCCGTTCGCATCGATGTCCACGTTCATCCAGATGTTGAAGACATCGGGAACGTCGTCCGGGGTGAGCCCGAAGGGCGCGATGGCTTCGGCGAGATTGTCCTGACAGGTCCGGTGCGGAGGGGCCTGGACCTTGTCGCGGAGCCGGTAGATCAAGCGGCTGCACCGGTTGCCGATGTAGGCGAAATGCAGCGGCACCGGATCGTCGGTCACGACCAGCATGACATTCTCCCGGGGCGGCTTCGAATACAGCTTGGTGACGCGCTTGATGTTGCCGGTCTTTTCGATGCAGGCCAGATACGCGGTGTGGCCGGCGTGGAACGTTTCTCGATAGTCGTTGGCGTTGAAGAAAATCGCGTCCGCGACCTGTTCACCTTCCACCTGGATCAGCCGCCACTTCCTTTCCCTCCGGACCACAAATGCGCGCGCTTCCCCCGCCGGAATCAGGATTTCATTCGAGACGTTGCCCATCGTCACTCCGCTCCTTTATCGTCTGACTGATTCGTTGAGGCTTTATCGGGTCCACGGTGAGGACATCGCAGGCAGTGTAATCCGAACAGCCGGGATTTTCAACGGCGTGATGTCACTCGGAGGGGGGCTACGCCCCCCTTCCGAAACCTCCCCCCGGGGGTTGCGCGGGCGAAGCCCGCGCTCGAACCAGATTTTCAGCATCCTGCTAGATCAGGGAAATCGGGTACAATCCCAGGTGCGCGATGAGTGAGCTTTCTTCGGTGGCCGCTTCGCTCGGGGCGCTCCTGAAGGCCGGGGGAGAGACCGTGGCCGTGGCGGAGTCCTCGGCCGGCGGGCTGATCTCCGCGGCCCTCCTCGCCGTCCCCGGCGCCTCCGCGTACTTCCTCGGCGGGGGCGTCATCTACACTCATGCGGCGCGCCGATCGCTGCTCGGACTGCCCGACGAGGCGGTGGCCGGGATCAGGGCGAGCACCGAGCCCTACGCGCTCCTCCAGGCCCGGCGGGTGCGGGAACTCCTGGGGACGACGTGGGGGCTCGCCGAGACCGGGGCCACGGGCCCCACCGGAAACCGCTACGGCGACTCCGCCGGCCACGCCTGCCTCGCCGTGGCCGGTCCCGTGGAGCGGGTCCTCACCCTCGAGACCGGGCAGGCGGACCGAGAGGCGAACATGTGGGCCTTCGCGCGCGCGGCGCTCCAGCTCCTGGAGACGTGCATCAGGGAGGGAAAGAGATGATGGCAGACGTCACGATCGGCCTCTTGCATCCGGGCGAGATGGGGAGCGAGGTGGGCGCGGCTGCCCGCGCGGGCGGAGCGCACGTCGTCTGGGTCTCCGAGGGCCGGGGGGCGCAGACGCGCGAGCGCGGCCGCGCGGCACGGCTCGAGGACGCGGGGACGCTGGCGGCGCTCGTCGCGCAGAGCGAACTGATTCTCTCCGTGTGCCCGCCCCACGCGGCGATGGACGTGGCGCGCGCGGTGACAGCGCACGGCTTCGCCGGGATCTACGTGGACGCCAACGCCGTCGCTCCCGCGACCGCCCGCGAGATCGCCTCCGTGGTGGAGGCGGGCGGGGCGACGTTCGTGGACGGGGGCATCGTGGGACCGCCTCCGCAGAGGCCCGGCACCACCCGCCTTTACCTCGCGGGACGGGCAGCGGCGCGCGTGGCCGCGCTCTTCGCCGGCGGTCCCCTGGAGGCGATCGTGCTCGACGCGCCGCCCGGCGGCGCCTCCGCTCTCAAGATGGCGTATGCCTCCTGGACCAAGGGGACGGGCGCCCTCCTTCTCGCCATCCGGGCGCTGGCCCTGTCCGAGGGCGTGGACAGGGCACTGCTCGCCGAATGGGAGCGCTCGCACCCTGACCTGGAGGATCGCGCCGAGGCGGCCGTCGGACGCAACGCGCGCAAGGCATGGCGGTTCGTGGGGGAGATGGAGGAGATCGCGGCCACCTTCGCGGGCGCCGGGCTCCCCGACGGCTTCGCCCGGGCCGCCGCCCAGATCTACCAGCGCATGGCCCGCTACAAGGACACGCCACCGCCGTCGGTGGCCGAGGTGGCGGAGATGCTCGTGAAGGAGCCCACCTTACCTGACGTGGACCCGGGCGCTCGCCCATAGGACGACCCATGGCACGCACGTTGCTCGACAAGGTATGGGAAGCACACGCGATCCGGACGCTGCCGTCCGGGCAGACCCAGCTGCTGATCGGCCTGCACCTCATCCACGAGGTGACCACCCCGCAGGCCTTTCAGATGCTCAAGGAGCTGGGGCTCAAGGTGCGCATGCCGGAGCGGACCTTCGGGACGCTGGATCACATCATCCCGACGCTGTCCCAGGCCCGGCCCTTCGCCGACCCCATGGCGGAGGAGATGGCCGTTCAGATGATCCGCAACTCCAAGGATTTCGGCCTGCCGCTCTTCGACCTCGACAGCGGCCGGCAGGGCATCGTGCACGTGATCGGGCCCGAGCTGGGCCTCACCCAGCCGGGCATGACCATCGCCTGCGGAGACAGCCACACCTCCACGCACGGCGCCGTGGGGGCGATCGCCTTCGGCATCGGCACGAGCCAGGTCCGCGACGTGCTCGCCACCCAGTGCCTCGCCATGGCCAGGCCCAAGCTCAGGCAGATCCGCGTGGAGGGCGCGCTCGCCAAGGGCGTCTACGCCAAGGACGTGAGCCTCACCATCATCGGCAAGCTCGGCGTCAAGGGCGGCGTGGGCTATGCCTACGAGTACGCGGGGTCCGCCATCGAGCGGATGACCATGGAGGAGCGCCTCACGATCTGCAACATGTCCATCGAGGGCGGGGCGCGCTGCGGCTACGTGAACCCCGATCAGACCAGCTTCGAGTATCTGCGCGGGCGCCCCTATGCGCCGCAGGGCGCGGCCTTCGACCGGGCTGTGAACTGGTGGAAGAGCGTGGCCACCGAGGCCGGCGCCTCCTTTGACGACGTGGTGCGCCTCGACGGCTCGGCCATCGAGCCCGTGGTGACCTGGGGGATCAATCCCGAGCAGTCCGTGAGCGTGAGCCAGCGCATCCCGAGCTCCGAGTCGGCGCCCGAGCCCGAGCGCCCGACCTATCGCGAGGCGCTGGCCTTCATGGGGTTCGAGGCGGGCCAGCCCATCAAGGGCACCAGGATCGACGTGGCCTTCGTGGGCTCGTGCACGAACGGGCGCCTGTCCGACCTCCGCGCCGCCGCCGAGGTGGCCAAGAAGGGTAAGGTCGCCAAGGGTATCCGCGCCCTGATCGTCCCGGGCTCCCAGCAAGTGGCCAAGGCTGCCGAGGCCGAGGGGCTTCACGAGATCTTCCAGGCCGCGGGCTTCCAGTGGCGCAAGGCGGGCTGCTCCATGTGCCTCGGCATGAACGACGACAAACTCCAAGGGCGCGAGATTTGCGCCTCCTCCAGCAACCGGAACTTCATCGGGCGGCAGGGCAGTCCCACCGGGCGGACCTTGCTCATGAGCCCCGCCATGGTCGCCGCGGCGGCCATCGCCGGCGCCGTCACCGACGTGCGGGAGATCCTCCGATGACACAGGACTACACGCGCCGTCAGATCGTCGGCCGGGGCATTCCCCTTCCCGGCAATGACATGGACACCGACCGGATCATCCCCGCGCGCTTCCTCAAGGCCGTGACCTTCGAGGGCCTTGGCGAGCACGCCTTCGAGGACGCCCGCAAGCAGGAACCCGAGCACCCGTTCAATCAGGCGGCCTATCGGGGCGCCTCGGTTCTCGTCGTCGGCCAGAACTTCGGCTGCGGCTCCTCGCGCGAGCACGCCCCGCAATCGCTCATGCGCTGGGGGATCGCGGCCATCGTGGGCGGCTCCTTCGGCGAGATCTTCTTCGGCAACTGCACCACGCTCGGTATCCCCTGCCTCACAGCATCCCAGGAGGACCTTGACTGGCTCCAGCGGGCCATCGGGCGGGAGCCCGGCAAGCCGGTCACCGTGGACGTCGAGAAACAGGAAGCACGCTTCGGCGACCGCGTGATCCGCGCGCAGATGCCCGACGGCCCGCGCCACCAGCTCGTGACCGGCACCTGGGACTCGACAGCCGTCCTCCTGGAGGCGGGCGCCGCCATCGAGGCCACGGCCAAGAAGCTGCCCTACATCAGCGGGTACTGAGTGGCGCGCGCACGAAGACGGGCTTGCGCGACCTTGTGTTTTCTACGATCTGCCCGCGCGGCGTGAGGCGGCGCGGCGCACAGGAGGAACTCCCATGATGGCGCGACTCACCCTGGCGTTGCTGGCGCTCTTTCTCTTTCCGTTCCCGGCGGCCGGCCAGGCTCCCCCGGTCAAGATCGGCCTCATCTTCCCCTACACAGGCCCCATCGCGTCCGTCGGCACGGACGCCACCAGGGGATTCGAGCTGCATCTGGCGAAGCTGGGCGGCAAGGCGGGCGGGCGCGAGATCCAGCTCATAAAGGAGGACACTGAGTTCAAGCCGGACATCGGGCTGACCAAGACCCGAAAGCTGGTGGAGCGTGATCGCGTGGACCTGCTCGTCGGGCCCGTGAACAGCGGCGTGGCCCTGGCGATCCGCGATTACGTTCACAGGCAGGGGATCCCGCTGGTGATCCCGGTCGCGTTCTCCAAGGAGATCACGTCGCCCGCCAAGGCGAGCCCCTGGATCTTCCGGGTCATCGAGACCACTGACCAGGGCAATTTCGCCATGGGGAAATGGATCTACAAGAACACCCCCTACCGGAAGGTGGTCGTGATGGCGCTGGACATCGTGGCCGGACACGATGTGGCCGGCGCCTTCAAGGCGGGGTTCACGGGAGCCGGCGGGGAAATCGTGAAGGAGATCTACATGCCGGTCGGGACCCCTGACGCCGCGCCGTACCTGGCTCAGGTAGTCGGGCTTGCTGCGGATGCGGTCTACGTCTTTACCGGCGGGGCAGACGGCATCCGCTTCGTGAAGACCTATCAGGAGTACGGCCTCCGGGGGAAGCTGCCGCTTCTCGGCTACAACACCGTCGTGGACGACGTGCTCCTTCCGGCTATGGGCGACGCTGCCATCGGGATCACCAGCGTCGGGACCTATACCGCGGCTCTGGACAGTCCGGAGAGCCGGGCATTCGTTCAGGACTACGAATCCAGGTACAACGGTTGGCCCAGCGCCCACAGCGAGCGGGGCTTCGTGGCCGCCCAACTCGTCGCGGCCGCCATCGACCTGCTGAAGGGGGAGGTAGCCGACCGGGCCAAGCTCCGCGACGCCCTCCGGAACGCTGTCACGAAGATCCTGCCGCCGCGCGGCCCGATCCGGTTCGACCGTTACCAGCAGGCGATCTCTCCAGTCTATGTGACGAAGGTCGAGCGCCGGGGGAACCGGCTGGTCAACGCCGTCGTCGATCGCATCCCCGACACCTCCCAGGAGGAGAGCTGGAAGTGGTGGAACAAATAGCTCGAAGCGACGTGGTCGGGAGCCTGCTGCGCCCGGCCTACCTGCTGGAGGCCCGCCATAAGCTTGAAGGGGGGCGCCTCACGCCCGCGGAGTTCAAGCAGATCGAGGACCGGGCTGTAGACGAGGCCATTGCCCTCCAGGAGGCGGCGGGTGTGGACGTCGTGACCGACGGCGAGCAGCGTCGCTACATCTTCTTCGGCCAGCTCGTCGAGGCGCTGGACGGCTTCGACAAGTTCGGCGGCTGGGCCATCCCGTTCCGGAACGAGGCGGGAGAAGAGCAGGTCGTCCCGCGGCCGGTCGTCGTGGAGAAGCTCCGCTGGCGCCAGAGCATGTGCGCGGAGGAGTTCACCTACGCCCGCGCCCGGGCCACGCGACCCGTGAAGGCCACGCTCATCAGCGCCCAGCAGGCCGCGGCCTTCTACGAGCCCGACAAGTCCCGCGGAGCCTACCCGAACCGCGACGCGTACCTGGCCGACATCGTGGACTTCACCCGCCGCGAGGTGGCTGAACTCGGCCGGCTCGGCTGCACTTACATCCAGATCGACGCGCCCCAGTACGCCGCGCTGGTGGACCCGCGATGGCGCGAGGGCTACCGCCAGCGCGGAAGCGACCCCGACCAGCTCCTGGACGCGTGCATCGAGATGGACAACGCCATCATCGAGGGGCACCCCGGCATCACCTTCGGCCTCCACATCTGCCGGGGGAACTACCGGAGCATGTTTCACTCGAGCGGCGGGTACGATCCCATCGCCGCAAAGGTGTTCAGCAAAGCCCGGTTCCAGCGGTTTCTCTTGGAGTACGACGACGCGCGCTCGGGCAGTTTCGAGCCGCTCCGCCACGTGCCCGACGACCGGATCGTCGTGCTTGGGTTGTTGAGCACCAAGAAGCCGCGAGTGGAGACAGTGGAGGAGCTACGGCGGCGGATCACCGAGGCAACCCGGGTGGTCCCACTGGACCGACTCGCCTTGAGCCCCCAGTGCGGCTTCGCGTCTATCATGGAAGGGAACCGCATCTCACCGGAGGATCAGCGCAGGAAACTCGAGGTGGTCGTCGAGACCGCCCGGGCGGTCTGGGGGAGATAGTCGAGCCACCCCCAGGATGCAGTTCGAGCGTGGCGGGTTCGGCCATGCCGCGAGGCAGGCCACCCGCCGCGCGAGGC
>CAYJUC010000213.1:5873-6889 GCA_964372605.1 uncultured bacterium | reverse complement strand
CGCCATAGACCACCGCGAGGGTGCCGGGAAGGAGCCCGCCCCCCAGCATCGCGTCAAGTTTTCCGATCCCTGTGGAAACGCGGTCCACCGCCGAAGATCCGCCGTTTGTCAACGCTCTGGGCGAAATTCTTTCAGGCGCCGCCGGAGATGGCGGCCAGGGACGCCAGTGCCCCACGATACGAGCGGACCCCAACCTTGTCAACAGTTCCGGGGACAGAAACGCTCGCTTAAAACCCCCGCAGCAGCCCGATCACCTTCCCCAGGATCTTCACATCCCTCTCTCCGGGATGAACCACAATGGGGGGGAGTGTCGGATGCTCGGCTCTAAACACGAAGGCATCGCCGTCCCGCCCGAACCGCTTGACGGTGGCCTCATTATCCAGGAGGGCCACCACGATCTCTCCGGGCTGGGCGGTCTCCTGCCTGCGGACCAAGACGAGGTCGCCATCGACGATGTGAGCGTTCACCATGCTTTCGCCCCGCACCCGGAGCGCGAAGAGCTCTTCGCCTTTGGCCCGGAACCAAGACGCCTCGATGGGCACGCTCCCCTCCCGATTCTCCTCGGCCAGGAGCGGCGCGCCCGCGGCGATGCGGCCGAGAACGGGCACCTCCAGAAACGAGGATCTCTGCCCTTCGGCAAGCGTGAGGGCCCGCGAGCTGCGTTTCGCCGTCACTCGCCGCTGCAACGCCCCCTTGCGCTCCAGGGCTCGGATGTGGTCGAAGGCCGCTCGGGGCGTGATGCGAAAGTGCTCGCCAACCTCCCGGACCGTGGGAGGGAGGCCGTGACGCTGGGAGAATGTGCGGATGAACCCCAGCACCTCACTCTGCCGATCTGTCAACTCTTTCATCACGATCAACTCAACATAACAATAGTTAATATTTGTTGACATGTCAACTTCCAAAAAAACTTGGCCGTCGCATACCCGACCTCGCTGACGCGGAGTGCAGTTGGTTCGAGCGCGGGCTCAGCCCGCGCAATCCTTGGGGGGAGGCTCGGAAGGGGGGCGAAGCCCCCC
>CAYJUC010000213.1:2857-5863 GCA_964372605.1 uncultured bacterium | reverse complement strand
TTTCCAAAAAAAACGCCTCAGCCGTCGAGGCCCCCTCCTCCGACTATCAGTCGGGGGGCTCCCAGGGCTCGCAGACGGGACAGGTCTGGAACCCCTGTTCTTTCGCTTCTTGAACTTGTTTGAAATAGGTCCGCTCCGGCTCGGGGATCCGCTTCGCCCACCCGCACTCCCGGGCATGAAAAAGACGCGACCCCCGCCCAGCCCAGTACGGTTCCCCGGACTCCGCTTGCGCATCAGTGATCCCGCCGGAGTCAGGGAGAGGACCCGGTACCGGATCGGGGGGCGGAGCGACTGAAGCGGACAGTCCGGTTTCGCCAGGCGCTATGATCGGTATCGGGGCAGGCTCGTTGATCTGAAGGTTACTCTCGATCGTAGAGCGGAATTCGTCGCTGGCCCGTCTGAACTCTCTGAGAGCCCGCCCGATGGCGCGCCCCAGCTCCGGCAGCTTCTTCGGGCCGAAGACCAGAAGGGCGATGACGAGGATGAGGAGGAGCTCCTGCAAACCGATGTCAAGCATGGCTGAGCGCCGTCGCAACCTGATCGTACAAGACCGAGGAGGGATTCACAAGGAACGCGGGGGCGGGCCGCCGGCGAGCCTGGCGAGCAGCTCGCCGAGTTTCTCCTCGAGAAGGCTGATCAACGGGGGGTCGCGGGGGTGATAGCGATCCTCGATATCCAGCACCCACACTTTTGGCGCCGTCTCGGGCCAGCGCTCCAGGATGAAAGCGCGATGGTCTTCCTCCATGACCCCCACTAGGTCGGCCCAGCGAACATCCTCCCCCGAAATGGGGCGCGGGCAGAAGGGTGAAATCCCCGCGGAGCGGGTGTCGTGGGCGCCGTTCGAGATCCGGCGCATCACGACTTCCGCGGTCGGGCTGCGGGAGACGTTCCCCGTGCAGACGAAGAGCATGTTCACGCTGTTACCATAGCAGACAGACGGGGGCCGGAACAACATCCCGCCGCCCTGCGCTGGCGAGAGAACCGGGGATATAATCGTGTGAGATGAAGACCCTCGCCATCCTCGTCGGAGGGGGACCCGCTCCCGGGATCAACGCGGTCATCGCCGCCGCCACCATCGAGGCGCGCAACCACGGGCTGCGCGTTCTCGGCTGCCTGGACGGCCTCAAGTGGCTGGTTCAGGGAGACATCTCCCATGTCCATGCGCTGGAGATCGGCGAGGTCTCCCGGATCCACTTCGAAGGTGGCTCGATCCTCCGAGCCTCCCGCGAGGGTCCCGCCAACACACCGGAGTCGCTTCGAAACGTCATCGAATCGCTGCGCCGGCTTGAGATCTCTTCCCTGCTGAGCATCGGGGGCGACGGCACCGCGACCGCCGTCGCCCGGATCGCCGAGGCGGCTCGGGGAAGCTTCGCCGTCGCCCACGTCCCCAAAACCATCGACAATGACCTTCCGCTCCCCCACGAGGTCGTGACGTTCGGCTACACGACGGCTTGCAACCTGGGCAAGGATCTTGTCCGCAACTTGATGGAGGACGCCGCCACGACCGAGCGCTGGTTTTTCGTCTCCGTGATGGGCCGCCGGACCGGCCATCTCGCGCTCGGGATCGGGGGAGCGGCGGCCGCCACCTTGACGATCATCGGCGAGGAGTTCGCCGAGCCGAAGATCTCCGCGCAGGTACTGGCAGACATCCTGGAGGGCGCCATCATCAAGCGCCGCGCCCACGGCCGAAACCACGGCGTGGCGCTCTTGAGCGAGGGGCTCGCCGAGAAGCTTGACCCCGTCGCCCTCGGAGCTGTGGAATGGGACGGCTTCGGCCGCATGCGCCTGTCCGAGCTGGAGCTGGCGCGCCTCCTGAAGGAACGGGTGACGACAAGCCTCCTGGCCAGGGGAATCGACGTCACTATCGTGTCGAAGCACATGGGGTACGAGCTCCGTTGCGCCCCGCCCGGCGGGTACGACATCCAGTACTGCCGGAGTCTCGGCTACTGGGCCACCCACTTCCTCATGGAGGGCGGGACCGACGCCATGGTCACGATTCAGGGCGGCCGGCTGGTCGCCGTTCCGCTCGGGGAGATGCTGGATCAGGAGACAGGCCAGATGCGCGTCCGCTTCGTTGACACCGGCTCCGAAGCCTACCAGACACTCTTCGCCTACATGATCCGCCTGAAACCCGAAGACTTCGAGGACCCCGAGCAGCTCCGGCTCCTCTCCCGGGCCGGCAAGCTCGGCGAGGCGGAGTTCGTCAAGCGGTTCGGGTATCTGGTCGACAGGAGGTAGCGATGTTCCTCGAGAGACTGGACCGGGAGGGACGGGGGCGCTTCGCCTTCCTCGCCTATGATCAAGGGCTGGAACATGGGCCCGAGGACTTTCGCGGTAACCCGGAGAGCGTCTCACCCCGCTTCGTCCTGGAGCTGGCCCGGGACTTCGGCTACACGGCGGTGGTCTTCCAGCAGGGCGTGGCCCTGGCCTCCCGGCGGCTCTGCCCTGAGGTGCCCCGGTTGATCAAGCTGAACGGAAAAGCCAGCCTCTCGAAGGGGGACCCGTACTCTCCCCTCCTCTGCCCGGTGGAGTACGCCGTCGGCGAGCTGGACGCCCGGGCGGTGGGCTACACCCTCTATCCAGGGTCCGAGCACGAGCCCCCGATGTTTCGGGAGTTTGCCCAGGTGGTGCGCGATGCCGCGCGGTTCGGCGTCCCGGTGATAGCGTGGGTCTACCCGCGGGGGAAGGCCGTGGCCAATGACGAGGCTCCGGAGGTGATCGCCTACGCGGCGCGTATCGCCTACGAACTCGGCGCCGACATCGCCAAAGTCAAGTGGCCGGGGGACCGGGAATCGTTCCGGTGGGTCTGCCAGGTCGCGGCGGAGACCAAAGTGGTTCTTTCCGGCGGGCCCACCACCGAGTCTCCCAAGGAGTTTCTCGACCTGCTCACTCAGGTGATGGAGGCCGGGGGCGCCGGAGTGGCCGTCGGGCGCAACGTCTGGCAGCGCCGGCTTGCCGAGGCGCAGGCCATCTCCAAAGAGATCGTGCGCATCGCCCTGGGCCGCT
>CAYJUC010000213.1:0-2757 GCA_964372605.1 uncultured bacterium | reverse complement strand
GCCGCGGCCTCCAGCGTGGCGCGATACCACGGCGCGGACGGCCATCCGATGGGCCGGACCGCCGGAAGCGTGACTCCGGACTGGCGGTGGGCGAGAACAAAATCGCGAAGCGCGGCACGGTCCCCGATCCCGCCGAGAGCGGTGGCGAGGCGGGAAGGGACGGCGAGGGGCGGGGTCGCCCCGCTGCCAAGGGCCTTGTCGAAGGCCAGAACCTCCCCCCCGAACCCGCTGGTTTCCAGCATCCTCCGGTAGAACGGGAGGCTGAGGTAGCGGACCAGCTCCTCCCTGAACGCGGCGGTGGCGCCGGCCATGTCCTCGGTCAGCGCCAGAGGAACAGCGGCAACGATCTCGAAGCCATCGAGCGACTTCCCTGCCCGCTGGCGTCCCCGGCGAAGGGCCGGAAGCGCGACCTCGCGGATGTATCCGGGAGCGCAGAGCCAGAGCACCACGCCGTCGGCGATCTCGCCGGCCAATTCCAGCATCGGTGAAGAGAGCCCGGCCAGGAGGATCGGGGGAGGCGCCGGCGGCTGAAACGCGCCCTCCCAGCTCACCCGGAAGTACTCGCCGTCGAAGCGCGCGCGGCCGGATAGGGCCGCGCGCAGAACGGCTACGTACTCTCGCATGAACTTGAGTGGCTCCATCATGTTCAGGCCGAGCATCCCCCCCATGCCCTGCCGGTGGCTGACGCCGATCCCGAGGCGGAACCGGCCGCCTGAGAGCTCGGCCAGAGTGGCGGCCTCCTGGGCCATGGCCACCGGATGGCGCGGATAGATCGGAACCACCCCATTCCCGACGCCGATGCGCCGCGTCGCCTGGGCATAAGCGGCGAGAAGCAGGAAGGAATCGCGACCCAGCCCGTGGGTCACCCAGAGAGAGTCGTAGCCGAGCGCATCAGCGCGCTGGGCCAGCTCCACCGTCGCTCCCAGGTCCTCCCTCGGATTGAGGTACGCGCCGGTTCGCTCCATCGTGATATCTCCTTTCTCCTGCCCTCCAGTGCTATCAGCGTACCAGGACTTTCCCGGAAGTGGACATCCGATGGTAGTGGTACGTTATCTTTTATCTTCACTCCGTCTCAAACGTCGGTAGACCCATAAACCACCCTCGACGATGACAAACAAAGTTGCGCCAACGAGGACGATATCAGTCCAGCGTGCACCATTGAAATACTGTTGGCCCATTCCAAATGCCGGGAGCATTCGGACGGCCTCTCGCCAGCCGAATGTTGGGGTGGGACCCCGGACCTTGTCTATCAGTTCTTGGATCTTTTCGCGGTCAAAGAACTCATGGCCGCACTCACACCGATACCGATATGAAACCGCCGATTCTTCGCCGTCTAGCGACGCCGCTTGCGAATTGACGCGCCCGCACTTAGGACAGTCCATGTATGTACGCTATTCGCCGGGGGGGGGGTTAACTCGCTGATGCTTAAAATCGCCGCAGTGGGGATGGTCATGTCCCCACATCCCTGCGTCGGAACGTGTTCATTCGACGACTCGGAGAGGTGGGGAACGATGACTTTACAATCGGCGCCGTCCTGCAAGAGCCATCCGACTGAACGGCAGACCAGCGGTGTCGCACAGCATTCTTCGAGGGTCTCCCAGTGCGGACTACAGCCGTAGGAATCAAGCCACTCAATCAGAACGAGCCGCATCCTCTACTTTTTCTTGGGGTGAGGCCGATTCACCAGGGCCGATCCTGCCGCGCTTTTAGCCTTCGGTGGGGCGTTCGGGTTACGCAGGATGTTGGCGGCAATGGTGCCGACTCGCTTTGAGGTTTTTTGGTGACCCATTTTCTTCACCTCCTCCCCTTCCCGTCTATATATAGCATGGAAGGCAATTACTCGCCCAAAATGTCGCCTACTTCCCACACCCGATCCGTGACCCCGGCAGCCATGGCCGGGGTGATCCTCAGCGTCCGGGGGATCCAGACGAAATTCCAGTAGGCAAACTGCAACGCCACCGCTGCCCGAAGGTTCTCGATCTTCCGGCTGAACCCCAGGGCCAACCGGGTGAACCGCCGCTGGAACGTCCTGATCGTGAGGTTATTCCGTTCCACGATGGAAGTGCAAATCTTGTTTTGGTCCGGGGTGCCTTTCCAGACCCGCTTGGTCACGCCCGACACCTTTGGTGGAGCGTAGCGGCCCGGTCCGACCGCTACGCTCTCATAGTCCTTGTGGACCGTCCCGTAGTCCACGCCGATGCCGAAGACCTGCTCGATAGCGTCCTCGTACCCCCGCCACTCATCGGTGGAGAGTTGGGGCCGCCCGCCGTTGAGCGTCCCTTTGAGCCGCCCGAGGAATTGCAGGGCGGTCCCCATGTTCCGCTTGCCGAGCGCCCAGGCCGGGATCACCTTGGTCTCATGGTCGATGGCGAAGAACACGTACTGGTCGCCCAAGCCGGGATTTCCCTTCTCCCTCCGCTTCCTTCAACCGACGCTCCTTCTTCCCGCAGAAGGTCCAGATTTCGTCTGCCTCTAGATACCGGCACTCCAGCCCGTACATGCGCTCGGCCATAAGGTGCTCGCAGTTAGTCCCCACGCGGACGAGAAGGTTCTGAATGGCCGTCCGGTGGGTGTCGAAAATCCGCGACGTGGATCGGAGGCTCATCCGATTACAGAGGGCCGTGATAATGGCTATCTTCCGTTCACGCTCGATGACCCGCATTGACGGCCTTCCTTTCGACTGCCGAAGGCCGTACAATGAGGACGGCGAGCAAGCACGTCCTGACGGCTTCGGCGGTTGGGGTGTGACGCCACCCC
>CAYJUC010000212.1:0-6914 GCA_964372605.1 uncultured bacterium | reverse complement strand
ACCAAGCGCCCCCAACGAATCGGGATTCTCCACTCATCCTTTGTTCCCAATACTCCCCCCGTGGCGGGCCTCAAGGCCGGGCTCAAGGCGGAGGGTCTTGAGGAAGGGCGGGACGTGACGCTTGACATCCGCTTCACCAGGGGAGATCCGCGAGCGACACCGACTGGCGCGGCGGCCCTCGTAAAGGCGGGAGTGGAGCTGATCTTTACGGCGGACGAGGAGGCCTCGCGAGTGACCAAAGCCGCCACCCAGACGATTCCCATCGTCTTCACGCGGGTGGGCGATCCCGTGGCCGCGGGCCTCGTCGCCGCGATCGCGCATCCGGGGGGGAACGTCACCGGAGTGTCGAGCCTGGACACAGAGCTCGTCCCCAAACGACTGGAGATCCTGAAGGCGATCTACCCCGCGCTGCGCCGGGTTTGGGCCGTTTATCACGCTGAAGACCTCTCCTCCCTCGCGGCGGCGCGGAAGGCCCGGGAGGTCGCCCCACTCTTGAAGCTGGAAGTGCTGGCGCGATCGGTGCGCACACCCGAGGAGCTCGTCGGTTACCTCAAGGCCGTCCGGCCAGGCGATGGTCTGCTGGCACCACCCTCCGTCGCCATGAACATCCCCGGTCTGATCCTGGACCTGGAGCTGATGTCACGCGTGCCGGCGGTCTTCGACAGAGCGTTCTGGGTCCAGGCCGGCGCCACGGTTTCTTATGGCTCCGACGACCACGCCGAAGGGGTCCAGGCGGCCCGGCTCGTAGCCAAGATTCTCCGGGGGGCCCGGCCCCGGGACCTGCCTGTGGAAGGCGCCAACAAGATCGAGCTGACCATCAATCTCAAGACCGCCAAGAGCCTGGGGGTCGCCATCCCCCCGGAGATCCTCGTCCGGGCGGACCGGGTGATCCAGTGAATCAGGGCGCGGATCGGCCCAGTTTCGGCTTGCCTGCCCCGGTCAGTCGGGCCAATATATCCCCGTAACCGGAAAGGAGGCTTCCATGCGCTCGGTTCATGATCGCGGAGGGTGGGCCGGCGCCGGGCCCATCAATAGATCCCAGCATCAGCTGGAGGACTGGGAGCGGCGAACGGACGCCATGGTGCAGCTCCTCGCGAGCCCGGACAAGCGGGTGTTCCGGGTGGACGAGATGCGCCGCGCCATCGAGAGCCTCCCGCCCGAACAGTACGAGTCGCTCCGCTACTACGAGAAATGGCTCAGCGGGGTCGAGATCCTGATGATCGAAAAGAAAATCCTCACGCGGGAAGAGATCGAGCGGAAAGTCGCTGAGCTGGAGAAGTGCGGGAGGTGACGCGTGGCGAAATTCAAGCCGGGTGACAGGGTCCGGGTCCGGTCCGGTAACCCCCCGGGCCATATACGGACGCCCGCCTACATCCGCGGCAAGGCGGGCCGCGTCGAAGCCGTCCACGGCGAGTTTCGCAATCCCGAGTCCCTGGGCTTCGGGGGCGAAGGGCTCCCCGCGCGACCCCTCTACCTCGTCGGGTTCAACCAGACCGAGGTCTGGGAGCGCTACGACGGGGCACCACGCGACACGCTCCGCGTCGACATCTTCGAGCACTGGCTGGAACCGGCCTGACGCCGGGCGGGCGCGCCGACAGGCCGGGTGCCCGCCCAGATCAACAGGAGGCACCCATGAGTGACGGCCATGCCCACGATTCCCACGGCACTGTTCACGCGCCGAACGAGTTGAGCCCGTTCGCCCGGCGCGCGGAGGCGATGGAAGCGCTCCTGGTCGAGAAAGGACTGTTCACACGGGACGAGGTGCAGCGCACGATGAAAGCGTGGGCCGCCCGCTCGCCGGCCGACGGCGCCAGGGTGGTCGCGCGGGCCTGGGTAGACCCGGCGTTCAAGGCCCGGCTGATCGCCGACCCGAAGGCGGCCACCGCAGAGCTGGGGATCGATATCGGCGGGGCGTACCGGCTGGTGGTCGTCGAAAACAGCGAAAGCGTTCATCACCTCGTCGTCTGCACCCTCTGCTCCTGCTACCCCCGGACGCTCCTGGGAATCCCGCCGGACTGGTACAAGAGCCTCAACTACCGATCGCGCGCGGTGGCCGACCCGCGCGGGGTCCTGCGGGAGTTCGGGCTCGACCTGGACCGGCGCGTCGAGGTCCGGGTGCTGGACAGCACGGCGGACATCCGGTATCTGGTCCTGCCCAGGCGCCCCCCGGGCACCGACCGCCTCAACGAGGAAGAGCTGGCTCAGCTCGTCACCCGCGACAGCATGATCGGCGCCGAAGACCCGCGTCTCGAACCATTTACGCCCCCTCACCCTCCCCTCTCCCCCTCGAAGGGGGAGAGGATTTAAGGTGAGGGGGTCCACGGGAGGAGTACGATGAAGAGAGGAACAGGCCTCACCCTCGTTCTCACACTCGGACTCGTTCTCGGCATCGCCGCGGCGGCGCAGGCCCAGCGGCCCCTCAAGGTCCGGCTGGGTCTCCACACCGCCATGATGGGAGCGCCCGATGTCATGGCGATCCGGCAGGGGTACTACAAGCAGGAGGGCCTGGAGGTGGAATGGCGCCGGTTCGCCCTCGGCAAGGAGGGCCGGGACGCCATGATCGCGGGAGCCATCGACATCAACGCCACCGCGCCGACGCCGTTCCTGATCGGCCTGGAGAAAGGGGTCCCGTACACGGCGGTGGCCGTGAACTCCCTCTTCTGCGGCACCAACCATATCGTGGTCCGGAAAGACGCCGATATCAACAGCGTGGCCCAGCTCCGCGGGAAGAAAATCGGGATCCCCCGCGGGACCATCACCGACTACGTCTTCGCCGCCCGGATGGCCCCGGCCCACGGCCTCAAGCCCGGAGACTACGAGGTGGCCAACATTCCCGACGCCAAGGACCGGATCCCGAGCCTGATCGCCAAGGCCATCGACGCGGCAGCGCTCACCGATCCCCAGGTCTCGATCGGAGAGCAAGACGGCATGATCCGGAGCATCGAGAACTTCTGCAAATACGACCCCCAGCCGTTCATGCTCACGGTGACGAACAAGATCCTGAAGGAGAATCCCGACGCGGTGGTCGCCTACCTTCGGGGGTGGCTCAAGGGGGTCAATCTCCTGAAGGAGCAGCCGGAGAAGGCGGCGGCGGTGTACGCAGAGGAGCAGAAGGCGATGGGCCGCGATGTCTCGGTGGCGATCCTGGACAAAGCGCTGCGCCGGATGCGCTGGGAGCCCGAGATCGACGCCCAGATGGAGAGATACCTCGCCGATCAGGCCAAGGACCTGTTGACGGGCGCCGGCGAGGGACGTCTCAAGTCCCTCCCGGACATCGCCAAGGCGCTGAACAAGGAGCTTCTGCAGAGGGCCAAGGCCGGCCGGTAGAGGGCTCCTCCCCTGCGACGCGCGCTCAGCTCCATCGGCCAGGCGGCCCTGCCCTTTGTCGTCGTCGCGATCCTCTGGCAGGCCTTCGCGACCCTGGGGCCGTTTCCGCGCAAGTTGTTTCCGGGCGTTGACACCATCTTCTTCACCTTCGCCCGCCTCGCCGGGAGCGGCATCCTCCCCGTCCACGCGCTGAGCACGATCGGTCGCCTGATCATCGGGTTCCTCCTCGGCGCGGTTCTCGGGGTGGCGATGGGGATCGCCATGGGCCGCTATCGCTGGGCCGAAGATTTCTTTGTCCCCATCGTCAGCGTGGGCAATCCCGTCCCCGGCCTCGCGTACGCGCCCCTGTTCGTCCTCTGGTTCGGCCTGGGGAACCTGCCGGCGGTGCTCCTGGTCGGCTTCGCCGCCGCCTTTCCCGTCGTCGTCAATACCTGGACCGGAGTGAAGGCCGTCAAGGAGATCTGGATCCGGGCCGCTCAATCGATGGGAGCCGAGGATCATCAGCTCTTCCGCAAGGTGGTCCTGCCCGGTTCGCTCCCGTACGTCCTGACAGGCCTGCGGCTCGGCCTCGCGCGCGCCTGGCGAGTCCTGGTCGCCGTCGAGATGCTGACCTCCGTCTCCGTCGGCCTCGGGTGGCTCATCTTCGGGGCGCGGGAGTTCCTGAACACGGACGTCATGCTGGCCGGCATCGCCGTCATCGGCCTGGTCGGGCTCATCCTGGAAAAACTCGTGTTCGAGCGGCTCGAACGGTTCACGGTGGTCCGCTGGGGGATGATGGAGCGATGACGAGGCAGCGGCTGGTCCGGTCCGGCCTCGGCGTCGTCTTCTCCTTCGGCCTCGCCGCGGTGATCTGGGAAGCCTTCTCGCGGAGCGGTCTCTTCGCCCCCGCCCTGACCCCCTCGCTGATCGTGATCGGCTCCGCGCTCGGCCAGATGCTCCTGAACGGCACCCTGATCCTCCACGTCCTCTACACCCTCTATCGGATTCTGGTCGGCCTCGTCCTTGCCAGCGTCGTGGGCGTCCCGGTCGGACTGCTGATGGGTCGCGTGCGGAGCATCGAGCGGTTCCTGCTTCCGCTGGTGAGCGTCCTCAGCCCGATCCCCTCGCTGGCCTGGGTGCCGGTCTTCATTCTCTGGTTCGGCCTGGGGAACACGGCCGCAATCGCGCTGGTGTTCTACGCGGCCACCTTCCCCCTCATCCTGAACACCTGGACGGGCGTGCGCTCGGTGAACCGCCTCTGGATCCGCGCGGCAGAGGCCATGGGCGCCGACGGAAAGCTCCTGTTCCAGAAGGTGGTGCTGCCGGGCTCCTTGCCCTTCGTCATCACGGGGCTTCGCCAGGCCTTCGCCCGGGCCTGGATCGCCGTGGTGGGGGGCGAGATGATCGCCGCCACGAGCTGGGGCCTCGGCTGGGTGATCTTCGACGCCAAGGAGTTCCTCAACACCGACGTCATGCTGGGAAGCCTGGTCGTCATCGGCATCCTCGGCCTGGTCTTCGAGCGGTTGATTTTCCAGGGCATCGAAGGGCGGACAGTCGGACGCTGGGGCATGGTGCGGGCCGTCAAGGGCTGATGCGCCGATGCATCAGATCGAGCTGCGCAACGTCACCCTCGAGTACGACGCTCGCGAGCGCCCGGTGACCGCGCTCCGGGATGTGAGCTTCGGCGTCGACGCTTCGGAGTTCCTCTGCGTCGTCGGGCAGAGCGGGTGCGGGAAGACGACGATGCTGAACATCGTCGCGGGATTCCTCAAGCCGACCAAGGGGGAGATCCTCATCGGGGGGAAGGCCGTCACGGGCAAGGGCTTCGACCGGGGGATCGTCTTCCAGGACTTCGCCCAGCTCTTCCCCTGGCGGACGGCGCAGCGGAACGTGGAGTTCGGGCTGGAGATGAAGGGTCTGCCTGCCAACGAGCGCACGGAGACCGCCCGCCGATTCCTCCGGCTGGTGAATCTCGAGAAGTTCGCCGGCGCCTATCCCCACGAGCTGTCGGGGGGGATGCAGCAGCGCGTCGCCATCGCCCGCGCGCTCGCCTACAACCCCACGGTCCTCCTCATGGACGAGCCGTTCGCGGCCCTGGACGCCCTGACTCGCGACGAGATGCAACGGTTCCTGGTGGATGTGTGGCGGGAGACGCGGAAGACGGTGATCTACGTGACCCACAACGTGGCCGAGGCGGTCTACCTGGCGGACCGGATCGTCGTGCTCACGCCGCACCCCGGCACGGTAAAGGCTCAGGTCAGGATCCCGATGCCGAGACCCCGGGATACGCTGAGCGTGGGATTTCTGGAGTACCAGCGAGAGGTGATCGGCCATCTTGGTTAGACTCGGAGGGGGGCATGCCCCCCTTCCGAACCTCCCCCCGAACTTGCGCGGGCAAAGCCCGCGCTCGAACAGGGTTATTCGCACACGCTCCTACTAGCAGGGCGTTCCCCGTCTGAAGCTCCGTCTCCCACGGCATGAATCTTGACGCGAGTGCCCCCTCCTTGATATAAGGAGTCGCTATGTCTACGGAGCGGGCCTGTCTTCCTGAGGACTGAACGGTCTCGGCCATCATGCCAAAGCTCGGCTGGGGTGGGAGAATCGCGGATTTCCTCCTGGCGCACGCGCCCCTCGGGCCCCTGGTCCGCTGGGTTGCGGGGATCAGATCCTCCGTCCGCACGAAACTGCTCTGCGGCTTCCTGCTGGTCACGCTCCTGTTCATCGCCATGGGCGCGATGAGCCTCCAGACCATTGCGAAGATGTCCCGCCAGACCCATCTCCTGGACCAGGGGCACGAGCGAGTGGATTGGTCGCGCCAGATCGAACACGCCTTCGCCATGCAGATGAACTTTACCTCGATGGCCCTGATCCAGAAGGACGAGGTGACAATCGCCAGAATCCTGCGCGAGAACAACCGGTTCAATAACACGCTGGCCCGGATCGAGGAGGCCGCCCCGGCGGAAGAGCGGGAACTGATCCAGCGAATTCGCGCCGCCCAGGAGGAGGCCATGAACACTGTCGCCGACATCGCAAACCTGATCCGGGACAGACAGCTCGACGAGGCCATGAAATTGCAGCTCGGCAAGGAGTTTTCCCTGTACGTTCAGATCGAGCAGCTCATCAACCAGGTCGTCAAGATCGAACACGAAAAAATGGAGAGCTTCCGGCGCAGCGTCGCCGCCGAAAACCAGCGGGCCCTGACCCTTATGGGGGGCTTCGTGGGGGCCTCGATCCTGCTGGCGCTGATCCTGGGGTTCGTGATCTCGTGGTCGTTCATCCTTCCCGTCCGGGCGGCCGAGGGGTTCCTGAGCCAGGTGGAAAAGGGGAATTTCACGACCAGCATCGCCGTGCCCAATCGAGACGAATTCGGCCGCCTGGCCGACCAGATGAACCGGATGAGCCGGGAGCTCCACCGCCTTAATGAGGACCAGCGCCAGGCTGCCTGGGAGCTCACGACGCTCAACGAGAAGCTCAAGCTGGCGAGCACGGCGAAATCGGAATTCCTTTCCCGGATGAGCCATGAGCTCCGCACGCCGATGAACGCCATCCTCGGATTTACGGAACTGATGCTCGATGATGTCTACGGCGAGATCCCGCCCGCATTTCGC
>CAYJUC010000211.1:0-7012 GCA_964372605.1 uncultured bacterium | reverse complement strand
GTCAAGAAGATCGTGGTCAACCTCCCCTTCGAGGAGGCGGAGCTGATCCTGACCTCCGAGGCCCAGCGCCAGAACCTGAACCTGGTCAACGTGCTGGATATCCGGAAGGGGATGGAGAACCGCGGCGGCACCTTCCGGAAATTCAAGATCTACCAGTTCTGCAACCTGGAGCTGGGGATCCGGATCTACGCCGACTCGCCCGACTACGGGGCGTTCCAGTTCTGCAGCGTCCTGATCTACGAGGTGGACCCCAAGCGCACGGCGCTGGTGTCGAGCCGCCAGAGCTGGGTCATCGGGGCCCTGCCCGACCACCGCCCCGGCCCCGACGCGCTGGCCGCCGCCCGGGGGTTCGAGCGGATCATCGATGAAATCTTCGCCGCCGTGATAGAGGAGGCCAAGGGGAAATGACGCTGCGGCGTTCCTCTTTCGCGATGGTGGCGCTCCTTCCGGCGTTGCTTCTGGTGGCCCGGGGAAGCGGCGAGGCCGGGGAGCGCCGGAGCGTCGAGCGGACCGAGGGACTCCTCGTCCTCACGGTCAAAGGGCCGATCCAGGAGGTCCTCACCGCGCTCCAGACGGCGATCGCGCGGCGGAACTATTTCGTCGCGGGGATCAACCACCTCGACGACACCCTCCGGCGGCGCGCGGCCGACCTGGGGAAGCCGTTCGACTTCGACCACTACAAGATCCTCTCGTTCTGCAACCTGACGCTGGCCGACGAGGGATTGCGGGCGGACCCGAATCTCGGGGCCTTCATGCCGTGCCGCCTGGCGGTCTTCGTCCGGAAGGGCAGCGCCGAGGTGACCATCGTGGCGATGCGGCCGACGTTCGTGTCGCGGGCCCTCCAATCGCCGGAACTCCAGCGGCTGGCTGCCCAGGTCGAGGCGGAGGTGGTCGCGATTCTGGAGACGGTGGCGGCTGATTTGCCCTGAAAAAGGAGGAGAGCCATGAGAAGACACGGAATCGGTTGGTTCATCGTGGCAGGCGTGATGGCTGGGATCCTGGTGCTCTGGGGTTCGGGGTCAGAGGCTGGGCACACCCCCGACAACCCGAAGAAGCACAAGGCCTTCTTCCACCTCAACGAGGCGGATCCCAAGAAGGCCAGCGCCGTCCTGACGAACATGCAGAACTACGTGGACGTCGTGGGCTGGCAGAACATCGAGGCCCTGGAGCTGGTGGTGCACGGCCCCGGCCTCCGGCCGTTCATCGTGAAGACCATCGACGCCGAGGTGAAGGCCAAGGTCGAGGCGCTCCTCACCGGGGGGCTCAAGATGGGGGCCTGCCAGATCACCATGAAGCGGCAGAACATCAAGCTGGAAGAGCTCATCGAGGGGCTTCCGCCGATCCCCAGCGGGGTCGTGCGGGTGATGGAGCTCCAGGAGAAGGGCTACGCCTACATCAAGCCGTAGCCGCGTGAGCGCGCGCCGGGTCTGGGTCCTGGCCCTCCTGCTGATCTGCCTGCCGGCCCCCGCGGCGGCGGAACTGGAGGACCTCCTCTTCGACCTCCAGCTTATCCCGCTCGTGGGCCAAGACCCGCCCGCCTTCACGCTCGAGAGCCTGGACGGCAAGAAGGTCTCGCTGAGCGACTACCGGGGCAAGCCCGTCTTCCTCTACTTCTGGGCCTCCTGGTGACCGTTCTGCACGAGGGAGTTGCCCTCGACCATCGAGCAGGTGCAGAAGGAGTTCGGCCCCCGGGGTCTCAGCATCCTCCTCATCAACATCCAGGAAGGCCGGGACACGGCGGGCAGGTGGGTCAAGGAGAAAGGGGTCACCCCGCGGGTCCTCCTCGATTTTGACGGGGCCGTCACGGTCGTTTACCGCGTCACGGGGACCCCGACCGTGGTGCTGATTGGCCGCGACGGTAAGCTGGTCGGCCGCGCCGTCGGGATGCGGGCCTGGACCTCGGACGCCGGCCGCGCCCTCCTCAACACGCTCCTCCAGCCCCCGCGGCGCTAGCCGCTCGCCGCCATCCACAGAGGACGCGCGTCAGGGCCTGAGGACGGGGCCTCACTCGATCAACTTGTCGGCCCGGACGAGGATGGACGGCGGGATCTTGAGGCCGAGGGTCTTGGCGGTCTTGAGATTGATCACCAACTCGAATCTGTCGGGTTGCTCGATCGGCAAATCGCCGGGCTTCGCCCCCTTCAGGATCCGGTGCACGTACGAGGCGACGCGGCGGAACAATTCCGGCACGTGGGGCCCGTAGGCCATCAGGCCTCCGGCCTCGACGTCGGCCCTGAGGTCGAACATTGTCGGCACGAGGTGCTTCGCCGCGAACTCCACGATGATGGGCCGGAACGCTGTGGTGAGGGGATCCGCTAACGTGATGAGGGCGTCGGGGCGCCTCCGGCTGATCGCCGAGAAGGCGGCGGGAAAGTCCTTGGGATTTCTCACCTCCAGCGGCTGAAGGGCTATCCCCAACACGCGCGCCGCCACCTCGGTCTCTTTCCAGTAGGGAACAGAGACTTCATTGGTCGGATTCCACAGGACTGCCACACGGGAGAGCCTGGGCAGCGTTTCCTTGAGCAGCTCCAGCTTCTTGCCGGCCAGCTCTTTGGTGAAAAACGCGGTTCCAGTGATGTTCCCGCCCGGACGGGCCAGGCTCGCGACGAAGCCATGCTCGACAGGATCACCCATGGCGGGGACGACGATGGGGATGGTTTTCGTCGCCTGCCTGGCGGCTTCGTGGGTACCCCCCACGGCCACGATCAGATCCACCTTGAGAGTCACAAGCTCCTCGGCGAGGTCGGGGAGGAGATCCCGGTTCCAGTTGGCCGCGCGGTACTCGATGTGGAGGTTCCGTCCCTCCTCCCAGCCGAGCTCGCGGAGGCCGTCCAGGAAGGCCTGGCGCTCGGGGGTGGGTGTGAGGGCCAGGGGGGAGACGAGCAGATAGCCGATGCGCGCGACCTTCCCCGGCGGCTGGGCCGCTGCCGGATGGGCTAACACTAGCCCGAGGAGCAGGATGAGAAGGGCGCCAAGAACTCTTGCGTTCAAGGGGCGGCGCTACCGGATCCCCGGCACGCTCATGGGCTTGCCGTTGTCGAAGGACGTGAGGTAGAGCTCCAGATCAGCGTACTCGGGCGCGTCGGCCGGAAGGTAGTTCATCCCCAGCGGGAGCATACAGAACTGGATCCGGTGGCGGATAGTCCAGATGCCCCCGGTTATGGTGAACCAGTGGGGGAAGTGCTTGGTGGCTCCATCGGGCACGATGGTCAGGAGGCGGCCCCCGATGAATCGGCCGCCGCCCTGATCCGTCTCGTGGCACTGGGCGCAGTTGTGGTTCCGCTGGCCGACGCGCTGGTAGTAGAGGGCGCGGCCGCGCTCGAAGGCGGCCTTGGCCTCCGGGCTCGTAATGTCCGCGTTCACGGGCATGCCGTTCGACTGCATCTTGATGAGGATGGTCATGTGGGTGTTGTCCGGGCCCTGGGCGGGCAACTCGATCCCCGTGGTCTCGGGGGCGTGGACGCTCAGGAACTCTTCGATGGACATGACGCGCCGGTGGGCGGGGAAGTATTTCGGGTATCGCGTGGCCACGCCCTTCATGGCCGTCTCCAGCCCCCCGGCGTGGCAGTCGGCGCAGGCCCGCCCCGCCGGTCCCTTCTTTGTCCAGAGGGCCAGGGCGCTCTCGGCAAGGAGGATCGCCGGGTTGTTCGTGGGGTCAAGGTTGTCGCCCCAGTACCGGGGAATCTTGGGCCGCGTGTAGGGATTGCGCGCGGGATCCTTCTCCGGCGGCGGCACGAACGGCGGGTTCCCCTTCAGGGCCTGGAGGAACGCCACGATGTGGATGACCTCCTCGGGAGACAGGATCCCTGCCGTCCCCCAGGGAGGCATGCTGGTCTCGGGAAAGAACAGGCGCGCGTCCCAGATGAGGTCGAAGAGGAATTGGTCGGGGAGCCGGCGGTCGCCGATGACGGACAGGTCGGGGCCCACGTTGCCGGCAGGCCAGACGTCATCCCCTGGGATGAGGTGGCAGCCGGTGCAGGGGCCCTTCGCCCTGGACAGGACGAGCGCGCGCCCCTTCGTCGGATCCCCCTTGATGGCCGGCATCGGGACCCGGCTCGGCGGCGGGAACTGCCGCGTGTCCATGTAGGCGTACGTCGGCCACTGCTCGAAGTTCGCGGTCACCGACGGGAACGGCGGCTCCCGATACCGAATCTGGACCCGCTTTCCGTCCACCTCCCGGATCTCTCCCCTGGCCTCGGGAGTCGCCCGGGACTTCCAGCGCGGGGGCATCGGGGCGTCGGCCTTTTCTACCCCGGGGGCGCATCCCAGGACGACCAGAGCGGTGAGGAGCGGCCCAAGGCAGGCGAGGAGGATCCGTCTGCCGCCGGCGCGAGGTTTCCGGCGACGCGGTGGCCGGAAAGCGGAACGGTTCACGCGTGAGAGAAAGAGTTGTCCGAGGACCTCAGCCGGACGCATAATCCCTCCGGAGGACGGGACGAGTGAGCATACTCTCTGGCAGTGTCCGTAGGTTGTCAAGCGGGTTGTGCCCGGTGCTGGCGATGGGTGTCCTGCTGCTCTGGCCCGCAGCCCTCTGGGCCTACACCCACCACGCCTCCAAGGTCCGCTTCGTCGAGCACTCGCCGGAGGCCTTCGAGCGGGCGCGCCGCGAGGGCAGGCCCGTCTTCCTCCTGATCAGCGCGGTCTGGTGCTACTGGTGCAAGTACTTCGACCAGCACGCCCTCGAGACCGAGGAGGTGGCGGCGTATCTCAACGCGCACTATGTGAGCGTCTTCGTGGACCACGACCGGCGCACGGACCTCGCGCGCCGGTACGTCCGCGGGCTGCCCATGGTCGTTCTCTTCGACCCGGACGGCCGGGTCCGGCAATCCTTCGCTGGCGCCCTCAAGAAGGACGACTTCCTGGGCGTCCTCAAGCGCGTGGAGGGGGAGGTCCGGGCCGACCTCGCCGGGGGGCTCCCCAAGCCGCCCCCCGAGCGAAGGCTTGCCCTGACCCCCGTGCCGGCCACGGTGGAGCGCTACGACCAGCTCCTCCGCGGGATGCTGGACTCTCTGGGCGAGCGCCTGGATGCCGTGCACGGCGGCTTCGGGACCGGGGACAAGCACCCCCTGCCGCGGCTCCTGGCCTACCTCCTGGAGCGCTACGAGGCCACCCGCGACCGCCGCTATCTCGGGGCGGTGGAGAAGAGCCTCGCGGGGATCTTGGGCGGCATCTACGACCCGGTGGAGGGCGGGTTCTTCCGCTACGCCGAGGGGCGGCAGTGGCGCCAGCCCCACTACGAGAAGCTGGCGCACCTCAACGCGGGGCTGGCGGCGGTCCTCGACCGGGCGCACCGCCTGACGGGGAACCCGCGGTACCGGGAAGCGGCCGACGCGACCGTCGCGTACCTCTTGCGGACGCTCTACGACGCCGGGGCTGGGGGGTTCTACGGCAGCCAGACGGCCGACCCGGCCTACTACCGCCTCGCCCCGCCCGAACGACGGGCGGCCCGGAAGCCGCCGGTGAACCGCGACAAGGTCACCGCCTGGAGCGCGGAGGCCGCCCTCGCCTTCCTCGCGATGGGGCGGTCCTCGGGCCGGACGGACCTTACGGACGTCGCCCTCCGGACGCTGGAGTTCCTTCGCGAGAAGTGCCTGACCGATCGCGGCGTCTTTCAGCTCTACGAGGAGGGGACGGCGCGGGGGCAGCTCCTCGGGCAGCTCGAGGCCAACGCGTGGGCCGCGCTCGCGTTCGTGGAAGGGTACCGCGTCTCCCGGCGGGCGGCCTTCCGCGAGGCGGCCGAGCGCGTGCTCGCCTATTCGAGGGCCGAGCTCTTCGACCAGGCGCAGGGCGCCTTCGTCCAGGACCGGGACTCCCCGGTGTCGCTCGGCGCCAACGGGATCATGGCGGCGGCGCTCACGGGCGCCCACCGGCTCACCGGACGGGCGGAGTACCGCGAGACGGCCGGGCGCGTCGTGGCCGCCCGGGGCGGCCCCGCCCGCGCCCTCCTGGCCGACGAGGAGGACGCGGCCGCCGCGGCCCGGGTGGAGGACGCGGTCTTCTACCTCCGGGCCTACGGGCAGCTCGTCGCGAGGCCCTAATTGCCTGGGGCGATGGGATGAGGCTATAGTCTTGGCCATGACCGACCAGGCGCCCGCGCCTGTCACGCTGGACGACCGCTACGCCCGCGAGGAGGGCGTGGTGTACCTGAGCGGGCTCCAGGCGCTCGTGCGCCTGCCGCTGGATCAGAGCCGCCGGGATCGCCGCGCAGGGCTCAGCATCGGCACCTTCATCAGCGGCTATCCCGGCTCGCCGCTGGGCGGCTACGACCTGGCGCTCCAGCAGGCGCGGGCGCTCCTCGAGCGCCACGACATCGTCCACGTGCCGGGCGCCAACGAGGAGCTGGCGGCCACGGCCATCAGCGGGACCCAGATGCTGGACACCTACCCGCACTCCCGCGTGGACGGCGTGGTCGCGCTCTGGTACGGCAAGGGGCCCGGGGTCGATCGGAGCGGCGACGCCCTGAAGCACGGGAATTTCGCCGGGACCAGCCGGCACGGGGCCGTCGTCGTCCTGAGCGGCGAGGACCACGAGGCCAAGAGCTCCACGATGCCGTACCAGGACGACTACGCGTTCCTGTCCGCCGGCATCCCCATCCTCTACCCCGCATCCACGGGCGAGTTCCTGACGCTTGGCCTCCACGCGATCGCGATGTCGCGCCTGAGCGGCTGCTGGGTGGCGATGAAGCTCGTGGGGGCTCTCGCCGACGGCGGCGAGACCGTGGAGGTCGGGCCGGACCGCCCATCTATCGTGATCCCCGAGCTCGTGATCGACGGCCGGCCCTTCAGGAAGTCCACGGACTTCACCTTCTTCCCGGGGCTGAACATCGAGACGGAGCGCCAGCTCTTCTACGAGCGCCACCGGGCCGTCCTCGCCTACGCGCGGGCGAATGGCCTGGATCGCGTTATGGTGCGCTCGGCACGCGACAGCCTCGGCATCATCACCGCCGGCAAGAGCTACGCCGACACGCTGCAGGCGCTGGGGGATTTCGGCCTCGACCGCGCGACGCTCCAGA
>CAYJUC010000210.1:1411-7048 GCA_964372605.1 uncultured bacterium | reverse complement strand
TCGAGGACGACGGTGCCAT
Source organism: uncultured bacterium (assembly GCA_964372605.1). Lineage (GTDB taxonomy): Bacteria > Methylomirabilota > Methylomirabilia > Rokubacteriales > CSP1-6 > CAYJUC01. The sequence continues at coordinate 7,029 of CAYJUC010000210.1, read as the reverse complement.
TGGCTGAGCCCTCGTTGGGCCAGGTCGCGAGAAAGCCGCTGGGCCAGTGATCCCAGCGGCCCGGCTCATCGGCAAATCCGTACTCGATGAGGACCGGGTACTCGCCCAGCTCCACCCGTAGATCGGTGCCCGCGTCGGAGGTGGCGTGCATGGTCCGGGCGCGCTTGAGGCGCGCCTCGGCCGCCTTGACCCGGCGCTTATCGTCCACGGACGGAAGGATCCGGGCGAGGACATCGGGAGGCTCCACGGCCAGGAGCATGCGCGTGCCCGATTTCAAAATCTCATGCTGCTCGGGGGAAAACAGCAGGAGCATGAGGTCGATGACGAGGTCGGCGCGTTTCATCGCTTCCACGGCTGCCTGGTTGCCCGTGAGGGCGGTGACGCCCAGGTAGGCTGTGGGGTCGGAACCCATACCGCCCGCGCCGCGGACGGGCGGCATGTCGAGCCGGAACACCTTCGCGCCGAGGTCCAGAGCCGCGTTCGTCGCGGCTTCGATGTAGACCGGGTTACTGTTCGGGCCGGTCAGCACCGCCACCGTTTCGTTCGTCTTCACTTTGCAGAGCCCCAGCACCTCTCGCCACATGGGGACCAGATGCGCGCCGCTATTGGTCATGGGCAACCCTCCTTTAGGCTGAACGCTTTAAGCCTGAACGTGAAAGCCGGAGTGAGGTCTCACCTTCTCTGCCGAGGAATCATGCAGGAAGTTCTCGCCACCGGTCAAGTGAAAAGTAGGGTCAGGCGCCGTGTCGCAGAAGGGCGAGGGCCGCCGCGTGCAGTCGGCCGTTCGACGCCAGCGCGGTGCCTGAATAGATGGTGGGGTTCCCGTCGAGGTCGGTAAAGCGACCCCCGGCCTCCTCGATCAGGACCTTGATCGGCGCGAGGTCCCACGGCTTCAGATCCGCATCCACCGCGATCTCCGCCTGGCCGCGGGCGACGAGGGCGTAGGCGTAGTACTCGCCGAAGCCCCGCTGGCGCTCCGTGGCATCCACCAGCCGCAGGAAGCCGTCCCAGTGGCCGGTCGGGCGAAGCAGGTTCAGGCTCGCGTGGCAGAGGAAGGCGCGCGCGAGGTCGTCCACCGTAGAAACCTGGATGCGCTCGCCGTTGGCGTAGGCGCCGGAGCCGCGCCGGGCGTGGAGCAGCTCTCCGGTGACGGGATTGTGGACCACCCCCAGGGTGACTTCCCCGTTCTCCTCGAGGCCGATGAGGGTGGCCCAGAAGGGAATCCCGCGGATAAAGTTCCGGGTGCCGTCGATGGGGTCGATGATCCAGCGAACTTTTTGATCCCCCTGGGCGCCGAACTCCTCGCCGAGGAACCCGTAAGCGGGAAAGGCGGAGCGGAGCCGCTCCACGATGACCTTCTCGGCCTCGCGGTCCGCCTGGGTCACCGGGCTCCGGTCAGGCTTGAGCGTCACCGCCACCGAACCCCCGTAATGCTTGAGCGCCACCCGGCCGGCGGCGCGCGCCGCCTCGATGGCCACCTCCAGCTCCTTATCCAAACGTTCCGCCCCTCAGGATGTAGGTGAACTCGTCGTAGACGCCTATCCGCCAGGCCCAATCTGCCATGTACTTTTCGTCCAGCTTACCCTTCTGCGCGCTGAGCACCGAAACCGCATCCTCGAAGTCGTGGGGACGCCCGGCTTTCAATTTCATAACGATCAAATCTTCCGGCGACACGAACCAGACGCTCCGGCCTCCCAGCACCACCGGCCGGCGGCGGTGAAACGCCTCTTCCTGATGTTGATCCATGGGACGGACGACATCGATAAGTATATCAGCGCTCGTCAGGCGGAGCTGAAGGCCCCGTTGCATCGGATGCCACTCGAGCCACTGTCGGTCAATCGCAAAGCCTTCACGTTCCGCTTTCGCTCCGATCGCATCAAGCCCATCGGGATCAGTGAGGACGGTGAAATCAATATCCACCGTAGCCCTGGGTTTGCCCCACATCACCACAGCCATAGCGCCGATAATCATGTACGGGATTTGCTGCTCTTCCAACAGGGCAACGAACTTGAGTAGGGTTTGCCGGAACCGGTCTGGCTGGACCTGAGTCGGCTCAGCTGACACGGGCGCGTAACCAGGCAGAGTCCTGTTCGTGCCTGAACAGTAATTCGCTCACCGAGCAACCGTCCTCCGCTGCCTGACGACGCAGGCTGTTCAACGCAAACGCCATGAGCTCGCAGGCAAGGTCAAATCTCTCTTCAGGCGTCATCTCGCGCGCCCATGGAACTTCCTTGTCCACGACGTCTAGCCGGCGGAGCCAGAGAGGAGGTGTCCAGGCCACGGTTATTCCGCTTACCTGCTCTTGGGGGGTTGGCCCTCTGCAAGGTCGGCCAGATCGCCGACCTCAGCAACGAGCCGGTCCCAATGACCCCCAAAGGGATCTGCGGACTCGGATCGCCGAACAGAAAGGAAAGTGTCCGCGAGTTTCCGCCACGTGCGGGAGAAGATCGGCATCGTCTCCAGAGACTGGCGAAGTCCATCATAATAGAGTCGAACTCGACGCTCGTGCTTCCCTTCTTCGAGACAGTTCTGCACGTCAATCTTCACCCGACCATCTTTGTCAACCTCAACCCAGCCTTTGGGCTTCGCTAACCACTCACTCAAGTCCCCCGGAAGCAGGAGAAGTAAGCTGAAGGCGGTCGGAAGCTGTTGATCCTTCAGCCGACGGCGGTATACAGAGAGCAACCCGTAATGCAGAATCTGTGTTGCTGAGAGCTTGTGGTGCTGCTTCTCACCCATGGCCGTTTTCGCCTCAATCATGAGGAGATGATCTCCGTTAAGAAGCAGCAAGTCGGGCTCCAGAAAGTTAGGCTTGATGACATATTTCACTACCTGATACTCAGTGGAATTTGGCAAATCCTTGATCAGGACGCAGAACGCGCGGCTCAGCAAGGACGGTGGGAAGGCGGCTAGCGTCCCGGCGAGCTGGGTCGTGACAATGGCCTCACGGCGCAACCACTTCCTGAAGGCCCGGTGCCTCCTCTCCAACTTTCCCCTGTAGTAGTAGAGCTGTTTGAAGGCTGCCTCGACTGTATATTGCATGGTCCACGGGATGAATTTCAGCTCAATCTGCTCCGAGGGCTTAGACTTCATTGCACAGCGCCCCCCTCGAATCCCAAAGTTTTGAAATGAGTTCTACCCCTTCGGCAGCCCGAGCAGGCGCTCGCCGACGATGTTCTTCTGGATCTCGGAGGTTCCGCCGGCGATGCCGAAGCGCATGGCGAAGAGCGACTGAAACGCCCAGCGCCCAGCATCCACCGCCCAGTCGCTCCCCTTCCAGAGCTGAGCCGCCGGGCCGACGATCTGGCCCGCCGCCTCCGCCATCTCCCGGTAGGTGTCGGTGAGAGTCAGCTTGAGGACAGACCCCTCCGGCCCCGGCGCCTCGCCGCGGAGCTGCCGGGTCAGGTAACGAAGCCCGGTCAGGCGGAGCGCGCGGGACTGGATCAGGACCTGGGCGAGTCGCTGGCGGACGAGGGGATCGGCGCCGGCCCGGTCGCCGTTCCGGCGCGTCGTCCGAGCCAGGGCCAGCACGCGATCCACGAACTGGGGGAGGATGGCCAGACTGCCGAGCCCCATCCGCTCGTACATCAGGATCGTGATCGCCACGTCCCAGCCGCCGTTCTCCCGGCCGAGGAGGTTGGCCTTGGGCACCCGCGCCCGATCGAAGAAGACCTCGTTGAACTCCGCATCCCCGGTGATCTGAACGAGCGGGCGAAGCGTGATCCCCGGACTCCGCATCTCCACGAGCAGGCAGGAGATCCCCTTGTGCTTGGGAGCGCCTGAATCGGTGCGGACGAGGAGAATGCACCAGTGGGAGCGGTGGGCGTTGGAGGTCCAGACTTTCTGGCCGGTGACGACGAAATCCTCTCCATCCGCCACGGCGCGCATCCCCAGATTCGCCAGGTCACTCCCCGCCCCGGGCTCCGAAAAGCCCTGGCACCAGATCTCTTCGGCGGAGAGGATTTTCGGCAACCGCTCCCGTTTCTGGGCGGGGGTCCCGTGGTGGAAGATCGCCGGGCCCACCAGCATGAGCCCGATGGTGTTGACGCCGGGCGGGGCGCCGGCCCGGATCATTTCTTCGGTGAAGATCATCTGCTCGACCAGCGTGGCGCCGCGCCCGCCGTACTCCCGCGGCCAGTGGATCCCCACCCATCCCGCCTCGTGCATCCGCCTGTGCCAGGCCAGCGAGGAGTCGAAGCTCTTGTCCGGGTGGAGCACCAGCTCGTCGTCCGACGGCGGAAACTCCTTCCGATGGGCCGGCAGCGCCGCCGCCAGCCATTCCCGCAGCTCGTTCCGGAACGCCTCTTCCAGAGGGGTATAAGAGAAGTCCATCCGCGAACCTCACCCGGGCAGGGCGGGCATCACTTTCTGGGCCAAGAGGTCCAGCATGCCGGGATCGGTGGTCACCGGCACGACGATGACGTGATCGGCGCCGGCCTCGTAGTACTCGCGGAGCCGGGTGGCGCACTGCTCGGGCGGCCCCACGGCGAGAACCTTCTCGACGTCGAAAAGCATCCTGCCATAGTAGCGGATGATGGCGGCGGTGGTGGTCTGAACGGCGCGCTCCTTGTTTAGGTCCACGCACGTGTGCACCAAGGCCGCCCGCGCGATCAGGCTGGGATCGCGGCCGGCCCGCTTGGCGGAGTCCTCGACGAGGCCCCAGTTTCGCTTGAAGCCTTCTGACCCTACGGCGCCTGCGATGTACCCATCGGCCAGCCGGCCGACCCGCTCCAGCGCTTTGGGGTTGGAGCCCCCCATCCAGATCGGCGGCCCCGGCTGCTGGATGGTGGCCGGGCCGATCGCCAGGTTTTCGACCTGATAGAAGCGCCCCTTGTGGGTGACGGGTTTGCCGCCCCAGAGCTTTTTCATCAGCTCGATGGCGTCCACCACCCTGGCGCCCCGCTCGTTGAATGGCACCCGGGTCGCGGCGAAGTCATCATGGCGCGACCCGATCCCGATCCCCACGGTCACCCGGCCGCCCGAGAGGACATCCAGGGACGCGATGATCTTTGCCGTCATCACCGGATCGCGCAGGGGCAGGAGCATGACCGAGGTGCCGAGCCGAACCCTGAAGGTGACGGACGCGGCCGCGGCCAGGGTCGTCAACGGCTCCAGATTGTCGTAGACCACACGATCAAGCGTCCAGAGAGCGGCGAAGCCGAGCGCCTCGGCCTTCCGCGCGAACTCGGCGATGGTGGTCGGTTTGAGCTGGGGTAGATGATTCGGCAGGCAGAGTCCAAGCTCCCGCATCGACGTTACTCCTCCCATTCCCCGCGTTCTTTCAGGGCCTCCTTGGCCGTGTCGAGCGCTTCCACCACCACCGGCATCCCGCCGTAGGTGGCCATCTGGAAAATCACCTCGGCGATCTCCTGCTTGGTGGCGCCCACGTTGCGCGCCGCGTGAATGTGGGCGTAGAGCTCCCGCGGGCGATGGAGCACGGTGAGCGCGGCAACGGCGCACAGCTCCCGCTGCTTCTGGGAGATCACTTCCCGGCTGTAGAGCTTCCCGAGGAAGAACATGGACAGCTCCCGGGCCAGCTCCTTGTCGAACTTCTTCCAGTCCTCGAAGCCGACTCCGCCCTTGAGCGTGTGAAACAGCACCTCGGCCATCTTCTTCGT
>CAYJUC010000210.1:0-1311 GCA_964372605.1 uncultured bacterium | reverse complement strand
CCGAGAGCATCGCGTCGTGGGCCGAGTCCAGATCCACCGGCTTGACCCCGAGCCGCTCTGCGTAGACCAGCGCCCTTTCCGGCGTTACGGCCGCATCCTTCATGCAGCGAATGTAGGTTCTCGGCAGAGCCAGCGCGTAAAACCGCTGGAGGTCCACCCGTTCCGCCCAGGGCCTGAGGGGCTGCGGGGTGAGCCGGGCGAGCGCCTCCTGGACCGCCGGATGACCGCGCGGGAGATCGTTCATCCAGCGGGCCCACGCCATCTCGGCCGGGAAGCGAAACGTCTGGTTCCCGCTGGCCCGGGCGAGACCGCGGAGCATGCCCTGGACCGCCGGGATGAACTGATCGGAAACGGAGCTCCCACTCGGGAGCGCGATGGCCGCAAGGAAGACCAGGTGGGCGATCCGCTCGGGGACCAGCTCGGCCACCTTCGAAATCACCACCCCGCCCATGGAATGGCCGACGACGATCCCGCGGGTGACGCCGGCGAGCGCCATCGCGTCCGTCACCGCCCGAGCGTAGGCGCCAACGCTGGCCTTCGCGTGCTCGCCGGCGCGCCGGCCGTGCCCCGGCAAATCCACGGTCACGACCGCGTGGCCTTTGGCCTCGAGCGTCTGCTTGAGCGCCTCCCAGCACCAGGCGCCGTGGGAGGCGCCGTGAACCAGGACGTATTCCTTCCCCATGCCTCACCCCCGGCGCAGCGCTACGGCCCCGTCCAATTGAACACCCCGTACTCGGCGCTCTTGCCGCCCGTCTCCCAGTTGAACCCAAACCCCCGAAACCGCCCCTTCTCGGTCCTGCATACCACCACTTCACGATTGATCCAGTAGGGCAGATTCAAGAGGCGGATCACTTCGTCGGGCTCGCCGCCCGGCAGCGCCGCGATGGAGCATTCGAGGGTCTTCGGGATCGTGATCGTCCGCTGCCTACCGTCTTTCTGGAAGTGGATCGGCGCTTTCTGAACCCCCAGGTGCCGAGCGACGAGAAAGCTCCACATCCGGATCGGGCCGCCGGCTTCCCCGGTGAAGATGCGGGTGAGGGCGCGCTCCTGGTCGGGGTTCGTCCCCTCGTCCAGGTAGAGGCCCATGGTCCACCCCCCTTCCAGGAGGGGCCCCGGCGAATAGGCCGGGGCCACCACCGTGCGGCCGGCGAGATCCGTCTCGCCGTACCGGCCCTCTTCAAGGTGGAAGGCGTACCAGGTCACGCAATGCCCCTGGGTCGGCCTCGAGCGGCCGAGGGAGATGACGCAGGGGCAGAAGACGTCACAGTTACAGCTCAGAAGCCAGTCGCCGCGCGCGCGCCACCCGGGATC
>CAYJUC010000209.1:6234-7063 GCA_964372605.1 uncultured bacterium | reverse complement strand
AAGCCCTCCCCGCCGGCATCACTCTGGAGCGGGTGGCGGTCTGGGAGAGTCCGGGGTGCGGGAGCGCGCTCTCCCGGGGTGAGACGTGATCCCAGCTTCGATCACCGGCCGGATCGCTGAGTGCTTCTTCTCGGTGCAGGGGGAGGGGGTGACCGCGGGACTTCCCGCGGTGTTCATTCGGCTCCAGGGGTGCTCGGTGGGGTGCGGCTGGTGCGACACCAAATACTCCTGGGATCCGCGGGACGGGCGAGAGGTGGAGCTGGCGGACCTGCTGGAGGAGGTTTGCGCTTTTCCCTGCCAGCGAGCGGTGATCACCGGCGGGGAGCCGCTGGAGTCTCCGCTCTTCGTCCCGCTGGTGGAGGCGCTCAAGGGGCGCGGATTCACCATCGAGGTGGAGACATCATGCACCCTGCCCCCGCCGCCGGTGCCGGTGGACCAGTGGAACGTCTCGCCGAAGCTGTCGAACTCCGGCGTTTCCGAGGCGAAGCGGGTTAACCCAGGCGCGATCCGGGAATTCCTCGGAAGGAACGCGTGGTGGAAGTTCGTCGTGCTGGACGAGAGTGACGTCGCCGAAGTGCTGAGGCTTGCCGAACGCTTCGCCCTACCGAGGGAGCGCATTCTCCTCATGCCCGAAGGGGTCCGCCGCGAGCAGATCCTCGAGCGCACGCCCTGGGTCGTGGAGGCGTGCAAGCGCCACGGCTTCCGCTACTCTCCCCGCCTGCACATTCTCCTCTGGGGCGCCCGCCGCGGGGTGTAGATAGTAGATAAAGGTAGTGGGTATGAAGAACGCGGTAGATCACCCTGCCCTCTCCCCCCGAGGGGGAGAGGA
>CAYJUC010000209.1:0-6224 GCA_964372605.1 uncultured bacterium | reverse complement strand
GTCCGATCTTAAAGGTGAGGGGGGTCTAAAGAAGGCGGTGGTGCTGCTGTCGGGAGGGGTGGACTCGGCCACCACGCTGGCCATCGCTCGCGCCGAGGGATATGAACCGTACGCGCTCTCGTTCAGCTACGGCCAGCGCCACAGCCGGGAGCTCGAATCGGCCAAGCGCGTGGCCACCGCGCTCGGGGCAAAAGGGCATCTGATCCTGACGCTCGATCTCCGCGCCATCGGCGGCTCCGCCCTCACCGCCGATATCCCGGTACCGAAGGGACGGAGCACGGCGGAGATCGGTCGCGGGATCCCCGTCACCTACGTGCCCGCCCGGAACACGATCTTCCTCTCCCACGCGCTGGCCTGGGCCGAGGTCCTCGGCGCCGAGGAGATCTTCTTCGGGGCGAATTTCTACGATTATTCGGGGTATCCGGACTGCCGTCCCGAGTACATCGAGGCCTTCGAGCGGATGGCGAACCTCGCGACCAAAGCAGGGGTGGAGGGAACGAGCCGCTTCAAGATCCACACGCCGCTGATCCGGATGACGAAGGCCGAGATCATCAGGCGCGGGCACGACCTCGGGGTGGACTTCGGCCTCACCTGGTCCTGCTACGAACCAGGCGACGACAGCAAGGCCTGCGGGCGCTGCGATAGCTGCCTCCTCAGGAAGAAAGGGTTCGCCGAAGCCCGTCTCACCGACCCCTTGCCCTATCAAAGTTGACGTGGCTGAGCTGGCGTCGCTCATCAGCCGGTTCCCGCGAGAGCGCGCTTGGCTCCTCCCCGCTCTTCAGGTCGTTCAGGAGGCCGAGCAGTTCCTCTCACTCTCCGCCCTGGAAGCCGTCTCCGCCCATCTCCGCGTCCCCAAGAGCGAGGTCTACGGTGTGGCCACTCACTACCCGGAGTTCCGGCTCGAAAAACCGGGGGAGCGGCTCATCCGCGTCTGCACGGGCGCGAGCTGCCGCCTCCTCGGCTCGCTGGAGATCCTCCACGGCCTGGAGCGGATGCTCGGCATTGCCGCCGGGCAGACCGCACCAGACAGCTCGGCGACGCTGGAGGAGATGGACTGCGGCTTCGTCTGCGGGGTCGCGCCCGTGGTCGACATGGATCATGACTGTCGAGGCCGGGTGACGCTCGCCGAGCTTCCCTCACTCCTCGAGCACTCCCGGACTCAAACCGAAGTCGCCCCGCCGGCGCAGAGGACGGCAGCGCCCGAGGGGAAGAGCGCTCAAGAGCGATGGAATCACCTGAAGCGCCAGGCCGACGCCCGGCGGGCCGGCGCCCGGCTCCTGGTGGGAGCGGGAAGCTGCGGCCTCGCCGTGGGAGCAATGGATCTGCTCGCTACACTCTGCGCCGAAGTCGAGCGGCGAAAGCTCCCGGCCCGGGTCATCGCGGGTGGCTGTAACGGGATGTGCTTCGCCGCGCCGACTGTGGAGATCGTCAAGGACGGCTGGCCGCGAATCACGCTCACCGGCGTGATTCCGGAGCAGGCGCCGCGTCTGATCGAGGCGCTGGCCGCGGGTGATGCGCTGACGGAATTCGCCGCCGTGAACTGGAGCGACGCTGAATGGCTCGGCGTTCCTCCCCTCTCCGCCGAGCCGTTCCTCTCGGGCCAGCACCGCGCCCTGCTTGAGCGCTGCGGCGTGGTGGACCCGGGGGAGATCGCCGACGCGATCCGCCACGGGAGCTACGCACACCTGGCGCGTATGCTCGACACGGGAGAGCCGGGCCGGGTGATCGAGGAGGTTCGCGCCTCCGGGCTCCAGGGACGCGGCGGCGCCTACTTCCAGGCGGCGATCAAGTGGGAGGGGTGCCGGAAGGCCAGAGGCGAGCCCAAATACCTCGTGATGAACGGGGAAGAGGGAGAGCCCGGAATCTTCAAGGACCGCCACCTGATGGAGGGCGATCCCCACCGCCTCCTGGAAGGCGTCATCCTCGCCGCCTACGCCGCAGGGGCGACGCGCGGCTATCTCTACGTCCACGGCGAGGCCAACCTCTCCGCCAGTCGTCTGGCCCGCGCGATGGAGGAGGCGGAGGCTTGGGGACTCCTTGGTGAACGGATACTCGGCTCCGAATTCTCCCTGCGCCTGGAGATCAGACGGGGGGCCGGCGGCTTCGTCCTGGGGGAAGAGACTGCGCTCCTGGAATCCATCGAGGGGAAGCGGGCCATGCCGCGGCCGAGGCCGCCGTTTCCGGTGGAAGCCGGGCTCTGGGGCAAGCCCACCGTCATCAACAATGTGGAGACGCTCTTCGCCGTCCCGCTGATCGTGGAGCGGGGCGGAGCGTGGTTCGCCGGGCTCGGCCGGGGCTTCGGGACCAAGCTCTTCGGCCTCTCCGGTCACGTGGCCAAGCCCGGGATCGTGGAGGTGGAGCTGGGGATTACTCTGCGCCAGCTCGTCGAGCGGATCGGGGGCGGGCTCAGGAGCGGCCGGCCGCTCAAGGCGTTCCTGGTAGGTGGCCCTTCGGGGAGCATCGTCCACCCGCGCCAGCTCGACGAGCCGCTGATTCCGAGGGGAGCGGTCAACCCCGGGACCGGCGGCGTGGTGGCCCTCGACGACTCCGCCTCGGTCCGCGACATCGTGAGCACGCTCTTGGCCTTCAACACCAAGGAGTCGTGCGGCAAATGCACCCCCTGCCGGGAGGGAACTGCCAGGCTGCTGGAGCTGCTCGACGGGCGAGGGAATCCGGAGACGACCCCGGCTCGGCTCAGGGAACTCTCAGAGGTGGTCCAGGTGGCGTCGCTCTGCGGCCTCGGTCAGGCCGCCCCCTTCTCGCTGCTCTCCGCGCTCGACCAATTCCCCCAGGAGATCCTCGGCTGAACCCCCTCTCCCCTCGCGGGGAGAGGGCAGGGCTCACCTTTATCCTCTCCCTCCCGGGAGGGAGAGGGATCGATCTCCTGAAGAAACCGCTCGAGGAGCGCGACGCAGGCCGCGGGGTGATCCAGCATGATGTGGTGATAGGCCTCGGGAACCTCGGCCAGTTGGGCGCCAGGGATCTTTTCCTGAATCGCCCGGGCCATCTCCCGGGTCATGATGGGGGAAAATTCGCCCCGGACGATGAGGGTCGGACAGCTGATCTGCGGGAGGAGCGGCCAGGCATCTACCGGGGCCCGGCTCCCGTTAGAAGAAGGGTCGAAGCGATAGAACCACTTCCCTTCCCGCTCGACGATCCCGGCCCGGGCCAGGTGCCGGAGAAGCGGGGCCGGTGCGCTCGTCTCCGGCGGGAGGAGGCGAAAGCGCTCCACCGCCCGGTCAGGGTTCTCGTACGGGCGGAGGATGCGACGGCCCCGGTGACGCATCCGCTCCAACCGCTCCGGAGGGATCGCGGGCCGGCTGTCCACGATCACGACACCGCTCAGGCGCTCCGGATGCCAGCCGGCGAAGGTCATGGCGTTGTGACCTCCCATGGAGTGCCCCACCAGGGTCATCCGCTCCCACCCGAGCCGCTCCATGAGCCCCAGCAGGTCGGAGACAAAGTCCTGGGTTCCGTAGGCGGGAGGATCCGACCACTGGCTCGCCCCGTGTCCCCGCTGGTCCAGCGAGATCACGTGGTACCGGTCGGCAAAGGCAGGCGCCACCTCATCCCACCAGTGGCAGTGGGCGGAGCCGCCGTGGAGGAGGAGAAGGGGCGGATGGGCGGGGTTCCCCCACTCCAGGCCGTGGAGCCTGAGACCGTTCACCTCAAAAAAGCGGCTGCCGGCGTGGCGGCAGCCGAAATCCTCGGCGTGATCCATCGATTGATTTCTACCACGAACGGCGGGACGCGGCAATCCCGCTACCCTCACCCCAACCCGCTCCCTCCGGAGGGAGCGGGAGCGTTTCCGTGGAGCGCTCAAAAAAAAATTGGAGACTGCGCCCGACGAGCGGTATGCTCTGATGCGCCGATGAGAGACAACACCGAAACGCAACCTGGACGAGGCCGCCCGCTGCTGGGCGGCCTTGCTTTTCTGGTTCTGATTCTTACGCTTCCGACCCGAGCCTATCCGCAGACCGAGGTTCCCTCCCCCCTTTCGCGGCTCGAGCCCGTGCGGGGGCAGGTGGTGGACGCTGACCGCCGGACGCCGATCCCCGGGGCCACCATCCACGCTGGCCTGCTGAGAGTCAAGAGCGACGCCCAGGGGCTGTTCACCATCGGCCCGGTGGCCCCCAGCGAGACCCTCCTGGTCAAAGTCCCGGGCTACGAGCGAAAGAGCATGGCGGTGAACGGCTCTCCCCTGACGGTTCCCCTCAAACCGCAGACTGTCAAGGCAGCGTACCTGACCTACTACGGCGTCGGCGACCGCGGGATCCGAACACGGGTCTTCGAGTTGACCAGCCGGACCGAGTTGAACGCCGTGGTCATAGACGTCAAGGGCGACAGGGGGCTCATCCCGTATCGGACCCAGGTGCCGCTGGCGCTGGAGGTGGGAGCCCAGGGACCGGTGATCATCAAGGAGTTCGACCAGATGATCGCCGACCTCAAGGCCAGGGGGGTGTACACCATCGCCCGCATCGTGGTCTTCAAAGACAACGTCCTGGCCAACGCCAAGCCGGGGTGGGCCATCACCGACACCCGGACAGGCAAGCCGTGGGTCGACAACGAGAAGCTGGCCTGGGTAGACCCGTTCAGGGAAGAGGTGTGGGGGTACGCCATCGCCGTGGCCGCCGAGGCGGCGCGGAAGGGGTTCGACGAGATCCAGTTCGACTACATCCGGTTCCCCACCGACGGGAAGATCACGGCGGCCCGCTACGGCAGGCCCAACACTAAGGAAAACCGGCTCGAAACCATCTCCTCTTTCCTGGCCAGGGCCCGGCGGGAGCTGGCCCCCACCGGAGTCTTCCTGGCGGCGGACGTCTTTGGCTACACGGCGTTCAACGAGAACGACACGGATATCGGCCAGCGCATCGAGGAGCTGGCCCCGCACCTGGACTACTTCTCCCCCATGGTCTACCCCTCGGGGTACCACCGGGGGATCCCGGGCTACCGGAACCCCGTCGCGCACCCGTACGAGATTGTCTTCGAGAGCGTCAGGCTCATCCGGAAGCGATCGGCCCACGTCACGGTAGCGGTCCGGCCGTGGATCCAGGACTTCCGCGACTACGCCTTCGACCGCCGGCCGTTCGGGGTGAAAGAAGTGAGAGCCCAGCAGAAGGGCGCGGAAGACGCCGGGGCCACGGGCTGGATGCTCTGGAATCCCAGAAACGACTACACCGTCGACGCCCTGAGACCCAAGACCACCGCCTCAGTCAAGGGTGAGAACTCAAAGTAAGCTCCGGCGGGTGGCCGGAAGATGGATCGTCCTCGCCGGGTGCCTGCTGTCGCTCGCTCTCCCTCCGTCCCGCCCCGCTTTCGGCGAGCTCAGGCCCAACGAGCTGGGCCGGATCATGATTCTGGAATACCACCTGATCGAGGAGCCGGAATCGCGGTGGGCCCGAACCCCGGAGAACTTCCGCCGCGATCTCGATCGGCTCTGGGAGGGCGGCTACCGGCTCATCGGGCTCGGCGACCTCCTGGACGGCCGGATGGCTCTCCCCGCCGGCGCCACCCCGGTGGTCCTCACCTTCGATGATTCCTCTCCCGGCCAGCTCCGCTTCGTGGAGCGGAACGGAAAAGTCGAGGTGGACCCGAACTCTGCCGTGGGAATTCTGGAGGCGTTCAGCCGCCAGCACCCCGAGTTCGGCAAGACGACCACGTTCTACGTGCTGCCCGGCGCCAAGCAGCCGCACAAGCTGTTCGGCCAGCCCGAGTACGAGAGGGCCAAGCTGGAGTATCTGGTGGGGAGAGGCTTCGAGATCGGCAACCACACCCTCTGGCACGCCAACCTCTCGAAATACCCCGAGGCCACGGTGCGGACCCAGATCGCCCAGGCCCAGCAGTGGATCCACCGGCACGTCCCCGGCTACCGGCTCCGGACGCTGGCCCTGCCGATGGGGGCCTATCCCAGGGACCTCTCCTGGGCGATCCGCGGGAGCATCGACGGGGTCAGTTACCAGCACGACGCCATTCTGATGGTGGCGGGTGGCGCCGCGACGTCGCCGTTCTCGCGACGCTTCGACCCCTATCGCCTGCCCCGGATCCAGGCGCTGGAGTCCGAGCTGCAGCACTGGCTCAGGTACTTCGCCCGGCACCCCGAGGAGCGATTCGTGAGCGACGGCGACCCGGCGGTGGTCACGATTCCGCGGGGCAGGCGCGCCGAGCTTCGCGAGGTCGCCGGGAAACGGTTCAGGATCCTGGAGGAGGAGTGAACGCAATCCCCG
>CAYJUC010000208.1:472-7082 GCA_964372605.1 uncultured bacterium | reverse complement strand
ACGGCAGGGCCGCACCCGCCACGCTCGAACCGCAGGGGGGAGGTTTCGGAAGGGGGGCAACGCCCCCCCGAGTGAACTAGGGGTAGAGACCGCGGGCGACGTACCCGTCGGCCACTCGACGAATGCCGTCCATCAGCGCGGCGGTACGAAGGTCCGTGCTTTCCTTCTGAGCGATTCCCCAGACCCGGTTGAAGGCGCGGACCATCAGTTCCTGAAGCCGGCTCGTGATCTCGCTTTCTTTCCAGAAGTAGTACTGGAGTCCCTGGACCCACTCGAAGTAGGAGACGACCACCCCCCCGGCGTTGGCGAGGATGTCCGGAATCACGGTGACCCCCCGTTCGCGGAGGATCTGATCGGCCTCAGGGGTTGTGGGGTTGTTGGCGCCCTCGGCGATGAGTCCGGCCCGGATCCGATCGGCGTTGTCTTCCCTGATTTGGGAGCCGACGGCCGCGGGGATGAGGATGTCGGTCGGAAGCTCGAGTAGCTGGTTGTTCGTCACGGCCTCCGTATCGTTGAAGCCGACCACGCCGCCTGCCTCGCGTGCGTGGGCTTCCAGCTGGCGGATGTCCATCCCTTTGGCATTATAGACACCGCCCTTCACATCGCTCACCCCGACCACCAGGCATCCTTCCCGCCAGAGCAGGCGGGCCACCACCGATCCGACGTTGCCGAATCCCTGGACGACCACCCGGCGCCCCTTGAGGTCCTGGCCCAGATGGCGCGCCGCCTGATAGAGGGTGTACACGATTCCCCGTCCCGTGGCCTCCCGCCGGCCGGCTGAGCCGCCGATGATCCCTGGCTTCCCGGTGACGACCCCGGGGACGCTCTTCCCCTGGGTCATGGAGTAGGTATCCATCATCCACGCCATCACCTGCTCGTTGGTCCCCAGGTCCGGTGCGGGAATGTCCAGGTCCGGTCCGATGAGGAGGATGATCTCAGCCGTGTACCGCCGGGTCATCCGCTCCAGCTCCCGGGCGGACATCGTCGATGGATTGCAACGCACCCCTCCCTTGGCGCCTCCGTATGGAAGCCTCATAAGGGCGCACTTCCAGCTCATGAGCATCGAGAGGGCTGTGACCTCCCCAAGAGTGACATCCATGTGGTAGCGAATCCCCCCCTTTGTCGGACCCAGGACGGTATTGTGGTGCACCCGGTAGCCGATGAAGACCTCCGTCCGCCCGTCGTCCATCAGTGTCGGGACCGACACCACCAGAGCCCGCCGTGGGTAGCGGAGTCGCTCGTGAATGTCGGGTTCCAGGCCGAGTCTACCGGCCACCCGATCGAGTTGAGCGATCACAGTTCTGTAACTAGCTGATTCAAAATCAATATTTTCCAAGTTTTTCTCCTTCTCCCGTGGGAAATACCTCTTGACAGCGACGTTTCAGCTTGATACCTTATAAGGCGATAAAAAAGATCGGGGATCAAAAAGATCGGCTAAGCCATGTTACGCTTCACCAAGCGTGCTGATTATGGTCTGATGGCGATTCATTATATCGCCTTTCACCACCAGGAAAAGGGGTCGATAAGCGCGAAGCGGATCGCTGAAGAGTTCAATATCCCTATGGAGTTGTTGGCCAAGATCCTACAACGCTTGGCTAAAAGGGGGCTGATCGCCAGCCATAACGGCCCTAAGGGGGGGTACGCGCTGGCCCGGACCCCGGAAAAGATCACCGTGGGACAAGTGGTTCGGGCGTTGGAGGGACCCATTCACATCGTGAGCTGCATGGAGGACCTGACCTGCCCCCAGTTCCCTCGCTGTAATCTCCGGCGGCCGGTCCAGAAGATTCAGGCTAAGATCAGCGATCTCCTCGATACCATGACGGTGGCGGAGCTCGACAGCGAAGTCGTTCTCATGCCCTTGACCGGGATGACGACTCCTCAGGAGACAGTCGCATGGCAATAAAGTTTCCGATCTTCATGGACAGCCACTCCACGACCCCGGTGGACCCGCGGGTCATGGAGGCGATGATCCCATATTTCACCGAGAAGTTCGGCCACCCGGGGAGCCGCAACCATCCCTTCGGCTGGGAGGCCGAGGCCGCGGTGGACAAGGCTCGCGAAGCGCTCGCCAGGCTGATCGGAGCCCGCGACCCCAAGGAGATTGTCTTCACCTCCGGCGGGACCGAGGCGATCAACTTGGCCGTCAAAGGCGTAAGCGAGATGTACCGGGAAAAGGGCAACCACGTCGTCACCACGGTCATCGAGCAACGGGCCGGCCTGGACGTGTGTAAACGGCTTGAGCGGCAGGGGTGCCAGGTCACCTACGTCCCGGTAGGGAATGACGGCCTGGTGGACGTGGAAGAGATCAGGAAGGCGATCACCGACAAGACGGTCCTGCTCTCCGTGATGTTCGCCAACAACGAGATCGGCACAATCCAGCCGATCGCGGAGATCGGCAAGCTGGCCAAGGAGAAGGGGATCATCTTCCACTGCGACGCGACGCAGGCCGTGGGGAAGGTTCCCGTAGATGTGGAAGCGATGGGCATCGACCTCCTGTCCTTCACCGCCCACATGATCTACGGACCCAAAGGGGTGGGCGCGCTGTACGTTCGCCGGAAGAACCCGCGGGTCAGAATCGCCCCGATGATCGACGGAGGCGGCCACGAGCGGGGGATGCGATCCGGGACGGTGCCGGTGCCGCTGGTGGTCGGCTTCGGCAAGGCGGCTGAGATCTGTCGGGAGGTCATGGCGGAGGAATCGGCCCGGCTGAAACTGCTCCGGGACAAGCTCCAGGACAAAATCCTCTCCTCGATGGGAGAGGTGTACCTCAACGGGCACCCCGAAAAGCGGCTTCCGCACAACCTGAACGTCTCCTTCGCCTATGTCGAGGGGGAGTCCGTGCTCATGGGGTTGAACAAGGAGGTGGCCATCGCCTCCGGCTCGGCCTGCACCTCGGCCACCCTGGAGCCTTCCTATGTGATCGCGGCCCTCGGGGTGGGATCGGAGCTGGCCCACTCGTCCATCCGGTTCGGCCTGCACCGGTTCACCACGGAGGAGGAGGTGGAGTACGTCGGGAATCGGACGATCGAGGTCATCGCCCGGCTTCGTGAAATGTCCCCCCTCTACGAGTTGGCGAAAGAGGGAGTTGACCTCAAGTCGATCCAGTGGAAAGCCGAATAGGAATCCCACCGGGAGACAACTGGAGGAAATACACCATGGCGTACAGCGAGAAGGTGATCGATCACTACAACAACCCCCGCAACGTGGGATCGTTACCCAAGGATCTCCCGGGCGTGGGGACGGGACTCGTGGGAGCGCCCGAGTGCGGGGACGTCATGAAGCTCCAGATCAAGGTGAACGTGGAATCCGGGATTATCGAGGATGCCAAGTTCAAGACCTTCGGGTGCGGGAGCGCCATCGCGTCCTCGAGCCTGGCCACCGAGTGGCTGAAGGGCAAGACCGTGAACGAGGCCATGAAGATCAAGAACACGGATATCGTCAACGAGCTGAAACTCCCCCCGGTGAAGATCCACTGCTCGGTGCTGGCCGAGGATGCCATCAAGGCCGCCCTGGCGGATTTCCGGGAGAAGTGGGAGAAGAAGGCGGCTGCGGCGGGCGCAACCGCGTCATAAGGGGCCGAAGGCAACCAAGGAGGATGATCCTGCGATGGCGGTACATCTCAGCGAAGCGGCGGTGAAGCAGGCCAAGCAGCTCCAGGCTGCCCAGAACCTCGAGAATGTCTTTCTCCGGATGGGAGTGAAAGGAGGCGGCTGCTCCGGCCTCTCCTATTCTCTGGAGTTCGACTCCGAGATTGGGCCGCACGACAAGACCTTTGACATCGACGGCATCAAGGTGGTCTGCGACGCCAAGAGCTATCTCTACCTGAACGAGACAACCCTGGACTACGTGACCCAGGGGTTGACCGGGGGCTTCACCTTCGTGAACCCCAGCGCCAAATCCACCTGCGGCTGCGGGACCTCGTTCTCGGCGTAGGGGGCGGAGGCGGGGGGCGGCGCGCGTGGTGACTCAGGCCTGAGGTTTTGGGTCGCAGCCGTGTCGATGGTGCGAAAACGGGCCTCGCCTCGGCAGGCCCGTTTTCATTTTGGTGAGGAGAAGATCGGGTGGGCGGATTGGACTACTTCGCGGCGTTCGGTCTTCCCCGGAAAATGGGGCTGGACCGGGAGGAGCTGGAGCGCCGGTTTTACGCGCTCTCCCGAAAATTCCACCCCGACTTCTTCCAGTCGGCCACTCCGGCCGAGCAGGCCGAGAGCCTCGAGAGATCGGCGCTGGTCAACCGGGCGTATCGGGCACTTCGCGATCCGATCTCCCGGTGTGACTATTTGATCCGCCTGGAGCTGGGGGAGGCACGGGCGGATGGCGTTCCGGCCAGGGCACCGGTGGACCTCCTGGAGGAGGTGCTGGAAGTCCAGGAGGCGCTGGAAGAGGCCAGGGCCGCCGGCCTCGGTCTCGAGACCCGCGCCCGCCTCGAGCGCGAGCGGGAGCGCCTCATGGCGCGACGGGCCGCCGAAGAGGAGAAGCTCCTAAACGCGGGAAAGAAATGGGACGCGCTGGTTGACGGCAGCGGCCGCGTCCCGCACAACCGGGATCCCATCCGGGTCACGCTCCTCAACCGGATGGAGGAGACCCTGGCCGCCCGGGCGTATCTGACCACTGTCATCGACGACCTGAGCGTGGCGCTCGGAGAGGAAACGCGTACGGATGCCTCGCATCGTCGGCATTGACCTCGGCACGACCAATAGCCTCGTGGCTTACATGGAGGGAGGCCTCCCCAGGGTCATCTCCGATGCGGAGGGGCGCGTGCTCTTGCCCTCGGTGGTGACCTTTACCCCGGACCGGATCCTGGTCGGGGAGCCGGCCAAGCGGCAGCTGGCGCGAAACCCGGGCCAGACCATCTACTCAGTCAAGCGGTTCATGGGAAAGGGATACGAGGACGTCAAGGATGAGCTGCGCTACTTCCCCTTCCACATTCTCCCGTCGCATGATGTGATCCGGATCAAAGTCGGAGACCGGGAGGTGAGCCCTCCCGAGGTCTCCGCGATCATCCTGAAGGCGCTCAAGGAACGGGCGGAAGCGCACTTCGGCGAGCCGGTGACGCAGGCGGTCATCACGGTCCCCGCCTACTTCAACGACAGCCAGCGGCAGGCCACCAAGGACGCCGGGCGGATCGCGGGACTGGAGGTGCTCCGGATCGTTAACGAGCCCACCGCCGCCTCGCTCGCCTACGGGCTTGACCGTAGGAAGCAGGGGACCGTCGCGATCTTCGATCTCGGAGGTGGAACCTTCGACATCTCCATCCTCCGGGTGAAGGACGGGATCTTCGAAGTGCTGGCCACCAACGGAAACACCCACCTGGGGGGCGACGACTTCGACCGGATGATGGTCGACTGGCTCCTTGCCGACATCAAAACGCGCTACGGCGCCGACCTGGCCGGAGACCCGGAGGCCATGCAGGACCTCCGGCTCGGCGCCGAGGCGGCCAAGTGCCGCCTCTCCTTCGAGGATCGGACGACGCTGACAATCCCGTTTCCGCAGCACGACTTGACCTACCGGCGAGAGATCGCCCGGGCCGAGCTGGAGGCCCTCATCGAGCCGTTGGTCCAGGAGACGCTGGGCCCCTGCCGGCTGGCGCTGGCCGACGCGCGCCTGAGCGCCGGGCAGATCGACGAAGTGGTTCTGGTGGGCGGCTCCACCCGGATTCCGCTGGTGCGTCGGCGCGTCCGGGAGCTGTTCGGGAAGGTTCCGCACAGCCAGCTCAACCCGGACGAGGTCGTGGCGCTCGGCGCGGCGGTGCAGGCCCACATCCTCGCCGGCGGGATCACCGACATGCTCCTTCTCGACGTCACGCCCCTCTCGCTCGGCATCGAGACGCTGGGAGGGGTGATGAGCGTGCTCATTCCGCGCAACACCACCATCCCGACCAGCGCCAAGGAGATGTTCACCACTTCCGTGGACGGGCAGACGGTGGTCGACCTGCACGTCCTTCAGGGCGAACGGGAGATTGCCAAGGACAACCGCTCGCTGGCCCGCTTCGAGCTTCGCGGCGTGGACCCCATGCCCGCGGGCATGCCGCGGATCGAGGTGACGTTTCTCATCGACGCCAACGGCATCCTCCAGGTCCACGCCAAGGAGCTCCGAACCGGGAAGGCCGCCTCCATCGAGGTGAAGCCGTCCTACGGGCTGACCGACGCCGAGGTGGAGCGGATGATCGAGGAATCCTTCGCCCACGCCGAGGAAGACGTGGCGGCCCGGCTCCTGATCGAGGCCAGGAACCAGGCGGACAGCGTGATCAACGCCACGGAGCGGGCCCTGCGACAGGGGAGTCACCTGATCGGTGACGACGAGGCTGCCCGCATCCGGCAGGCGGTGGACGCGCTGAAGGGCGTCCGCGACGGAAGCGACCGGGACACCATCCGCGCGCATACGGATCAGCTCAACCAGGCGACTCTTCACCTGGCCGAGGTTCTGATGGACTCCGCCCTCAAGGAAACCCTGGCCTCGAAGCGGGTGACGGACGTTCTGGAGAAGAAATAGATGCGATGCGATGTATAAGGTGACGTTTCTCCCGCTGAACATCACGGTGGAGGTGGACCCGGCAAAATATCCTCTCCAGGAGGACGGGCTTCCCGGCTCCAGCCTGGACATCGCGCTC
>CAYJUC010000208.1:0-462 GCA_964372605.1 uncultured bacterium | reverse complement strand
CGGGTGACGGACGTGCTGGGGGAGCGGTAGATGTTATGTACAAGGTGACGTTTCTCCCGCTGAACATCACGGTGGAGGTGGACCAGGCCAAGTTCCCCCTCCAGGAGGACGGCCGTCCCGGTTCCCTCTTGGACATTGCGCTGGGGAACAACATCGACCTCCAGCACAACTGCGGCGGCAAATGCGCTTGCACCACCTGCCACGTCATCGTCAAAGAGGGGGCGGAGAACCTGTCCGAGGTGGAGGAGGACGAGGAAGACCGTCTCGATACGGCGGAGGGCCTGACGCTCCACTCCAGGCTCGGCTGTCAGGCCGTGGTGAGCGGCGACGTGGTGGTGGAGATCCCACTCTCCAGCAGAGGAGGCCACAAAGCTCCCGACTAGATAGTCGAAGGGGGCCTCGACGGCCCCCTCCCATGCCTCCCCCCAAGCAATTAGATCCTGGGGGGGTGGGGCATTACCC
>CAYJUC010000207.1:0-7113 GCA_964372605.1 uncultured bacterium | reverse complement strand
GGGCGATCAAAAGCTCGAATGGGAGAGCGGAGACGTGCTGGCCATCCCGCACTGGGCGTGGGTGCAGCACGAGAACCGGTCGGCCACCGAGCCCGCGTTCATGTTCAGCTCCCAGGATGTGCCTGTGCTCGAGGCGTTCGACCTCTACCGCGAGGAGGTCTCCGCCCAGTAGCTACCCACCCGGCACGCAGCGGCCTGACCCCGGGCTTGGGTCAGGCCGCGCGTCGCCGGCCTTTCCCGGCCGACCGAACAGACGTCTTTGTCGGAGCGCCGACGTTCCACGACCACCCGCCAGACGCGTGGGAGCCGCCCCTGCCGCCGTGGCTTGGCCTTGACGCGAGCGGCCCGCCCCTGGTAGCGTTCCCGGTGCGAGATTCTTGGGGCGTGGCGCCCCCCACCGGAGGCTCCCGTGAAGCTGCTGGTGCACGGTCGGCATCTGGCAATCACCGACCCCTTGCTCGGCTACACGCGGGCGAAGGTGAAACGTCTTTCTCGGTTCTCGAACCTGATCCTGAAAGTCGATATCTTTTTTACCGCCAACAAAGATTCAAGCTACACCGCGAAAGTCATCGTGGGGCTGCCCCGAAACAAAACCATCGTCTGTTCGGAGCGCGAAAAGACCTCGACGGCGGCGCTGGACCTGACCATGGACGCCGTCGAGCGGAAGCTCTCCACTTTCAAAGAAAAACTGCGCCACAAGGGAAATCGGGAGAAAGTCGCGCGACGGCTCATGGAGCGCGCGGGCGACACCGGCGACGCCCCTGAGCGCGCCGGCTCATAGGGAGGCCACACTTGGCGCTACCGGAGGTACCGGGTCAGTCCGAAGGGGAATCGGAGACGAAACCCGCGCTCACCGAACTGCTGGCGCACTGGCTCAAGCGCGACCACCTTCTGGTCTCACTCGGGCTCCTTCTGCTCGTGGCCCTCGCGTGGCTGGATCTCCTGCGGCGGGCTGGCGTGTTCTCGCCGGCCTCCATGGGGCACGAGATGGCCATGCCGCAGATGACCTCCTGGGGCCCGGTTGACGCAGCCGTGACGGCGGCCATGTGGGCCGTCATGATGGCGGCGATGATGCTTCCCTCGGCGGCCCCGATGCTGCTCCTCTTCTCCACCGTGAACCGAAAGCGAGGGACGCAGGGAACCCCCGGGGTCCGGACCGGGATCTTCCTCCTCGGCTATCTCCTGGTCTGGGGAAGCTTTAGCCTCCTGGCGACGGGCGCCCAGTGGGGCCTCCACAGCCTGATGCTGCTCTCTCCGGAGACGACGATCGCCAACCCGTTCGCGAGCGGGCTGATCCTCATGGCCGCCGGGGCGTATCAGTTCACTCCCCTCAAGGAGGCCTGCCTCATCCAGTGCCAGTCCCCGTTCGGGTTTCTCTTGACGCACTGGCGAGAGGGCGCGGGCGGGACTCTACGGATGGGACTCAGCCACGGCGCCTACTGCCTTGGCTGCTGCTGGGTCCTCATGGCCCTGCTCTTCGTCGGGGGAGTGATGAACCTCACCTGGATCGCCCTCATCGCGGGGTTCGTCCTGCTCGAGCGCGTGGCGGCACGCGGCATGCTGGTCAGCCGGCTGGCCGGTGGCGTTCTCGCCGCCTGGGGCCTCGCGCTCGCGTGGCGGGGGTGGCCGTTCGGGCTCTGAAGGGCGGGCGCGGCGTAAGCCCGGGAGCCCGCCCAGGTCAACGCCGGGGGCCCGCCGTGCTTAACAGAGGCGGGCGTGGCGCGAGCCCGGGGGCCCGGGGGGCCCGCTTGCTCATTGACGATCCGGCGCGCCGTTGCTACAGTATGGCGCACTTGTGTTCCCAGCGCGGTCTTGCTGCCGGCGACGTGGCGGGCGTGGCGTCAGCCCGGGCGCCCGCCGTGCTCAACGACGTGGCGCGCAGAAGGGGGTGGTGAGTAACAGATAGCAGGTGTTGAGATGCCTTCAGAATGTTCGATTCGCCAACAGGCGGGCGTGGCGCGAGCCCGGGGGCCCGGCCTGCTCAACAGGCGGGCGTGGCGCCAGCCCGGGAGCCCGCCAAGCTTAAAGGAGAGCCAGCATGCGTATACGAGGGTTGAGTAGTCTCATGATCGGTGTGATGCTGCTCGCGACCGCCGTGGCGCTGACCACGCCGCAGGTCTCAAGCGCGCAGTCCGAGATCCATCTGGGCGCCACCCTGGCCGAGTCGGGACCCTTTGCGTCAGCCGTTGGCCCCTTCCGCAAGTTCTACAACGCCTGGGTCGAGGACGTGAACAAGCGGGGGGGCATCTTCGTGAAGTCGGCCGGCAAGAAACTGCCGCTCCGCTTCACCCTCTACGACGACAAGTCCGACCAGAAGACGTCGGTGAAGTTCTACGAGAAGCTGGTCACCGACGACAAGGTGGACTTCCTGATCGGCCCGTTCAGCAGCCCGTTGACCTTTGCCGCCTCCACGGTTGCCGAGAAGCACAAGGTTCCGATGATCCTGGGCTGCGCCAACGACCCCGCGATCTTCACGCGCGGTTACGAGTACATCTTCGCCACCCTCGAGACGGCGCTGAAGTGGGCCGAGCCGTACCTCGACATGGTCAAGGAGGAAGGCAAGGCGAAGACCATCGCGTTCCTGACCATGGACATTCTTAACAGCCGGGGAATCACCGCTGGGGCGATTCCCGCCGCCGAGGAGCGTGGTCTGAAGGTCGTCGCCAACGAGATCGCGCCGCCGAACGCCACGGACTTCTCTCCGATCATCGCCAAGTTCAAGGCCCTCAACCCCGACATCGTCTGGGTCAGCTCTTTTGACGCCTTCTCGTCAACCTTCATAAAGCAGGCGAAGGAGCTGGACCTCACCCCGCGTGAGTTCCACGTGACCCACCCGACGGCGGGGTTCTTCAAGTCCCTCGGGAACGACGCCAACTACGTGACCGGCGACGTCATCTGGCACGAGGTCATGACCTTCAGCGGGCAGGACTACTTCAAGCGGCTCGTCAAGGCGACGGGGCTCGACTACTTCGCGTACCCCTGGATGCCGTGCTTCATGTGGACGTTCCAGATGGCCGAATGGGCCATCGACAAGGCCGGGAGCCTGGACCGCGAGACCCTGAAGAAGGTGCTGGAGAAGGCCGAGTTCGAGTCGATCAGCGGGCCGGTGAAGGTCCGCACCTACGAGTATCGCGGCCAGAAGATGAAAAACATCGCCACCATTCCCATGTTCCCGATGCAGTTCGTCAACGTTGACCAGAGACAGGTCCATATGCTGATGCCAAAGCAGTACCGCAACGGACCGCACATCTACCCGACACCGCCGTGGAGAGAGCGCAAGTAACGCGCGGACCTGACCGGGTGACGAGACCGGGCTGAGCAGTGGCGGCCTATCTGACGCAGTTGGTCGTTCTGGGCATCCTCGTGGGAGGGCTGTACGCCCTGGCGGCGTTCGGGCTCTCCGTCATCTTCGGCGTGTCCCGGGTGCTCAACGTCGCCCACGGCGACCTGCTGCTCCTGGGCGCCCTGCTCAGCTACGGTCTCTTTTTCGGCCTCGGGATGAATCCGTTTGTCACCATGCTCTTCGTCGTTCCGGTTTTTCTGGGGGTCGGCTTCGCGCTCGAGCGAACCCTCGTGCGCCCGATCTCGAACCGCTCGCCGCACGAGCTGCTGATCTCGTCCGTTCTCCTGACGCTCGGCGTGTCGATGGTGATCTCCGACATCTCGGCCTGGGCCACAGGCGCCGCCGACAAGGGCATCGCGTACTCCCTGCCCTCGATGCAGATCGGTGGCCTGATCTTCCCCTCCATCCGGCTCATCATCATGGGGGTCATCATCGTCTTCACCCTGGCGCTGAGCTTCTACCTGAAAAACAGCTACGTCGGGCGGGCCATGCGGGCCATCACTCAGGACCGCGAGGGGGCGATGATCGTCGGCGTGAATATCCCGCGGGTGTCCATGATCACCTTCGGCATCGGCACGGCGACGGCGGCTCTGGCCGGCAGCTTCTACATCATGCTCTTTACCACCAACCCGTACCTTGGCATCCCGCTGACGGTCAAATACCTGGCCATCATCGTCCTCGGCGGCCTGGGCAGCCTGCCCGGCGCGCTCGTTGGCGGAATCGCGCTCGGGGTCGCCGAGCAGCTCGCCGGATTCTACTACGGCGGGCGCTGGCAGGAACCCGTGGGGTTCATTCTGCTGATCCTCATCCTCCTCATCCGGCCGCAAGGGCTGTTCGGACGCGCCGCCGTTTGATCGTTCATCCGGTGCGACACTTTCAACGGACATTTCCATGAAGCGGCTGGCGCTCGCGGCGGGCGCGCTCGTCCTCGTGTATCTCGCCGCCCTGCCGCTGGTCTCTCGCAACACCTACCTGCTCGCCTCCATCCTGATTTTGTTCATACACATCGTGCTGGCCCAGAGCTACGACATCGTGGGCGGTCACCTCGGATACCTGAATCTCGGGCACACCTCGTTCTTCGGCCTCGGCGCGTACGTCTTCAGCATTCTCATCATCCGCAACTATTCGCCGCTGGTGGGGGCCCTGGCGGCGGTCGCGGCCGGCATTCTGGCGGCCCTGCTGATGTCGTATCCGTTCTTTCGCCTGAAGGGAGCATACTTCGCCCTGGCGACCCTCGGCGTGATCCTCCTCTTCAACCGGCTGGCCTTCAACCTGGAGGGATTGACGCAGGGGACCGCCGGGATCAGCCTGCCGCCCAAGGACAGCCTGACGCAGTCGTACTATCTCGGTTTTGCGCTGACGCTGGTCATGCTCGCCACGAGCCTGGCCATCGCGCACTCCAGATTCGGGCTGGCCCTCCGAACGATTCGCGAGGACGAGCAAGTGGCCGAGACCTTCGGCGTCAACAGCTACTATTACAAGGCCGCGGCCCTGACCCTGAGCGGCATCTTCCCCGCCCTCATGGGATGCATCTTCGCGTGGTGGCAGAAATACATCCATCCCGATTCGACCTTCGGGTTGGAGATCGCGCTGTTTCCGGTCGCCATGGCCATGCTGGGCGGGACGGGAACGATTTTCGGTCCCCTCGTGGGCGCCGTCTTTCTCACCGGCGTCGAAGACCTGATCTGGGCGAACGTGAAGGTGGAATACGGGAAGCTGACGGCGTACGGCGTCGTCCTGGTGCTGGTGGCCATCGTCATGCCCCAGGGGATGATCCGCACGCGGTGGTTTCGACGGCCGCTCCGCTTCCTGGGGTTGGAAGAATCCTCCGCCTAGCGCTGCAGCCCCCCTCACCCTGCCCTCTCCCCCGTGGAGTTCCTTCCGGTTCCCTCGCCCCCGCGGGGGAGAGGGTCAGGGTGAGGGGCCTACAATCCCAGGTAGGCTTTCCGCACCTCGTCGTCGTGCAGGAGCAGGTTCGACGGGCCCGCCCGCACGATCCGCCCGCTTTCGAGGATATACGCGCGGCTGGTGATCTCCAGCGCCGACCGGACGTTCTGCTCCACGAGCAGAATGGTCACGCCGCTCCCCTGGATTTCCTTGATGACGCGAAACACCTCGGCGACAAGCAGCGGAGCCAGGCCCAGGCTCGGCTCGTCCACGAGGAGGAGCTTGGGCCGCGCCATCAGGCCGCGCCCGATGGCCACCATCTGCTGCTCGCCCCCGCTCATGCTCCCCACCATCTGGTGACGCCGCTCCGCCAGGACCGGAAACAGCTCGAAGATCCACTGGAGCGTCCGCCGGCGACCGGCGCGCGCGTTTCGGGGATACGACCCCATCTCGAGGTTCTCGATGACCGTCATGTCGGGAAACAGGCGGCGGCCCTCCGGGATGTGGGCGATGCCCGTCTCGACGATCTCGTGGGGCGCCTTCTTGAGGAGCGACTTCCCCTCGAAGAATACGTCGCCGGCCAGCGGCTTCAGCACGCCGGAGACGGCCTTCAACGTGGTCGTCTTGCCGGCGCCGTTTGACCCGAGCAGCGCGACGATCTCGCCTTTGTCAACCTGCAGCGACACGTCCCAGAGGGCGCGGATGTCCCCGTAGGCCATCGCCAGATTGCGCAGCTCAAGCATGGCCCTAGCCCGGCACCCTCACCCCTACCCTCTCCCTCAGGAGGAAGAGGGAGTCCTTTCGGTTCCCTCGCCCCCGGTGGGGGAGAGGGCCAGGGTGAGGGGGCCTGTCAGATGCTGTGAGCAAATCCATGGGTAATCCGCGCTAGGACTCGGCTCGCTCGCCCAGGTACGCCGTGATCACGCGCCGGTCGTTGGCCACCTCTTCCGGCGTGCCCTCGGCGATGAGCTCGCCGTGATGGAGGACCATGATCCGGTCCGACAGGCCCATGATGGCCTTCATGACGTGCTCGATCATGAAGATGGTGCTGCCGCGATCGCGCAGGCCGCGGATCAGGTCCATGGCCTGGGCGACCTCGGTCGGGTTGAGCCCACAGACGACCTCGTCCAGCAAGAGGACCGCGGGTCGCGTGGCCAGGGCGCGGGCGATCTCGAGCCGCCGGCGCTCCATGAGGGTGAGATGCTCCGCCCGCTCCCGGATCTTTCCCGCCAGCCCCACCAGGTCCAGCAGATGCTCCGCCTCGCCGCGGGCGGCGCGCCGGCTGTGATCCGCGCCGCCGGCCCGGCCGAAGTAGATGCCGACCAGCACGTTCTCGAGGACGGTGAGGCTGGCGAACGGGCGGACGAGCTGGTAGGTCCGGGAAATCCCCGCCCGGCAAATGGTATGGGGCTTGCTGCGGGTAATCTCTTTCCCGAGGAAGTGGATGTGGCCCGAGGAAGGACGGTACGTGCCCGTGATCAGGTTAAAGAGCGTGGTTTTGCCCGCGCCGTTGGGCCCGATGAGGCCGAGGATCTCCCCTTTCCGCAGCGCGAAGTCGACGCCGCTCAACGCCATGAGGCCACCGAACGACTTGCTGACACTCTTCCCTTCCAGAAGCACCATTGTCTGACCTCGAAATCGAGACGTAAGGCAAAACTATAGCGGCGCCCCCAGGCAATGTCAACGCGCAACCCCTTCACGCGGCGCCTCCCGATTGACAATTCAACCCCCCCGGTTGCTGATCGTCGTGTATCCTCCCACGTAGAGAACTCATCTCCATGGCCTCCCCGTCGCGGCTCCGACGCCGCCGGGGAAACGGAGGACCCTATGGGCCGCAAGGTGGCCGAGCCCACAACCCGCGTCCTCGGACCTCTGAAACGGTT
>CAYJUC010000206.1:3505-7116 GCA_964372605.1 uncultured bacterium | reverse complement strand
TAGGTCTCCTGGGTGCGCTCGAATTGCGCCCGGAGCCGCTCCAGCTCCTCCGGGTCCAGGCGTATCCCCAGCGAGAGCCCCATCTCGTGGAGGATGGTCTTGATCTCGTTCAGCGACTTCTTCCCGAAGTTCTTCGTCCTCAGGAGTTCCGCCTCGCTCCGCTGAACCAGATCGGCGATGTTCCGGATGTTCGCGGTCTTGAGGCAGTTGGAGGCCCTGACCGAGAGCTCCAGCTCCTCCACGTTCCTGAAGAGATTTTCGTTCAGCTCGACCTTCGGCTCGGCGACCGGCTCCACCACCTCTTCCGGCTCCAGCCCCTCCGGAAACCGAATGAGGAGGTCGAAGTGGTCCTCCAGGAGCCGAGCCGCCTCCCCCACCGCGGTCTCGGGGGTGACGCTTCCGTTGGTCCAGACTTCCAGGACCAACCGCTCATGGAGGGACGCCTGCCCCCCCGCCGGCTCCACATGAAAATTCACCCGCTCGACCGGGGAGAAGTCGGCGTCCATGAGGATGGCGTTAACTGGGAGCGCCTCCGGCTCCCGTTTCTCGGCGGGGACGTACCCTCTCCCTCGCTCGACGCACACCTCCATCTCGAGCCGCCCGTCCTTATCGAGGGTGGCCAGCACCTGGTCGGGGGTAAGGATGGTGATGTCAGCGTCGGGGACGAAGTCGCTGGCCGTCACGATCTTGGGTCCCTGGACCCGGAAGCGGAGGAGCTTGGGCCGGTTGACGTACATCGCAAATATCACTTTCCGCAAGTTCAGGATGATGTCCAGGGTGTCCTCAGTGACCCCGGGGAGGTGCGAGAATTCGTGGAGGACCCCCTCGATCTTCACCCAGCTGGGGGCAGCCCCATGGATGGAGGAGAGGAGCACCCGGCGAAAGGCGTTGCCCGCTGTCAACGCGACCCCCGGCTCGAGCGGCTCCAGGGCTACCTTGCCGTAGTTCCGCTCCTGGACCAGCCACTCGTGCCGCTTGGGAAGTTGCGGTTCCTGCATGAAATGTCCCCCTTAGAGACTTGGCGACCGTTGGGGGAGTATTATACCAGACTCATCGCGGCCAGAACGGAATGGTTGACTGTGAAGGGAAATCCCAGGTAAAATGCGGATAAATATGGTTGAACACTCCGGGTTGTCCCCGAAGTGGACCACTCCCCCCTCCAAGGCTTGGACTCGGGGCCGGATGCTGCTTGGAGCCGGGGGAGTGTTCCTCTCACTATTCGTGCTTGTTCAAGCCTGGTGGGTCCTCCTTCCTGCGCCGGCTCTCAGGAATGGACCGCGGGTGGTGGAGGTCTTACCCCATCAAGGACTGTTCCGGATCGCCCGGCAGCTCGATGGGGCCGGCGTGATCAGGGGCCCGGCTGGGTTCGCCCTCCTGAGCGCGCTCAGGGGAACTGCCCGGAGCTTGAAGGCCGGGGAGTACGAGATCCCCAAAGATGCCACGGCGCTGAACATCCTGAAGCTCCTCGAGTCGGGCAAAACCAAAGTCCACCCGGTGCTGTTCCCCGAGGGGGCCACGCTGAAGGATCTGGCTCGCTTCCTGGAGGCCGAGCATCTGGCCAAGGCGGAAGACGTCATCCGGCTCGCCAGTGATCGCGGCTTCCTCCAGGCTCTCGGGGTGGAGGCGAACAGCCTCGAAGGTTACCTCTTTCCGGACACTTACTACTTTTTCAAGGGGATGTCCTCCCAGGAGATCCTGGCCCGGATGGTCCATCGCCTTCGGGAGGTGCTCACCGCCGACATCCTGGCTCAGGCCCGCGCGCGGGAGCTGACGCGTCATCAACTCCTGACGCTGGCTTCCATCATCGAGAAGGAGGCCGCGATCCCCACGGAGCAGCCGCTGATCTCCGCCGTCTTCTGGAATCGGTTGAATCGCGGGATGCCGCTCCAGGCGGACCCGACGGTCAGGTATGCGCTTGGCAATCCCGATCAGACCCTGACCCGAGCCGATCTCCAGGCCGACTCCGCCTTCAACACCTACCGTTACCAGGGCCTCCCCCCGGCTCCCATCGCGAGCCCGGGGAAGGGGGCCATTCTCGCCGTGCTCAACCCCGCCAAGGTCAACTACCTTTATTTCGTCTCCATAGACGGGCGTCGCCACTTCTTCTCCACGACGTTAGAACAGCATAACTCCGCCGTGGCAAAGTACCGGATCGCACGGGCCCAGTAAGGTTGACCCCTTCTGCGCCCGAGATGACCCCACCGCTCCCTCCCCGGAATCCCTGGGGAGGCCGGTTCGCCGAAAACGCCCACCCCGCCGCCGCGCGCTTCACCGCCTCGCTCCACTTCGACTCCCGCCTCTGGCCGTACGATCTGGAAGGGAGTCGGGCGTGGGCCCGGGCCCTGGCGCGGGCCGGGATCCTGACCGAAGGAGAACTGGAGGCGCTCCTCTGCGGGCTGGAAGAGGTGGAAGCGGAGCTTCGAGCCGGAACCTTCCCCTTCCGACCGGAGCTTGAAGACATCCACATGAACATCGAGCAACGGCTTCAGGAGAAGGTGGGCGCGGTGGGGGGAAAGCTTCACACCGGGCGATCGCGGAACGATCAGATCGCTCTGGATGAACGCCTCTACTTGAGAGATGTCAGCGGGCGGATCGATCGTGGTCTTCGAGAAACCCAGCAGGCCCTGATCGCCAGAGCGGAAGAGCTTCTGGGGTGTCCCATGCCGGGCTACACCCACCTCCAGCGGGCCCAGCCGATTCTCCTCTCACATCACCTCCTGGCCTACGTCTTCATGCTCCAGCGCGACCGCGAGCGGTTCCGGGACTGCCTGAGACGGGCGCAATCTCTGCCCCTGGGGTCGGGGGCGCTGGCGGGAACCGCGTTCGCCGTCGACCGCGAGGTGTTGGCGAAGGATCTGGGGTTTCCGAGCCCGAGCCCCAATAGCCTGGACGCCGTGAGCGACCGCGACTTCCTCCTCGAGTTCCTCGCCGCGGCGGCCATCCTGGGGATGCACCTCTCGCGCCTGGCGGAAGACCTGATCCTCTGGACAACCGCCGAGTTCGGGTTCGTCGAGTTCGCCGACGCCTTCGCCACCGGCTCGTCCCTCATGCCCCAGAAGAAAAATCCCGACGTGGCGGAGCTGATCAGAGGCAGGAGCGGGCGATTGTACGGAAACCTCATGACGCTGCTGACCGTCATGAAGGGGCTCCCGCTGGCCTACAACCGGGACATGCAGGAGGACAAGGAACCGTTCTTCGACAGCGCGGACAGTCTGGAGGCGATCCTGGAGCTGCTCCCGCCGATGCTCCTCGGCCTCCGCTTTGACCGGGACCGGATGCGGGAGGCCGCCGGAGCGCACTACGCCACCGCCACCGACCTGGCTGACTATCTGGTGCGGAAAGGAACCCCCTTCCGCCAGGCCCACGAGGTGGTGGGGCGGGTGGTGAGCCACGCCCTCGGACTCGGAACCCCTCTCGAGAAACTTTCCCTCGAAGAGCTGACCCGTTTCTCCCCCCTCTTCGCCGCCGACGTCTTCGAGGCGCTCAGCGTGGAGACCTCCCTCCGGGCCCGATCGGCCACCGGGGGCACCGCCCCGGAGGCGGTCGCCAGGGAACTGGCCCTGGCCAAATCGCTCGCCGCCGAGGAGATCCCGTGAGGCGGGCGTGGCCGA